>JAHFJA010000014.1 GCA_023246095.1 bacterium | reverse complement strand
CCTGTGAGGCGGGTCGTGCTCCCACACCCGCTACTCGTCGTAGCCTTGGTAGGCTTTTACCCTACCAACTAGCTGATGAGCCATAGGCCCCTCCCAGAGTGAATTACTCCTTTCTTCCACAACCATAAGTCATGGAACGTATTCGGAATTAGCCCATCTTTCGACGGGTTATGCCAAACTCCGGGGTAGGTTACCAATGTGTTGTTCTCCCGTCTGCCACTCATCTTATTAAGTATTGCTACTCAAGAAAATTCGTTCGACTTGCATGCCTTAGACACGCCGCCAGCGTTCATCCTGAGCCAGAATCAAACTCTTATAAAGAGATTTGAGCTTGCTCTATAAAAAACAGAAATTGCGAGATCCCTATTGGGGTTGCCCCCTATAGAAATTGTCTGTCACTTAATGAATGAAAAGATCTTCTCCTCGATATGCATCGCGTACGAGCTATTTCGAAGAAAAAAGAGGGAAGTCCTTCCACAAGAACTCCTCTCTTCTGCCTTCAAGTCGCTATTGGCGCAAAAGACTGTCTAACGAATATGGTTTGTTAATAAAATACAACGTTTAGATACTATAATTATAACGAAAATCTGTCAAGAATCAATAGTTTCCCCAAGATATCCCCAGTTTTAACTATTTTTGCCCCGAAGGGGTCGTTTTGCGGGACTTTTTGTCCCTCCATTCCCTAATATTCTTATGGTTACCCGAAAGAAGTACTTTTGGAACACGACTTTTACGAAACACTTCCGGTCGTGTGTATTGAGGATACTCTAAAATCCCTTCTTTGGAAAACGACTCTTCCTCCAGAGAGCTCGCTTTACCCAATACACCGGGTATATGACGGGATATCGCCTCAATCATGACCATTGCAGCGATTTCACCCCCATTGAGCACGTACGGGCCAATTGAGACCTCCTTGTCGATATACTTCTTGATCCGTTCGTCGATACCTTCGTAGCGAGGACAAACAAAGATTAGCTGGTCATATTTTGCCAATTGCTGGGACATTTTTTGAGTAAACGGCTTTCCGCGAGGGGAAGTAAGAATCACCAAGTTTTTTGGACTACGAGGGATCGCTTCGAGGGTATTTACAACAGGCTCTACCTGATACACCATTCCGGGACCGCCGCCATAAGGAGTAGAATCAACTTTTTTATGAGGGTCGTTAGTGTATTCGCGTATATCGTGTGTATTGATCGACAAAAGATTATTATTTTGAGCACGTTTTAAAAGGCTTTCCGCGAGATAGGAATCCAAGAGGTGAGGAAAAATGGTGATGATGTCGAAGCGCATAGTAGTAATGGTAGTGTATAGATAAAAAAGCACACATGCAATGTGCGCCGGATGAGTTCGTGGGGAGGAAATATTTGAAAGATGAGAAATAAAAAATCACATATCCTTTGGTATGTGATTTTCGTTTATTATATTAAAATTTTTGACCAACAGGTATATAGAATCCAAATGTCCCGCAACCACTTGGGCAGGGACCTGCAAAGTGTGTTACTTCAGTGGGCATTTTTTCGTGGTCCCAAGCATGTTCTCCTTCAGCTAATGACACAAAATATTTTCTTGTATCATGCTCGGCACGAAGACTCTTTCCGCAAACTGGACATGCAAACATTATTTTTCTCCTTTTCATCAATACAATTATTCATTTCTATATTCTAAGTATAGCATAAAACTCAACATTTGTCAAGAGTATTTTAGACATTTAATTCATTATAAATATAATCTTTTTAGCTCATTACCGTATTTCTTTGTAAATGTAAGAAAAACCTACTAAAAAGTAGGTTTTTCTTTCGCTCAATGAGCTAATTTACATCTGGAAGTCGTCGATAATGCTTGTTTCTATAGGCGCAGAAGCGGTAGAAGTAGCAGTATCAGCGCGACGAGGACCTCGTGAACCTTCTGGTTCGTGAATCTTGAGGTTCACACGTGCGTTATTCTTTGCTCCGACAATACGGAGAAGGGTGCGAATTGCGCGAGCGGTCTGGCCTTCGCGTCCAATCACATATCCCATATCTTCCGGATTGATATGGAGAGTAATCAATACCCCCATTTCATCCACTTTGCGCTCAGTAGTCACATCCTCTGGATGAGATACGATCGCCTGTACTACGGTCTCAACAAACTGTTGGTCTGTCATACGGTTACTTCAACTTATAGTTAGTAATATATTAAATATATCATACTATTACTATAGCACAAAAAACCCTTTTTGTCAACTTTTTTCATACCTCAAATAGGTATTGCTTTAGTTGATAAATAAGGGTTTTATGCGGTTGCTTCAGCGGTTGAGGTTTCTACCTTTGGCGCAAAGAGTTTTTTGATCTTTGGCTCGTCAATAATCTTCTCGTCTACCAAGAGATTATGGACGCGAGGTGAGCTTTTTGCCCCTACTGAAAGCCAGTACTTAATACGATCAGCTTTGAGTTCTACTTGTTTTGGAGCCACAGGGCTTACAAAACCAAGGATCTCAAGTGAATCACCGTACAAGTCTTTACTCTTTTCAGAGATAACAACACGGTAAAACGGTCGATTTTTCTTTCCTCCGCGAGCGAGGCGAATCATTAACATAGCGTTTATATTAACTCTATACGGCCATTACAATAGCAGACCGTTATCGTTTGTTCAATATATCAGTTACCCCATCAATGTCAAGACTAACGACCGAAGAAACCCCGTCACCGCCCATTGTAACCCCGTATAGGCGCTGGGCAATATGCATTGTCACACGATTGTGCGTGACGACAATAAACTGAGTCTTGTGAGAAAGCTGAGTAAGGATATAAGAAAAACGGTGCGCATTAGACTCATCGAGGGCCGCGTCAACTTCATCCAGGACCACGAAAGGGGAGGGGTTATGCGCCATAATCGCGCAAATCAGAGCGATCGATGTCAGTGCTTTTTCACCGCCCGACAAAAAGCTGATACTTTGTAATTTTTTTCCTGGGGGAGTGGCTTGGATTTCAACGCCGGCGATTTCGTCTTGGTATGCTTTCTTTTCTTCTTCATCTCCTTCCACGACTGTTTCATTTTCTGTATCAACGATAGGAGTTTCTTTGTGCAAGATCAATGTCGCGGTGCCTCCGCGAAATACTTCTTGGAAATATTCGTTAAACGATCGATTAATATGCTTCATGGACGACTCAAATTGCGTTTTTATTATTGTATCCAGTTCTTCAATTGCTCCTTCCAGCGATGTGCGAGCTTTAAAGAGATCATCAAGCTGTGTTTGTAGAAATTCCACGGTATTTTTTGCTTCTTCATATTCCGCGACTTCTTCTTTATCGATCATACCGATACTGGCGAGCTTGTTTTTGAGTTGATACATCGTTCGTTCATGTTCGGCAACCTCAGATAATATATACTCGGCATTAAATCCTAACATCGACGCCACACTTTCAATCTGAGATCGGAGTTCCATACGAATATCGGGTGAAACAGCTAAGTCTTCACAAAGTTTTTCCAAAAGATCATCACGATGCGCATTATATTTTGCGCACTCGACTTGATTAAGAGAAAATCGTTGTTCATGTTCACGAAGATTTTCTTGAACTGTCTGAATTTCTTTTTGCAACGTAAACACTTGTGAACGAGAGACATTTTCATTCGCACGTACATCAGCGAGTTGAGTTTCAAGGTCAGTGATTTGGGTGGCAAGTACCACCAATGATTGCTGTGCTTTTTCTTTTTCATTGTGCAGTGTCGCATCGCGTTCTTTTTTGTCGTCGCTTCCGTAATAGAGCAATTCTCCTTGCAATTTTTCTTCTTCACGTTTGGCTGTTATTTCTTGTGTAGTAATGCTTTCTAGTCGTTCATGAGCAACTTGAAATTGCACGCGTGATTGCTCGAGTGATGTCAGTATTGTAGTATATTCTTTTTCTATCGCATGTAATTCAATACGGATTGTTTCATTATGGGACGGTGCTGATTTCAGTGAAGTGAAACGACTAGCCATGACATCAATTTTTTCATACAGTGACTGCACAAATGATGTGAGCCGTTCAAGCGTTTCTGATTCTTGCACTAACAAATTGCGAGTAACTATCAGTGATTCAAGGTCGCTCATTGTTTCAGCGAGCACCTTATCGGTACTAATGGGGGAGAGGGCGCTTTCTTTTTCTTTTTTCTGCAAAAGAAAATTGTCTTTCAAAGTAGTGAGTCGAGTAATCTCTTCTTGCAGTGCCGCTTGTTGTATAATGATAACTTCTTTCTGGCGAGTAAGTTCTTTTTGCAAAACTTGCACGTCTTCGATACGGCGAGTGATCCAAGAAATGTGGGCTTGTCCTTGTTTTTCAAGAGCAAGTTCAAGACGTCCTTCGATCAACGCAATATGGGACAGAATTTCTCTCTGTTGACGATACAATTCGTTGAGTTGTCGCGTTAATTCCCATTCTTGAGTGCGGCGATTTTGTTCCGTTGAAGAATTTTCAAGCGTTGAAAATGACAACTGCAGACCTGTGAGTTTTTCTTGGATATTTGCAATCTGTGATTTTAATTCTTGTTCTTGTTTTTTGAGGACATCCAGACGTTTTTGTTGAATGTTCCATTGATGATTGTAATATTGCCGCGCGACCGCCCTGTATTCAGCTTCCCACTGTTCTCGTTGGGCAAGGCGTCCCATTTGGCGTTTAAGATATTTGAGTTTTGGCTCTAATTCAGCCAGCTGTAATGTAACTTGAGCAACGTTGGTTTCGGTTTGGCGTAATTTTGAAAGTGCTGAATCTTTTTTTATTTGATACGCACGTACACCAGCCGCTTCATAGAAAAAATCTTTCCGATCAGCGGGAGTGGCGTTGATTATCGTATCAATCATACCTTGACCGATGACGCTATAGCTCTTTTGTCCCACGTGAGCTTGGGCAAGTAGAAGAATAATATCGGACAACTTGGCGGGATTGTGGTTAAGGAAATACTGAGATTGATCGTCTCTATATAAACGACGTGTTATAACCACTTCGGGATAATCAAGAGGGAATGCACCGTCTTCATTATTAAAATACATCGATACCTCGGCGTACCCCAAGCGTGATTTTGTTTGTGAGCCAAAAAAAATAATATCCTCGGATTTCTTTCCTCGGAGCTGTTTTGAACTTTGCTCTCCCAATACCCACCTCATCGCATCAGCTATATTCGACTTTCCTGAACCATTGGGTCCGACTACAGCCGTGATACCTTTTGTATGGTCATTGGTAAGAGGGAAGACGAGCGTCGTTTTTTGGGCAAAAGATTTGAAGCCTTGTATTTCGAGTTTCTCAAGATACATAAGTGATTCGACAGATATCATGTGATTCAGCAGAATCACACTTGGTGCATGTGTAATGTCCTTTAAGACACGGTTGTTCTGTATAGCTTCATTATAGGTTTACCCACAGATTAATTCAACTTTACGTATTATTAAAAGAATTCATAAATATTTAAAAGGGATAACAATAATACTAATAAGGGTTGTGGATAGAGGGGATAAGTCTAGTGATCCTTACTGTAAGCCAACTTTCAGTGATGGCCTGAGGGGATAAAAAGCGAATAGGTGGGTCTATAACATGAATTGAGTTTGGGGGTAATACAGGGTAGTTCTGGATGATATATCAAAATGCTCTACTTATCCTCTCTCTATTGTATATTTGTCCCCTGACTGTTCCCCTAGTTATTCAAAAGATAACCCCAGGTTATACACCTAGGGTTGGATATTGTGATTCTATTTATTCTTAGTCAATTCTTGTTCATTTGCTGTACACCACTTGCTTCCCTCTTTTTTAATGTAATAGTCTTCGCGAGTGATGTTTTTTTGGCTTCCTAATGATGTGATAGTAATTTTCCAGCCACCATAATATTTGATAATAATAACCGTTTCTTTTGATTCAACTGGTTCAATATTAAAAAGTTTATAGATCGCTTTTATATCATCCTCATAAAGGCCGCTGGCGATGCCGTTATATCGTTCGTGATATCTTTGGACAATAGTAAATAGGGAATCGGTAATACTGTGCCAGTATGTTGGGTCTTGCGTTTCAACCATGTCAGCGTGATTCATGTCTTTGTGAATAATACAGCCTAAAGTGTTGCGTATGCGAGAATTTATAGAATTTTGATTGACGATCAAGGTTCCATTATTACTTGAAAAGACGGTTTCACCTGCCGCGAGATCGCATTGTGACGCAATATCTACCATACCGTCGTTAATGCGGTAATCTGTTTCTGCTGGAGACATGGGCGCGGTAGGAATGAACATAAACTGCGTTGAAAGCCAATTCAATCCTTTTCTTTCAAATTCTTCATCAACCTGCTGGTCAAAAAATTGTACAATTGACGAAGCCGACGCATTTGCAAACTCACGCGCTTCATCTTCTTTTTCCCATTCTTTACTCAAGTATCCTGCGTGTGAAATAGTGTCAGCTATAATTCCTGTTCCATACTCCCATAAATGAAGTGCATCCATGTAGTTATATGTACATTCAGGCGGATTATTATTTTCAACCAAATGCATAAAGTTTCGAGCAGGGGGAATATTGGGAAAACAGTGCATGCCTTGTCGTACATGAGGGTCAACAGTACCCGTGATAGGAGGAAATTTTAAGATAGTGTATGTTCCTGTTGGAATGGGTACCGTAACACCATCAAAGAATAACGAGCGAGTACCATCACTTAATAAACTGTGTCCCATATCTTTTATCAACTTCGAAATACTTTCCGATGGAGAACTTGACGATAACGCATTCCACTCTACTATGGTCTTGAAATATATTATTTTCTTAATTTCTTTCAGTGGTTGAGAGGAAAATGCAGGCATCATTAGTTCGGGGATAAGCAGTGGACTTCCGTGATTAGGTGACGAGAGTTGGACGATTCCCATCCATCGCGTGGGGTCATATTGAACACTACGCGCTGCGCGTGCAACTAATCCTCCCCTACTATGACCCAACAGTAATATCGGCGTTTTAAGTGCATGTTTTTCAAGCTCATTTTTCAGTTCAATACCATTTTCTCCTATTGAAACATGAGAATCATATTGGAATAATAAAATAAATGGTGATCCGATTCGTTTATATTCCTCAGGATATTGTTTAAAGTATTCTATGAGACGATACCAACGGAACAGTGTATTCTGTTTTGACTCTTGATTATTGCCATGAATAAGGACTAACGTGTATGATGCTTCTTTTGGTACGGTTCCTTTGAAAGTACTAAAAAGATTATCTGGTGTATAGAGATTATATCCATATGATCGAGACATCATAATTGATCGAGTGGGTATTACTACATCATCATTGTCTTTACTATACGGCAGTGGTGTCCATGTTGATGAAGTAGCATACGCAGTCAGATTTACGATATAGTCGGGAATAATCAGGCATGTTCGAATGAAAGTATTAAATATGAATTCAGCTGGACCGGTAATTACTGTTGTAAATCCTGATACTTCTGTTGGAGGCGCAGAAGCAGTCCATGTCTGAGTCAGTCCTGTCTGTGTTTCCGGTGCGGGGACGGGTGTCGTAGGGGGAGTCATAACAGAAGTGGATGGAACACTAGTTGGATTGACTGTTTGCATTATAAATGGAGCCGAAGATAGTGAAGGAGTAATGGAAGATGGGAGGATGACTGGCTCAACACTATTGCAAGCAACGTCCAAAAGAGGGAGAATGAACAAAGAATAACCAAACAAAAAATGAAATGCATGTTTCATGAAGAGTGCTCCTTTTGTCAATGGACAACGACCTAATACTATATGTTATATAGTGTACACGATTATTTTTTTATCGATAAAAACTCATGAGAAAGTTGAATTATATTCTTACAGGATTTATTGCGGTGTGTGTGGGTGTTTTGGCCACTATGTTTATTTATTACTCAGAGCAGCCACAAAAGACGACCCCTCCTGTGTTAGTGGATACAGCAGAAGTGCCTGACATTCACGCTGTTTCTCCTATCTCGCAGCAGGGAATAAATAATACTAAACTTTCTATTCCAGAAGGATGGTCAATGAATATATTTGCAAAGGATTTAACTAATCCTCGTGTTTTGATTACTGACCCTGTAGGTGTCGTGCTTGCCAGTGTTCCTTCTAAAGGGGAAGTTGTCGCATTGCCTGATTCTAATAATGATGGAACAGCAGACGCAAAGATTGTTGTAGTAAAAGATTTATATCGGCCCCACGGTATGGCGTTTGTATGTAATCCTGACTGTTTGCTCTATATCGCTGAACCAAATCGTGTGGGTGAATATTCTTATGACACGGTGAGCAAGAAAGCCGTGTTTGTTCGTACTGTTGCCCAACTCCCCGCTGGCGGCAGAAATCTGACGCGTACATTATTGCCAGTTCCCAGTGAATATGTCACCCGATTGTTGGTTTCGGTTGGATCATCGTGTGATGCGTGTGAAGAAACAGATCCTCGTCGCGCAGCAGTCCTTGAGATAAATCTGAATTCAATTACACCAAAGACTGCACCTTTTGCACAAGGGTTGCGAAATTCGGTTTTCATGACCACTAATCCTCTGGACAACCAGGTGTGGGCCACCGAGATGGGTCGTGATTATTTGACGAATGATACTCCTCCCGACGAGATCAATATTATCGAGCAAGGAAAAAATTATGGATGGCCCTATTGTTATGGAAAAAATATACGCGATCCTCATGTTGGGTTTGCATCAATTGAGTGCACAGAGCCACCCTATACTCCATCCTACATAAATATTCCTGCTCACTCGTCTCCTTTAGGTCTCGCTTTTGTACCAGAAGATCATATGACCGGAGGCTGGCCTGCGGAGTATTGGAATAATTTATTTGTTGCCTATCACGGTTCTTGGAATAGAGATATTCCGACGGGATACAAAATCGTGCGTTACAAAATTAATGAAGATGGAACACTGCAAAAAGCGCAAGATTTTATTACCGGGTTTATTGTTAACAATGAAAAAATAATAGGACGTCCAACAGATATTCTTATCCAACCAGGAGGGGTGATGTATATATCTGATGATACTGTGGGGGTTATTTACCGCCTATCATTTCAACCGCCAAAACAAAAGATAAAAGTATCCGTTATAAATCCGATCATAGAAACACCCACAGAAGGACAGACGATAAAAAGCCCCATGGTTGTCAAAGGAAGTGCTCCAGGTAATTGGTACTTTGAAGGAAGTTTTCCTGTTGAATTGAAAGACGAAAAAGGAAAAAGCCTTGCTATCATTCCTGCCAAAGCAAAAGGAGATTGGATGACCACAGGATATGTGCCGTTTGAAGTATCAATACCATTTAAAGTGAAGAGTAAACAAAAAGGAACCCTGATATTGCGTAAAGACAATCCATCTGGGCTCCCCGAAAATGATCAATCAATTGAGATACCTTTAATATTGAAACCGTAAATCCTCTCGGCAGGAATCGAACCTGCATTACGAGTACCGGAAACTCGCGTCCTATCCATTGAACGACGGGAGGGCTTCATTGCTAATCTTCATTTCTGCAAAGCGCCTCAATGTTATTGCCATCATGATCAATAACAAACGCGGCATAATAGTTTTCTTCATACTCCGGACGCAATCCCGGTGCACCATTATCTTTTCCTCCTTCTTTGATGGCTGTTTCATAAAAGGTATCAACAAGCTCACGACTTTCAACTGAAAAAGCGATATGTACGTTTGTTGATACAGGATGAGATTTGTCACTTTGAGCAATCCAAAATTTTGGATAGGATTCACCAAACCCTACCACGATGCCGTCTTCTTCATATTGTGAGGTGTACCCCAAAGGAGCAAGAACTATTTCATAAAAAGATCGACTGAGATCATAGTTCTTTACGGTAAGTGTGATGTGATCGAACATAAGCATGGGAAGAAGAATTAATGGTTGCACTTTCTTATATTGAGGAGTACATTTCTTTTGCTTTTTCTATACTACTACATGGATCTTTTCGACACAATAGATAATTCAAGAGATATGGCACCGCTAGCGCAACGCATGCGGCCGGTTGTGATTGATGATATTGTCGGACAAGATCATTTGTTGGGAGCCGGAGGGGTTTTACGATCACTGATAGAGTCCGACCATATTCCTTCAATGATTTTCTGGGGACCTCCGGGAGTTGGTAAGACGACGATTGCTCGTGCGATGGCTACTACGACGGGTGCGAATTTTGTGCAGGTCAGCGCGGTGCAGACGGGGGTGAAAGAAGCGCGCGAGATTATTGCGAAAGCGCATGATGCAATAAAGTTTAATAAGAAGCGGACGATTTTGTTTGTGGATGAAATTCATCGATTTAGCAAATCACAGCAAGATGCCTTTTTGCCTGCGGTGGAAGATGGGACGATTATCTTGATTGGTGCCACGACAGAAAATCCTTCGTTTGAAGTGAATTCAGCACTCCTCTCTCGTGCACGGGTGTTTACTCTGAAAAGTCATACATACGAATCATTGAATGAGATTTTTAATCGCGCGATTTCGGATACAGAAAAAGGATTAGAAAATCAGCATCTGGCGTTTGATGACGATGCACGTGATGTGTTGTTACAGTATTCAAATGGCGATGCACGGACATTGCTCAATGCGCTTGAGTTGGTCGCGTCGTTGGCGATGAACGATAAAAGTATTACCAAAGCTGATATTGAAAATGCTCTGCAACACAAAGCGTTGCAGTATGACAAAGACGGAGAGGAACACTACAACATTATTTCGGCGTTTATAAAAAGCATGAGAAATTCTGATGCGGATGCAGCGCTGTATTGGTGCGCGCGTATGATCGACGCAGGAGAAGATCCGTTGTTTATCGCTCGTCGCATGGTCGTGTTTGCATCAGAGGATATTGGGATGGCGGATCCAAAAGCGCTTCTCATTGCGCATGCGATTTTTCATACCATCCATGTAATTGGTATGCCGGAAGGGCGGATCAGTCTTGCTCATGGGGTGGTGTATTTGAGCAAGGCACCAAAAAATAATTCCGCGTACATTGCGATGGAAGCAGCGCTGGCGGATGCGAAGGAGTATGGGAATTTACCGGTGCCGTTGCATTTGCGTAATGCACCGACGAAGCTGATGAAAGAGTTGGAGTATGGGGAGGGATATCAGTATGCTCATGATGTCGAAGGGAAGGTGGCGGAAATGGAGTGTTTGCCGGAGGAACTTGTTGGGAAGAAGTATTTGGTGGAGTAGAAGTTTCCGGTTTTGGAGTGTTTGTCTTTTGGTCTCTTTTTCAAAATCGTTTAACTGCGGTTGATATCCACTCCTCAATTTTCGCGTACGTTAAAATCTCCTGCGAGGATTTTAACTCTGTCCTCGCCTCACTCGTCCTTCGGACACCGTGCCCGTTCGGCTGTGGAGGCCACGAAAATTGAGGGGTGGATATCATGAAAACGTGAGTATAAAAAAAGATCTTAATTTAATTCATTAAGATCTTTTTTATTTACTTCAAAAAATTAGTTTAGTTACCTTTTATTTTTTGTGCAATAATTTGTGCGAATAAATCATTGTACTGGTGAGTTTCATCACCCGGCTTATCAGATAAAACTATTGGACTTCCATAACAACCCATAGGAAGTTCATACCCCTGAACATCAGCCCATTTCATTACTTCTGATAAAGAGACATATTTTAAAAGGTAAGGTGCAATGCTCCAGACAAAAGTGGTACTTTCTGTTTCATCATGCATACATCTAGGAACTTTGAGAGCATCAACCTCGTTTAAAAGAGCAATACCGAAAGCATTTTCTTCAGCACTACGAGTAGGATCAAGTAGACGTGCTAAATGTGCATTAACCCTGCCCCAAAACATTTTCTTTCCTGAGATAAGGCGATCTATTACTGCTTCACAAGCTTTTGTATTTTCTGCAATTGAATGTGCAAGATAAGGTCCGTATTTATCATCCCACCAACCTTGCATTTCCTTTTTGCTTAAAGGGATATTATTCCATTCAACGGGAGCAAATCTTTTTTTGGATGGGGTTCCTAAACAATTACCAGTGCCTCCTTTATCTACATTTCTAGCAACCGAATAAAGGCTGTTTACTTGGGCCTCTAAATTTTCTTTTACTTGCATTTTTCTTTCTCCTTACACTAAATATATATTTTTTTTAACGATCAGTCTTTTGTCTGCCTTCCTTACAACAAGGAAATTCAACTTTTCATTCATACAAGTATATCATAAAACTCAAGATATGTCAAGAATATTCCAGACATTTAAATCACTATAATTATAAGGTTTTTAGTTAACTTCCGTGTTTACTTGTATTACTCAGTAAGCTCGTTCCAAATTCCTTTAAACAGTGCTCGTAAGCTCGATGCTATGGCGACATCGTACAGTTCTATGAGAAAGTAAGGGTGCTGTCGTGTGTTAACGAAAATAACGAAATCTCCGTTTATCCAGGTGTTTGATTGAAAATCTTCACCCTTTTTCCAAAAAAGAATATTTCTTCGTTCATATCCCTTTGCTTTCATTGTCGTTTTTTCAAACTCGGATTCGTTGGTGAGTATTTTGAGGGTTACATCCTTTGAGTCAGGATCATTCCAGTACCAATCAATCCATTTTGTGTATTGTTTTGCAAATGTCTGATCTTGGAAACCCCAGTAAATACCGTCTTTTTCACGGATACTTTTATTCCATAAGGGAGTTCTTGTATATAAGTAATTTTCTAATTGATCCTCAGGTATAAAAACTAGTTTTGGTATTTGATATGGTGCATCTTTAGTTATTTCCTGTAGTTGAGAAATTGCTTGTGTAATAAGGTTTTTTTGGATGGTGAGCTTCTCTTCCTCTTGTTTGGTAAGGTTGACGAGGTCTTCAAGCGGGAGCGCGACGAGATAGGTTTTTGTCCCTCCCAAATCCTCGCTGATGATTCCTTTTTTAATTAAATCAGAGGCGACACTATATACGGTAGTGCGGTTTATTCCTGTTTCTCTTGCGATTTGAGTAGGGGTTGCCTTGCTAGCACGTATGATAGCAAGATAAATCTTGGCCTCTTTATCACTAAAACCTAGTTGTTTGAGAATCTCTTGTGGCATAGTATCACTACTCTATCATGTTGTTGATGATTCGTCAACAATACTTTGTGAATATTAAATGGTTATTTATATAAAAAGGAAATCATTTACTATAAAGTGTCGGAGAACTCTTGACAATCTTTTTACTTTATGATATACTTCCTTTTGTAGAGATAGATCTTTACAATATATATTAGTTTCGAGGAGAAAAGAAATGAGAAAATTATTTAGTTTGGCTGTTGCTGTAGTTATGGTAGTATCTGCTGGAAAAGCAAAAGCTGAAGGGTATAGGATTGAAAATCCTTCAATTACTATCTTTATGTCGGGTGATATAGATATCACCAAGGATCAGAGAATTACAGTGGCTTTATTTCATGGTTGGGATGGAATAGGGAAAGCAAATAGTACATATTTATGTAGTTATGTCTTTCTTCCTATTAAAGTAGGTGCAATAGAGATTGCACCTGGGCTTGGAGTAGTTAATAGTATTCCCGAAACAGGGAAGTTTTCAGGGATTCTATCTTTAATGACTTATGGAAAGTTGTGGGGAGGAAGGATAGGTCACTATTCTCAAATTGACTTCTATGTTTCACCTGAAAAAGCAGTAAATGTATGGGCAACCACACGATGGTCGCTGGCTCCGATAGAGAAGGTTCCTCTAAATATAGAAGTGCAAGCCTCAATATTTAATACAAGTGTGACTGTTGCTCCTGGTGTGAGTTATAGTTGGGATCATGTATCACTAGCACTCCAGTTCCCAATAGGAATGTCTGATATACACCCACAGATAGCTATCCGTTTGTTCTAAAGATTATGTTTCATTTATCAATATCGAGTCGCGAAGTTGCTTCAATCAACTTCCCTTGGTCAAAAAATCAAACGAAAAATACAGGGTTAATCAAGGTGTCTTTAAAAAGGCACCTTTTAAATTTCATTTTTTAAACGGCGAAGAACAGACTAGTCGGGCTTCCTTTGACACTCTCGCGTGTGCATGCTATTTTCTTTTCGAGATTATATATGAAAAATCCGTAAGGAGGAAATAACGGTGAAAGATTTAGAGGTTGCCATGCTCAAGTTTTTGAGCCAGAAAGAAAAAGAGTTGTTGGATACAGCAGAATCATTTGAAGAGTTGTTGGAAATCGCGCTGGCGGTGCTTGGTCGGATGCCAAAGCCGATCGTTCAAGTATGCGGTCCAATTACGACAGGGGGCCGAGGATCAGCAGAAGAGAATATAAAATTCTTTCGAGCTGCAGCTAAACTTCTTCTTCAAAAAGGTCATAATGTATTCGGTCAAATGATTTTTCATGATTCGATGATACGGATTATGGAAAATAAATATTCCGGGGACGCATACTGCATGCCAATTTTGGATATTTTTTATAAAGGAGTGTTTACTTCTGGCCATGTTTCTGAAGCAATTTTTTTACCTGATTGGCAAAGTTCCAAGGGTGCCTGTTGGGAAAGGGATGCTGTCTTGGAACACAATATTGTTATAAGAGATTTTCCTGAAGAATGGCTTGTTGAGATTAATATCGATTAGAAGAAAAGGAGGATGTTGTGAAAAATCTTAAGGAAGCCCTTGATACTGATGATGATAGTGCAATAAAGGAATTGTTTGAAAGTAACTATTTTGTTCATACCGAGAGAAAGGAAGAATTAGGGGAAGCGCTTGTGGTTGCCGTAGAAAGTAAAAAACCCTATGTAGTAATTAGCGCTCTTATCTCAGCACTTCCACCGATTAACAGCGTCTATGTTGCGCTGGAAATTGCAAACTTTAATGAAGATGTGGATGTGATTTCTGCGCTGAGTGCCTATGAAAAAATATACGGATAAGAATTTATTTTCCGTTAAAACTACTTCCAAGATACTTGGGAGTTTATTTTTTATTCCTAATTCCTCATTTTTTTAAACTATTCTTCAATGTAGAGATCTGTCCAATTAACAATGTATTTGCGGTTAGGATTATGACGAAGATCAAGATCAATGAGTTGCTTCCTAAAAAGATACCTCCCATGATCGCGACAATTGCGGCGCCTAGGGTGGTGACTATGTTGTCCATTGATACGCCGACGATTCCGTCGCCGATGCGTCCTTTGGGGTTGATGGAAAAATTGTGTACTACCATCATTTCACCCAGGCATCCGATGATTCCTGCCATGACACCGGTTATGACAAAAGGGATATGGGTTAGTTGGGAAAATATTTCCATACATTTGACCATGCTTTCTGCAGTCAACAGAATCGCCACGCCCGATAGAATCAGATCCAGCCATATACGCCACGTACGTTGTTGGGAGTAGTAGCTGATTTCTTCTTCAATTTCTATATCAAGTGTTTCAGGTTTATGGCTCTTGCGAAAGTAGTAGAGAACACCAACACATAAAACGAATAATACAAATCCGACAGGTCGGATGAGTTGGTATAAGTCGCCACCGATAGGGTTTTCTCCAACACTTACCCTTCCAAAGAGAACCATGCTGATTGCAACAAATGAAGTGAGGAGTGTTAAGGCGGATAATACTTGAATCGCGCCATCCATTTCTCGTACCGAAGGAGTAGTTTTATGTTGTGAAAATGGGGTTACCGTTCCTCCCCACTTAAATGGGGGAAACATCAATATGCCTTTTTGTTTTGTGTTAGCAATATTTTGGCGATGAATACACCACATTCCGTGGATGATGTTGTAAATATTCGAGCCAAATGTCGCGGCCGCTGCGATGATAGCAAGATTGATGGCGCGGACATGGTCGGTCGCCGCGACTTGTAAAGACAGAACTGCCGCCATGACACCAATGATCATGTCAGGAAATGCCGTCCCGAGGGCCTGTAAGAAGCCTCCTGCGAGTTTTGTCCTGTCTTTGAGTACATCAGTCGTTTCCTCAATGGTATTAGCCGTACCGCGAAATATGTACGCAATACCGAAACCAAAAACGATGAGCATGGCAATCACCTGAATCCACACAGCTTGAGGGTGTTCGATGAATTGTTCGATAATATAAAAACGGATAAAAAGTGCGAGGGCTATGTAGGAGAGGAGTTTGACGAAGTGGTTTTTTATAAAGTTCATAAAGTGATTAATTATATACGTTCAATTTCAGATCGATATTTCATTGCGGATTTCCAAAGCTTCTTTAAGAATTCATCAAATATCTCATCGCTCGCTAGATGTTTTAAATACATTCGTTCGAAGTAGGGGATGAGTTTCATTCTGCCAATTTTTGCTTTCTGAAATTCTTCATAACCACCGTCGCGTAATTGTCCCATTAACTGAATAGTTGGATGATGATTTAAAATTATGGGAGCCATGATTTCGCTGATTTTCCAAATTAAGTGTGGGCCTTCAAATTCATTAGGATCAGCATCGGGAAATACTTCTTTCCATTTTTTAAACCAGAGAAAATGAAGTATCTCATGGTACATGACTCTGCGGTGACTTCCTAATTTTCCCTTTGAACCAGTCCAAAAAGACCAGGTATCGAGAAATCGAGGACAGGTAGGGCTGATGGTGATATATGCCGTTATAACGGCGTGCTCCTGTGGCCATTGAGTTTCAAAATGCTTTGCCAGTGTTCTGAGAAAGTTCGGCCCATATTTATCAATATCGTCTTGGTTTAAATGTATTGCTTCGGTCAAATCTTTTTTATTTTTTTTATAGTAATCTTTTACGTATTCAAGACAGATGTCATAGAACTGTTTCTTATTTTTTATGCCTGCTAATCTTTGTTTTAAATCAGGATGTCTTCGGTAGGTATACTCACTCCAATCCCAACCAGTATTTCGGGGGAAACAATTCTCAAATAGTTGTTCCGCATCTGCTTCGGGCTTGTTTAATAGGATCCTTATTTCGGGAATAAATGTTTTTTTCATATCTTTTTTCCTCCCGATTGTTTTAATATGTCAGAACTGAATGTATAGGTAGTAGTTTTTTGTGAATCGAACCGCTCTTGTGCAAGATTGATCAATCGAGTCACCAATTCGACGTTGGAAATACCAATCGTTTTCCAGTTGTGTTGATAGAGGCTGCCGGGGAGGGTGTTTACTTCATTGACATACACATTTTTTGTTTGATCATCAATCAAAAAATCAATCCGCGCAATTCCCGAGCAACCTAAAATACGATAGGTTTTTTGCCCTAGATCAAGGATTTGGTTGGTGAGGGTATCATTGATTTGAGCAGGGAGTTCACTGTATTGTCGATTAACCCCATTCCCTTTTGTTCCTCCTGATAAATATTTATCGTTGAAATCAAAAAATTCAGTATTGTTGAGTGGTCGTTCAATCGCTGCACATTGGAGCGTTTCATTTCCCATGATAGGAAGAGTGACCTCGATGAGATTTTCTATTCCTTCTTCTATAAGGACTTTATCGTCATAATGGAATGCTACCTCAAGAGCATTTTCTAATTCTGAATTATTTTTGACCTTGGTGATACCAATACTTGAACCAAGGTGAACGGGTTTTATAAATAGTGGATATTTAAGATGAGAGATTTTTTCTGATAATGTTGATTTATTCAACTCCCAATCATGTTTTGTGAACCAAACATAAGGAACGACAGGCAGTCCCTCGCTTGCCAGAACCTGTTTTGTCAGAACTTTGTCCATAGCGACAGCTGAAGCAAATAGGTCGCATCCTATAAAAGGAACATTTGCCATACGCAATAATCCCATCAAGCTACCGTCTTCACCAAATGTCCCATGCATGGAAGGGAAGACTAAGTCTATTTTTATCTGTTTTGAGAGAAGGCCGGGCCAGATTACTGTAAGTCCATTATCAAATGAAAGGTGAATTGTTTTTAATTTTGTTAATTGATTGTGCCAATCATCTTTTTTGAAGTATTCAAGATCATTCATGAATTGGTCGCAATACCATGCGCCGTCTTTGGTGATATATATAGGCCATACCTCGTATTGCCCTGTCGCAAGGAGAGAGGAAATAATAGGAGTATGGGCCGTGATAATAGAAACGTCATGCTCAGCACTTTTCCCGCCGAAGATAACGGCAATATTTTTCATATGATTTTCGAAATAATGTGATTCAGCAGAATCATACTTGGTACACATGCACCGTCCATTGAAGTGCGGCGTTAGTTATATTGGTCTGGCCAGTCATTTTGAAGTAAAACGACATCGCCGGGGAGGGTAAGATGGGGGAGTGCGGCAAATGCCGCTAATGCATCCTCGAACCACATTATCTCACCACTAAATTGAGATTCTTTCAAGCCTTGTTCTATATCTGTTGTCACAGAATTTTTGATCAGCACTACTTTCTCTATGTTCGCTGTCGCAAGTTGGCGACCTATTTCTTTGTGTATCGATTCTGTTTGAACCCCCATCTCTACTAATCCTGGTGTTACATACCAACGTCGATGACCGTGTAGTGATGCAAGAAAATTAATGACTGCCGTTACTCCGTCGGGATTTCCGTTGTAGCTATCATCAAGAGTGATAACACCACTGCCATCTTGCTTTGGTTCAAGACGGTGATCAAATGGTTTTGTATTATTGGTACCTCGCGCAATCTGTTCCTCTGATAAGCCTAGATATGATGCAATATCAATTGCAGCAACAAGAGGGCCGATCTGATGAAGGCCCAATAATTTTGATTGTATAGTGATCTGTTTATCCTCGTTTGTGAGAGTGAAGGACGTTCCACTTAGGCCAGTGGTTGGGTTAGTCACCATCCATTGTTTTGTACCTTCTCGAGAGTAAAGTATGTGATGCGAGGACGCATGATCTTTTGCCAGTATATTTTCGCCATTTACATATAATGGTTTATCACCGAGCCAGTCCGATAATTCAAAAATAGTATCGGTGGTCTTTTTTAGTGTTTTAAATTTTTGCAGATGGGCTTGGTTGATACCGGTAATAACCCCCATGTCGGGCTGGATGAGTTTACAGAGTTTACGAACATCGCCGGGATAATATTCGCCGAGTTCAAAAATCAGGACTTCCTCATCACCTTTGAGTGTTTTTATAAACTTACTAATACCAAGCGGGGTATTATAACTATGGGGTGGGGCGGCAACTCTTTTTCCTTCAGATAATACCGTTTTTAGGATTTCGCGCATGCTCGTTTTTCCGAAACTTCCGGCTATAGCGATTTTGATACCTTTGTGAGCAGCCAATGTTGTGCGGGCTTTTTTGACGATGAAGTATTCAATCGGACGTTGAATGATATATTTTATTATGAGGAGGGGGATGATGATTCCATAAGAGGCGATGTACGGGGCGGCCCACAATAAAAAGAAAAAAACGTATAGGCGACGTATAGAATATCCATGCCAAATAACAAAGAGGGCAGTACTATATACAGCAATCAGTAAAAGCCATGTGATCGCAAGCAAAAGCAGTGATTTAGGATTTTTTACCAGCGTCTTTCTTTTTTCGACATGAGAAAAGTTCTTGGTTCGTCTCATCCATGAAAGATATTCGCCGATATTATATTCGCTTGATTGGAGCATGTATATCAACGATCGGGGAAATTTCAAACCATATCGAGAAATCCAGTCTTTGATCATAAAAATTTTTGAATAATTTGTGCGACTTCTTGAGGTTTCTCACGATGAACAAAATGTCCGGCATGGTCTAGGACGTGAAGTTCTGATCCGCGAATCATATCCGACAATCGTTTCCCGTCACTCAAGGGGGTTTGAGTGTCATCTGTGCCCCAGATCATCAGGGTGGGAAGGGAAAGCTGTTGCGCTTGTGCGGTAACATCCTCTCTTACGATATGTAAAAACGTTTCCTTTAATGATCCCGCACCAAAATAATCACTGCCGATTGATTGGTAAAGTTTTTTACGAAGGGGCTGTTGCCATATGTTTAATGGAGGGATGGCGATGATTGCTTTTCCTAGTTTCGCTATCAGCCGTAATAGTGAATTACGCAGCGTCTGTTTTTTTGCAATACCTGCTGCGGCGATGAGGATACATTTTTTTGCCTGCAATGTGTGTTCAGCCAGTCCTTTTATGGCAATGCGTCCTCCAAATGAATGACCTACTAATACGTCGACGTTGAGGTTTAGTTTTGTTATAAAATCAACGACGAATTGAATGTAGTTATCAAGCGTCCAGGGTTGTTGAGTGATTTCAGTATTTCCAAACCCTGGCAAATCAAGTCGAATAATGCGATGGGTGCGGGATAATAAAGGAGTAAGTGTATCAAATGAATGCAACGTATCTTTCCATCCATGCAAAAAAAGAAGCACAGGGCCGCTTCCTTCGTCTTGGTATTCGGTAGCTAAGTTTTGGACGATGATTTTCATGGCTAGGTAATGCCGAATAATGTCCGCAATTCTTCTTTTTTGCTTGGATCTAATTTTGCTTCAAATAATTTGAATATGATTTCTTTTTCTCCAAATGAAGAGTTTGTCGCCATATCTAGAAAATCATCAAAGGTCACGGGTTTGAGGGTAATTTTTTCACCACCATCAAGATTGAGGTCAGAAACTTTTTTCAATCCTTTTGCGATAAACGTATATACTACCCAATCGATTTTTGAAGTGGGGTGTTGTGCGTCCCAAAGAATAAACTCAGAGGCTTCATACCCGCTTTCTTCCAAGAGTTCTCTCTTTGCTGCTTCAAGGATATCTTCTCCTTCATCAACCCTTCCTCCTGTTGCGCCAATAAACGGTTTTTTTCCTGGTTGTTCTTGCTCGGTGAGAAGAATACGACCATCGTCGAGTACAGGAAAAACAACGACAGTATCAGGACGTATTAGTTTTTCAAACGTTGCAGTGGTGCCATTAAACAGCTCTTGTTCCCATTGATAGACATCAAACATGATCCCCTTAAAAACTTTCTTAGCATGAGATGGAATTGGTTGTTGTGATAGTGGGCGAGTTATTTTCACAGTATTAGAATTCATACTCTTTATCGATCTCTAAAATTTGAAATTTGATTCCTATTTTTTCTAGTACCAATGGGGGAATAAGATGATAACTTCCTGGTGTTTTTATGATGCCGTCATGTATGGGAAAACAAATTTTTGGTTTAATGGTGACTGCATAATCAATGGATTCCTGTAGTCGTGTCCATGGACCAGCTACTGGAAAGGCAAGAATCTCAACGGGTTTTTGTGGCACAGTAAACGAGTCACCAGGACAGAAAAGGCGATTGGCGATGAAATAGCCGGTGTTTTGAATACAAGGAATAGAAGTGTGCAAGAACGCATGTTCGGTTCCGATTCCTTCGATCAAGATTCCTTTAATATTTATGTTCTGGTCAGCTTCAATCACAGTAGAGGGAATATTTTCTGTGCTGAGCTTGTCACTGACACTAGTATTAGTAATAATCTGAACCTCGGGATTGTTGGCAATCATCGTTTTGAGTGAACCAATGTCAAAATGATCAGCATGCTCGTGGGTAATGAGAGTAATATCAATATCGTGCAAATCGTTTTGCTGTGTTGACCAGACTCCAGGGTCAATAACGATTCTGACTCTATCTTCTTCGATCAATAAACAACTATGTCCTAACTTTGTAATTTTCATAGAATCTCTAGGATGGTGGACCTAGGGGGAATCGGACCCCCGCCTCTGCAATGCGAATGCAGCATCTTACCACTGGACTATAGGCCCTTATAGATATGCGGATATTAAACCGCATATTGAGGAAATATACAATCCTTGGGACATAAAATCCCTTTATAAGAGGATATTTATAAAGGGATTTTATTCGTTCGTTTAAGGATGATTAGAAACCGACTACAAATGCATGGCCATCAAGCCCTTGATCGACGGTGGAACATACAGAGGCAGCATTTCCACCGGCGTTTTCTTCCGAGCGATAGACGAGTATAGGGGTAGTGGCGGCGTATGGGGTAGCGGGTCCGCATGCTGCATTTCCGTTTGCATAATAAAAATAAGCTCGTGCGGTGGAGGGTACCCATCCATAGGACGGCCATTTAGTAGTAGAAGTAGTTCCTTTATTGAGAGGATCTATTGGTAATGATGCTAAATAAGTGGGAACGAGGGCGGATTCAAGCGCACTTAAACTTCCTCCAGTGTCAGAGGCAGGCCATGTTCCATTTTCAAAATTATACAACATTAGCGCTGTTTGTATTGCGTTTATTTCGCTGATACGTTTTGCATCTCGGGCTTTTCTGATAGCACTGCTTAAATCTACTGACGCAATTGTCGCGAGGATTCCAATGATGGCGATCACCACAAGAAGTTCAATTAACGTGAATCCACTATCTTTCCGTGTGTTCATACAAAAATAATGTAACTCTATGTAAGAATATTTTTTTGATGGTATTAGTATTATACACGAGAAGTGATTTTAAAAAAACGAAAAAGTATTTTTTATCTTTGGTGCCCTCGGAGGGAATCGGACCCCCATTGTATCCTTAGGACGGATCTGTTCTATCCATTGAACTACGAGGGCGTTAATACTATACCTTAGGAGCCTCAATCGTAATGACTTCTGGTGTAGACGGAGTTCCAGGTTTTGAGAGAGGAGTTTTTAGAGCAATGTATTGTTGAACGATTGTTATGAAGTTGTAGATGGTCCAATATAGAACCACACCCGCAGGAAGTCGGGAACCAATCAACAATGTGATGATCGGCATTATAAGAAGCATTTGTTGGCTCATGATCGCCGCAAAGTCTTCGTCTTTTGCACCCGGGACTTTTGGTGGACGTTTGGTCATCATCATCTTTGCTTGGATAAACTGTAATCCTGCTGCAATGACCGCCAAAGGTATGTTGTGTGCATCGAGTGAGAAAAGTCCAAGAAAAGTAGTGTTGAGTTGTCCCGGATTACCAACAAAGATATATACGTATTTGAGACTCTCTGTATTGAG
>JAHFJA010000003.1 GCA_023246095.1 bacterium | reverse complement strand
TCCTCAACCTGTTCTGTGGTGAAGACCCGTTTGCTCATATGTCTGTTTGTTAGTAGTTATATTCTAGCAGATACAAAAAGAGGACACTTGCGTGTCCACTTTTTGGGGTACAGATCATATTCATAGAGCGGTTTTCCTTTAAAACAATGTCTCTTAGTACCCCATCCCCATACCACCACCCATGCCTCCCATACCGTGATCATCACCGCCTTTACCTTCCTTCACAGGAATATCAGTCACCACTGCTTCGGTCGTGAGGAAGAGTGCTGCGATAGACGCGGCATTTTGCAATGCTGAGCGTGTTACCTTTGTTGGGTCGATAACACCGGCAACCAACAAATCTTCGTAAATGTTCTTTGCGGCATTGTAGCCCATTGCTCCAGAAAGTTTCTTCACCTCTTCAGCAACAACAGCGCCGTCTTGACCTGCGTTGATGGCAATCTGACGAAGTGGCTCTTCGAGAGCGCGACGCAACATGTCGATTGCAATGGTCTCTTCTGGCGCATCAGCTTTCACGTTGTCGAGTGCCTTGATCGCACGGACAAGCGCTACTCCACCCCCAGGAACAATACCTTCTTCAATCGCTGCTTTTGTTGCTGCGAGTGCATCTTCAATACGAAGCTTCTTTTCTTTCATCTCCACTTCAGTTGCGGCTCCTACTTTGAGGATTGCCACACCACCGGAAAGTTTTGCAAGCCGCTCTTGGAGTTTTTCTTTATCAAAATCTGATTCAGTATTCTCCATTTCCTTGCGAAGCTGTGCGACACGACCAACGATCGCATCTTTTTCACCTTTGCCCTCAACAATGGTCGTATGCTCCTTAGTCGAAACAACTTTGCGTGCAGAACCAAGATGAACCAACTCTGCATTCTCAAGCTTGTATCCTACTTCTTCTGAAATCACCGTAGCGCCCGTAAGTACCGCCAAGTCCTCAAGCATTGCTTTTCGGCGATCACCAAAGCCCGGGGCTTTGATAGCGAGACAATTAAATGTTCCGCGCAATTTGTTAACCACAAGTGTTGAAAGAGCTTCACCGTCGACATCTTCACTGATAATCACCAGTTCCTTACGACCTGTTGCTGCCAATTTTTCCAAGACAGGGAGAAGGGCGGAAAGAGAAGAGATTTTCTTGTCGGTAATCAAAATAGAGACATCATGATATTCAGCTTCCATACGATCTGGGTTGGTCACCAAATACGGTGAAACATACCCCCGATCAAACTGCATACCTTCAACGAGTTCTTTCTCAACACCAAAGGATTGTGATTCTTCAACCGTGATCACACCGTCAGCGCCGACATCTTTCATTGCTTCAGCAATAGTCTTTCCAATCTCAGGATCGTTGGCAGAAATGGTTGCTACATTAGCAATTTCCTCTTGACCAGAAACCTGCTTCGAAATCGATTTCAATTCATTGACAATTGCTTCAACACCTTTTTCAATACCACGGCGCATCATCATTGGGTTTGCACCCGCTGCGACGTTGCGAAGACCTTCACGAATCATCACCTGAGCAAGAACAGTTGCAGTAGTCGTACCATCACCAGCAACATCATTAGTTTTGGTTGCCACTTCTTTCACAAGAGCGGCTCCCATGTTTTCAAACTTGTCTTCGAGTTCGATTTCTTTTGCAATAGTCACACCATCGTTAGTGATCGTTGGCGCGCCGTACCCTTTATCAAGAACCACATTGCGACCGCGAGGACCAAGGGTAACTTTTACGGTATCAGCAAGCTTATCAACGCCGCGCTTGAGTGCCGCACGTGCTTGCTCATCAAACAAAATTTGCTTTGGCATAAAAATGTATTGGTTATGTATTACTCGATGACGGCCATAATATCAGACTCCGAAAGTACAAAATATTCTTTATCATCAATAGTTACCTCATCTGGTGCATATTTTTTAAATACTACAGTGTCACCAACTTTAACATCCATCGGGATACGGCTGCCATTTTCAGAGAGTTTACCAACACCGACAGCGATCACTTTTCCTTGTTCTGGCTTTTCACGATCTACTGTGTCAGGAAGGATGATTCCTGATTTAGTAATTTCATCCCCTTTCGCAGGCTCTACAATCAGACGATCGCCCAAAGGTCGTAGTGTCATACAATCCTAAAAATTAAGATTTAAAATGTTGTATACGTGATACAAAAATACACCCCGTTAGCAGTGTTGTCAAGAGTGTGCTAAAACTGAATTTACAGGTAAAACAAAACTGCATATTTTCATAGCAGTTTTTATTGAAAGTATTTTATAATTTTACTTTATTGAGCTAACTCTTCCTGTAAATCTTCTATCGTTATTCCTATAGTCGTTAGAGCGGGTACATGCTCATCAAAGATTGATGCATGATAAGCCTGAAGAATTTGAACAGCTTTTACCATATGGTCTCTCTCAAGATCAGAAATCTTCAAGCGGAAAATATTTGCGACCGTTTCTTTAAGCCTAAGGTTCTCTATATCATAATTTTCCGGCAGCCATGTTTTTTTATAATCATCGGTGAACTCATAGCAGTTCAATTTTTCTGCGAAGACCAAGACTGCTTCGAGCGCGTCTTTATTAGGCAAGAAATGGCTGAGACTTTTCAGAGCATGCGAAGTGATGAAAAAATGCTGTTTTTCTACATCAATAACTCTACTTAAATATCCTATGATATTTGTTTCCTTTAATTCGAAATCAGCTGTTTTAAACTGATTATTAGAGTTAAGAAAATCTATTGCCCACTGACGAACATGAAGATCCGCGCTCGACAGACATTCCATCAACAACCCCTTTGTTCCCCTAAAAACTTCTTCAATATCGTAATTGTCAACGAACAAACCTGTCACTTTTCCTCTCACTGGTTGGTTAACTATATATAGACCGCAAAGTTCCAATACACGTA
Organism: bacterium; assembly: GCA_023246095.1. GTDB lineage: Bacteria > Patescibacteriota > Patescibacteriia > JACQRZ01 > JACQRZ01 > JAHFJA01. Next base: position 80,791 of record JAHFJA010000003.1, on the reverse strand, counting down.
CTATAATCCCTTTCTCTTGATCTAAGTTAATTTCATTTTCTAAAACCTCGCTCAACCACACAGAGAAATCAGTGTCAGAAGAGTATTTTTCTACCAAATTCAATAACTCGAATTTATCATCCTGTGATCTCCTGATGAACTGTTGCGCTGAAACAAAACCATCAATATTTGTACTTGTCATTTTCCCCTCCTTTAAGGGTTCCGAAATAATATTATTTTAATTCACTCCATCCTGCGCGCCTCCCCGTGCATCCATAATAATTTTGTTTCAAAGAAAACGTTCCCAAAATATTTAATTTTGAAAATTCTATCCTCAAAACGTAGGGGAATATATCACAATATACACCTTTTGTCAAGGCCCCACCGTCAAAAACATATATATTATAAGACACGTTCTTACCTCACTGGTTCCGTCATTCCCGGGACAGGCACTGGTGGTGCAATAGGCTTACCTGTTGGGATAGCGGAATTATCAAGCGTCGGGTAAAAAGCAGGATCAATAGTACGATCAAAACATGTCTGGCCAACGTGATAATCCCAGTTATCATCAGAGGTACGATAATTCGGTGTTCCTTTTCCATCTTGTTCGAACGTCGCGCAGAGTTGAAACTTTAATGAGTCTATAGTTTTAAAAACATAGGAAGATTTGGTTTGAGGATCCGTCGGTATCGTTATTCCGCGCGTTGCGTCATTAAGATCAGCTAACCCAGGCGGTAACGCTTTCTTTGCTTGCCAATAGATCACAATGTCATTTTCAATCTCTTGAAGATTGCTAATACGTTGCTGATCGCGTTTATGAGCCCGCTCTTTTGCAGGACTACCAACCACAACAAGACCAACAACTATCGCCCCCAGTACAATAACTGACGTAATGATTGCAATAGTTTGTAGCCTTTTACCGTACTGCATATCGTCGAAGACTTCCTAAATAATATCCCCCCACCCCCAACGCAACGACCAAAACGGTCAACGCCTTGAGCACAAAACGAATAGTCGTTTCACCACTGAGTAACGTGTTTATTGTCACCACCAAATTGATCAAAATGGTAAGACTTGCGGCAAAAAGAATAAAATACACCAGCCACTTGCGAATCCCCACCGTCGCACGTGCGGGGTCAGCATGAAACATTTTTTCGGTGTACCAAACACTCCAAATATATGCAGGAAAAAATACAATTAGCGTCGATAACGCAGTGCGTAGGGTGTAATTGACTGATTCACGCGCACCGGAATACATCGGCTCCAATTCCGCGACAGGAAACCCAAGATTCAATAACTGAAAGACCGTCGTAATAAAACTCGAAATACAGGTAATCAGCGTAATGAGACTGAAAAGATGTAAAAACACATCTCGCGCAGTACTTTTGTGAGGAGTTGGCACCTGGGTGGGAGTTGGCGCAGTGACATTCGAGGATGGATCGGTGGCCATAGGGGTAAAAATAAGAATGAAGGATATAATTATGATACGCTCATTTTCCTATTTTGAAAAACTTTTTATGAATGCATCTGATGTGGAGTGTCTTGAGGGGACGGAAGAGAGTATGTAATCGTCTCGCGTGGTTGCACGACAAGAATAATGGCGAGAATAGTGGCGACCATCACACTTCCTGCATGTGTCGTCCACAAAAAATGATCTGACAACATCGCAATTACCAATATCAACAATAGTGATAAAGACAGCGAAGCATGTGTCGCGTCAAAAGTACTGACAATATTTCTTAATTTCAAAAAGACGAGCCAGATACATCCAATAACAAGAAGTAAAACACCCGACATTCCTGCAACACCGAGCTCACTCGCCACCAGTAAGGGCACTGCATGCGCAGGTTGATAATAATAAGAAGGTTTCTCGTGGTTCTCTTTCTTATCTTTCAGATACAATGAGTACGTATATTGTCCTAAACCCAAACCGTAAGGAAGCGCGGTTTTCGATACCGCTATACCTTCGTTGATCGAAGCCCCTCTCTCTTGGAGGGAACGCACTTCAAGTCGTTTCAATCCCCCAACTCCAAGACGAGTGCTGACTGGTTCCCATAACCCATACGCCATTGCACCAACCACGATGATCGATATTGCCAGCATCAACACACCAAATCCTGGATGATGATCGTGGGCAACACGGATATGTTTTTTTAAAAAAAACATAATAACAACAAAACACAATATACCCACAAAACCGGCAATCCACGCAGCCCGAGAAAATATGAGAATCAACCCTGTAAGAATACTTATCCATGCGGTCAACAAAAGATATCCCTGCCATTTACGTCGAACATACCACAACAATGCGACACATAGTACCAACGCAACCGCCATATATATTCCCAACATATTCGGATGAGCAAATGTCCCATACGCTCGCAAAAAGCGACGAAGCACGCTCTCAACCACCGAGTCTCCCAAATTCTGTGATGAATGATACGCAAGACCCAACCATTTGTTCTCATCAATCTGCTGATTTAAAAATTGCTGCCATGACAACACCCCTTGCAACGTCGCCATGCTCACATATGCAACTGACGCACCGACCCACGACCATGACAATTTCCGCAATAACCACACAGATAATCCTATTTCAAACATGCGTGCTATACCATATACAGATACCCACTGTTCAGGTGCCCACACGAGTGCAACAAGCGACCACGAAAGCATAATTGCCCACCCGACAGTCAGTAATGTCAATGGCACTCTACTATACCCGGCCGACGACTCAGACACAACAAAACGTCGTTTATACAATTGTGTGATAACAAAGCATGCCACGAGGGCTGCGACCAAAATGTCAGTTCCATACAACCCAATAACCCCATACTGCCAAATCCCTTGGGGCTTTCCAATCATGGGAGACATGATCAAATATACTGTCTGGAGAGGTACAAAAAAGAAAAATAAATAGACAAACATCTGAGGTAGTTTACTTACTAATCGCTTCACCATAGAGATCATACAGAAGAAATAATTAATGCAAGCCGTTTCATAAATGCCTGACGTGTTTGTTCTCGCTTATCCGAAGGATGCATTTTCATAACCGTGTCATTCATAATAACATGAGTTCCGGCATTTAAATGTTTTTTCAAGTATAAAGGCAATATCGCCATTTGAAATTTTCTAGCAAGTGTTTCTGGATATAATCCGAACAACCCCAAAACTCCTTCAGACAGAAACTTTACCCATCGGCGCCACCAAGGCAAGAAGACAACCCTTCGACGATGAGTTCCGTGAATAATTCGAAACGGCAGGTATTCTTCCACCCATGTATTTTCTTTATAAAATTTATCGTATACTCCCCCTTTGTCATATATCGGCACAACCTGAGTAACCCAATACACAAACTGAATATCAGGAACACCATCATGGGTGGGCAACAATAGTGATTTGCAATTCAGACCGAGATCTGATGCCAAAAAACTTAAACACAACGCATCACGCTTTTCTTTTGTCGCGATATTGGGGCGCTGTCCCAATATTTCCATTGCAGTACTACAAAACAATCGCGTTATCCAAAGATATTTGCGCCGAGCAACAATATACAAATCTATATCACTTTCATCGCGCGCATTTCCATAAGCAAGTTCATTACATACCGCCACCATCCGAACAAACGGCAACATCGCAAGCAGTCGACCATAGCGCACTGCTTTTTTATACTTCCAATGTACCGACTCGTAGCGTTCAAGCCGTGTCGAGACGATATGATCTCGACCCTTTAACGTATACAAACCCCGAATACATAACACATCCCCTCGATTAATAAGAACATTATCAAGACAGTGCAATACCAAAGCAATGTCGACGAGCTCTTTCGGCGGAGAATACAAATATTGATGCATTTCCTCCAATGTAAGAGGGTAATCAAAGAGATCAAAATAGTGCAACGTCGCGAGTATCGATTGTTCAGTGGTCAGGGACATACGATTGACAGTGAGCTATACTGATTGTATACTATACATTGTTCTGAAAATGGTAAAGGAGCTCTCCATTATAAAGAAAAAACCATATCGTGCGACCTATAAAACAGCTATTTTGGGATGTTGTACTGCTGCTGCTAAAAATGGTATCACTATTCCGTCGCATCCTCATTGGCTTATTAAAAGTAATATTTTCACCACTCTATTGGATCGTTAAGGTGCTTACAAAGCATCCGCTCACAATGATCTATCGTGCCGTGCTGCGCACGCGTTTTCGACTATCCGCATTAGATATTCATATTAAAAATCCTCTCACCTACCCTCTTGTCAGCAAGAGTGTAGGAGGACTGGTACTACTCGTTATCGGAATAGTCATCTTTATCGCCAATGTCGATTTTGCAACAGCTGATCCCGATATTATACTTCCCCGAAACCTTTTGGTTTCATACGTCTCAACAGACCTTGAAGAAACCTTCATAGAGGCAGTTGATCAGAACACCCCCATCAACTCAGGTGCAGATTCTTCAAGCCTGAGCGCTCGCGCTTTACCTGGAAGTTCAACACCAGTTGAAGCACCGACAGACACGGGAGATATTGCGTACAATTCAGGGTCTCTCATTAAACCAAACATTCCGACTGAAGCAGTGGGAAATGCACCCAACACAAGTATACAAACATACATTGTGAAGTCGGGTGATACACTAGGAGATATTGCAGAAAAATTTAATATAAGCTCTGACACGATCATTTGGGCAAATAATCTCGACGAGAAAGGTTATTTGCGACCTGGTCAGACGCTTACCATTTTGCCTGTTGATGGAGTATTATACCGAGTAAAATCCGGTGATACACTCCAAAAAATATCAAACACCTACGACTCCAATGTCGGAGATGTCGTAGAACAAAACCACCTAGCGGGTGCTGATGATATACATATCGGTGAGTTTCTCATTCTTCCTGATGGGTCTCCTCCCGCCCCCATTCCACAGCAGAGAACATTCGCGTCTCGTTTGAGAGCGACGGTGATCGCTTCCAGCAAAAAACCGAAGCCCGCGAGTTCGATTTCGTCTGCAGGGTCCGGCATGATTTGGCCAACAACCGCAAATATTATCACCCAATACTACAGCTGGCATCATACGGGGGTTGATATTGCTGGACCTATCACCAACACTATCTTTGCCGCCGCGAGTGGCGTTGTTGTTGAAGCAAAAACAAGCGGGTTCAATGGAGGATACGGTAAAACGATTCTTATCGACCATGGAAACGGTGTGCAAACACGATACGGGCACGCAAGTCAGCTATTCGTCAGCCCTGGTCAAAAAGTCAAAAAAGGAGAAGCTATTGCTATGGTGGGAAGCACTGGTCGCTCCACTGGTCCCCATCTCCATTTTGAAGTTCGTGTTCATGGAACAAGGGTAAATCCACTTGGTTATGTCCATCGTTAAAACAGAATTACCCGTCAACAATTATTGAGGGCTGAATCATACGATACTGCAAACTCTCCGCAACGTGAGAAACACTAATAACATTCTCCTGCTCCAAATCAGCAATCGTTCGAGCAAGTTTGATAACACGATAATACGACCGAGCTGATAGTTGAAACTGTTGGATTGCCTTTTCTAGTAACAATTTTACCTCGGGTAATAAAACTACATCTCGCCGAACCATTTCGCTAGTCATTTCTGCATTCGAAACTAAACCACTGGCCCTATATCTCTTTTTTTGGCGGTCTCTTGCAATCTGCACCCTCATCCGTACGGAATGAGATGTCTCACTTGCTGTTTCGCTCTGCAGATCATGTGTGGAGACCTTTGGCACTTGTACAAGTAGATCAATCCGATCGAGCAACGGACCGGAGATCTTTTTTTGGTATTTTGAAATCAACCCCGCGGTGCATATACAATTCGCCGTACTATCTCCGTAGTGCCCGCATGGACAAGGATTTTTTGCTGCAACCAGCATACATCGTGCAGGAAATGTGACACTTGCGACCGCACGACTCACTGTCACAATACCATCTTCAAGTGGTTGACGAAGAGACTCTAATACAGATCGAGGGAATTCAGGAAATTCATCCATGAACAATACACCACGGTGAGCAAGACTAATCTCGCCAGGCCGAGGAACGCTCCCCCCACCCACCATTGAGGGTACCGACGAACTATGATGCGGACTTCGAAAAGGACGCTGGGTGATCATTGGTGCATCAACGGTGATCAACCCTGCAACACTATAAAGACGGGTGACATCAAACATTTCTTCTTCACTCATTGTAGGTAAAATACTCGGGATCGCCCGAGCCAAAAGAGTTTTTCCTGCACCAGGAGAACCCGACAAAATAACATTGTGACCTCCCGCAGCAGCAATTTCGAGTGCACGCTTTACGTGAGACTGACCCTGTACATGAGACATATCAGTAGGATAAAAACTTTCCTGTACTACAGAAGACGATTCACGAACGACAGGCCTCAATTGTACCTTTTGTGTTACATGAGATATCAACTCTTTCAAATGACGAACGGGGTAAATAATAATGTCTTTTACCAACGCCGCCTCGGCTGCATTAGCGGCAGGAACAAATATTTCCAAAACACCCCTTTGTTTTGCGGACCATACACTTGATAATACACCACGGACAGGACGGACACCCCCGTCAAGTGCAAGTTCGCCCAAAAAAACACTTTTTGAGAGTTCATCTCTTATTCCTGGTGCAATAGTAGGGCCAATATCTTCATGGGCAAGAATTATACTCAGTGCAATCGGTATATCATATGACGGACCTTCTTTTTTTATATCCGCCGGCGCAAGATTGACGGTAACCCGCCCTCGTGGAAACGGAACATCACTATTCCGAAATGCTGCGCGCACTCGTTCTCGAGACTCTTGAACCGAGGTATCAGGCAGTCCCACAATAATAAACAGTGCTTGACCGAATCCGGCATCACATTCGACTTCCACTAACTCACTTTCTAGTCCGATGAGCGCGGTTGATAGTACGCGAGCTATCATAGAAATAATACACACAAATAAGTATGCCTATAACAATGATAGCATCTGCTACGTTAGTAACGAATACCTCACCAACCGGTATCCAATCGACAACGTGTCCGTAAATGAGACGCTCTGTGAGGTTGCTGACACCGCCTCCAAGCACCATACAAACACCCACCACCGTACCAACTCGATGATTTTTAAGTAAAATAAATAGCGCGCTTACGCACGCTATCAAAAACATACAAATTACCAGATAAAGAGGCAACTCAGCTAAGCCCGGATACATAAACACTACCGCTGTAATTTTTCCGAACAAGGGATGCAATAAATCGCTTCAGGTTTGATTTTCAACCGTGCTGGGGGAATATCTTGACCACAATTTGCACATACACCATATGTACCGTTATCAACGCGTTCTAATGCCTGACGCATTTCACCAAGACGGGCTTCAAGCTCTCGCTCAACACCAATCGTATTAATGTATTCTGCAACTTCAACCGCATTGTCTTCCTCACTATTGCCCAAATTTTCCCATTTCGACTCAAAACCACCCTCCGCTTGAGGGTTTTCCTTTGCAAAACTTCCTAGCTCACTTTCAAGACGATCCTTCTCGCCAAGAATATATGCTCGCATCTCTTCAATTGTTGCTTTGTCTAACATACTTACAGTATAAAATATAAATCTGAATGTGTATACTCATCTTAACTCATATACTAAAAGAGGCGCATAAAGCGCTACTTTTACTTGGTAAAAGTAATAAATTTAATTTCGCTCATGCGCCTTTGCTGTCTGTATGACCACTATGTACCCATTTAAAAAATGAGTATAAAGATTTTATCAAAAGACAGGGCGCGAATTCCCGACAGGATTCGCTGGCTTTAAAACCCCTCATCGGTCTTCCTAGGGCAATGGGTAATCTTCAAAGGTTAGCTAGTATAGCTACCCGCCAAGGATTACCCATCACCAAATTCCAACCTGGATATTTCATTTTGTTTTTATTTTGACGCAAGGACAGTCGGTTTTTGTCCTGCAATTAAGAGGAGAAGCAAAGCCACTTTTTTATTTGCACGTGTTTCTCAAGATGAAATCGTATTATCCTCTGATTAGGATGAATGATCTGGCCGGAATCATTTTATTTTTGTGTTGTATGCCAGATTGACTTCGTACTACTGGTGGGTGTCACTGCCTGTTTGGCAAGGCGTGACGATTTTATAAAGAACGGGTTTTGTTTTGTATTTGAAATTTCCCACTGGTAGCTCCGTCGAAATGTGTGCTGTTGTAAAATAACTTACATCACTAATAATACCATTATTTGGGCCCTTGGTCAACGCTCCCGGTATGGTACTCTGTAGCTTATTTACATAATTATTCCTTTTCTTTTTAAAGAAAGAACAGTGAATTTTAACTTCGCCCAGCAATCACCAATCGTTTTCAGTGAACACAAGAGTTATGCACAGCCCACTAACAGAAAAGTACCCAATCATAGGATACTTTTCACAAAACGGTACAACTTGTTTGCTTATTCCTGCGCTGGAATAACGCGCTTTATAGAGAGATTTACTCGCCCCATATCATCAATTTCTATCACTTTTACTTTCACTTCTTGTCCCAGTTTAAGAACATCTTCAACCTTATCGATGCGCTGTGGAGCTATTTCAGAAATATGAACTAAACCTTCCTGGCGTGGGGCTATTTCAACGAAAGCACCAAAGTTCATAATCCGAGTAACCTTGCCGACAAACACTTCTCCTACTACTACCTCTTTGGTAATGCGCTTCACCCATTCTACTGCACGAGCAGAACCTTCTTCATTGTTTGAGGTAATTAATACTGTTCCATCCTGTTCAATATCGATCTGGACCCCTGTTTCATCAATAATCTGATTAATCATCTTGCCACCAGGCCCAATAACATCTCGAATTTTTTCCGGATTGATGTGGAGGGTAATTATTCGAGGAGCATATGGTGAGAGATTGTCGCGGGGTGCTGCAATGACCGCTGTCATCTCCGCGAGAATGCGAATTCGAGCTTCTTTTCCTTGTGTGAGAGTCAATTGCACCATTTCGAGGGTCAAACCTTTTGTTTTAGTATCAAGCTGAATCGCGGTAATGCCGTCGGCGGTACCGGCAATTTTGAAATCCATTCCCCCTTGCCCGTCTTCTAAATCCTGAAGGTCTGTAAGAATGCGATATTCACCCTTATCATTTGACGCAAGACCCATAGCAATGCCCGCAACAGGCTTTTTGATCGGCACACCGGCATCCATAAGTGCCAATGTCGAACCGCACGTCGATGCCATAGAGCTGGAACCATTTGACCCAAGAACTTCAGAAACAACACGAATAGTGTAAGGAAACTCCTCTTTTGAAGGTAGCACTGGCACCAACGCCTTTTCTGCTAACGCACCGTGGCCAATTTCACGACGGCCCGGACCACGCATCGGCTTTGCCTCACCAACAGAAAATGGAGGGAAATTATAATGATGCATATAACGTTTCTTCCCCACTTCTTCCATACCATCGAGCGTCTGCTCATCTCCAGGAGACCCCAGAGTCACGATAGAAAGTACTTGCGTTTCACCGCGTGAAAAAAGTCCAGACCCATGAATACGAGGCAACACCGCAACATCACAAGAAAGTGTACGAATATCAGTCAAACCGCGACCATCAACACGCCATCCATCACGAATAATCGTACGCGATACCTCTGCTTCTGCTTCCTCTTCCAAAATATCGAGAGCCTTGCGACGTTTTTCTTTACCAACTTGTTCTGCCTTCAAATATTCATCAAGCTCGCGTTTAAGTTGCACAAGCAAAGCCTTACGTTCAGATTTTGTTTCTTTCGGCGCTCCGTTAATGTACCGAGGAAGATGCTCTTTAAGCCAACTGTCTGTTTTTGTGACGACATCTTCAGTCAATTCATCTTCCGCCTCTTCTTCCTTCTTTTCAACGGGGCTCACTATACGTTTTGGCTGGCCGATTTCATCTTGAATCCCTTTAATAAACGTACAAATGGGACCCAAATGTTTTAAGGCAAATTGAATTGCGTCATAACACACCTGTTCGGGTACTTCTTGAGCACCTGCCTCAATCATAATAACCTTATCGCCCGTACCTGCCACGTACAAATCGAGTGTACTCTTTTCTCTCGCAGTATATGTTGTATTGATCGTCCATTCACCATTGATCTGGCCAATACGGATGCCCCCAATAGGACCATCCCATGGAATATTTGAAATACTTAAAGCAGCTGATGCAGCAATCATCGCAGGAACATCCGGATCATTTTCACCATCCATCGACAATACGGTAAGAATCACTTGTACGTCATTTTTAATGCTGTCATCAAACAGAGGACGAATCGCGCGATCGATAAGTCGCGAGGTCAAAATAGCCTCATCGGTAGCACGTCCTTCTCGTTTGATAAAACGTGAGCTCTTGATTTTTCCTGCTGCGTAAAGCTTTTCCTCGTAATCAACCATGAGAGGAAAGTAATCAATACCTGCACGTGGTTCGTTGCCGATTACCACTGTTGCAAGAACGGTTGTTTCTCCATATTGACACACAACAGCGGCCCCTGCTTGCTTTGCTAATTTTCCTGTTTCGATAACAAGAGTTCGTCCTCCTATCTCGGTCTCATATCGTTTGATCATAGTATAACGGGTGCTGACCCGAAGATTTTAGGTCCCCCACTGTGCCCATGCACCGTATGTGGAATCTACCTATCTGCGGATCAGCAAAAAATAATAATTATTGTTTAGGAACACACTCGATAGGAGGGCTTTTACACCCTCCCTGTGGTGTTATTTACTGCTTGAACGACGTCTTGTACCCCCACTGCGATTCTCACGCAGCAAGTATGTACCAAGATCTTCACTCAAATCGATAAAATCATCAACTGCTTCTTTGAGTTTGAGTGAGGTCGTCTCACCAAAACCCAATACTTCTACTTGGCATCCTTTGTTTTCGTTCAAATACGTCACAAGAGGGACGTAATCACCGTCACCAGTGACCAAGATAACGACATCGAGTTTGTCAGCGGATTTAATCGCATCAACTGACATACCGACATCCCAATCTCCTTTTTTTGCACCGCCCGCAAAAACTTGCAAATCCTTCATTCGAAGGTCAAACCCTTGCTTTGATAGTGCTTCAAAAAAACTTTGCTCTTCTTGCGTCTGTGATTTGATCACATACGCCGATGCACGAATGAGTTTGCGCCCCGCGACTGCGGCTTTGAGCACTTCCTGGAAATTCACGCGTGCTTTGTAAAGATTTTTTGCCGAATGATACATATTGCCCACATCGACAAACACCCCTACTCTCTGATCTTTATGTTTAATCATATAATGTACACTTCTTTGAGACTTCCCGAAGGGACCCCTCTTGGGGCTCCTCCTCTTTTAAAAAATAACGCTTACTCTTCGATAACGGCTGGCATTGGCATATCATCCATATCCAACTCATTTTTCTCTTGCGCGAACTGTCGCTTCTTTATCTTAAGCTTCTTTGACAGTTCTTCATAGGCTTTTGCATCCTCTGAAGCAAGGTAGCGAAGGAGTCTGCGTCGTTCGCCGACTTTTTTAATAAGACCGCGGCGTGAAGAATGGTCCTTCTTGTGCATCTGCAAATGTTCTGCCAAACGGTTGATTTCCTCAGTGAGGATAGCCGATTGGACCTGGGTCGAACCCGTGTCGCCCTTGTGAGTCGCGAATTTCGCGATCAACTTCTCTTTTGCCTTCTTGTCCAACATAGAGTGTAGTGACTTACAACGCCAGTAGTCCTTAATCCCGAACAAGCTGCTGTTCAAAAGGAAATACCGAGTCATCGTCATTTAATAATTAAAGCGATCCAATAGTACCATGGATTGAGGGAAAAGGCAAGGGAGGTAAGAAGTAATAAAAAAGTGGTAAAACATATTAAGTTCAACCACTATATTCCTCGCTGATTATCAGATTCTTTACGAAAAAACGAACAAAAACTAGTTAGTCAAGTGCAGACCTTCCTGTTTCATCCTCCTCATCTTCTTGGTTGTCATTTTCTCCAAAAGTTTTAACAAAATTTTCATCTTCTACAGACACAGAATTTCCTCCTAATTGCTTAATCTGTAATATCTCTTTAAATATTCGTACTGTTTCGTCGATTTGATAATGCCTCATGCTTTCCCGCGCATTCATATGAATCATTTGGCGAGTCGCATAATCCTGCATGGAAATCAGTGTACTCAGTAATGAACCAGTGCCGTTTGAGACAAGTACAGCATTTGAACCGAGCATAAAATCTTGGTTTCCTCCTGCATACAGAGCAATAGTTGGGATGCCTAATGCGATTGCCTCTGCATTACATAATCCCCACCCTTCATTAGTAGAGGTAAACACCGCCACATCAGCAGTCTGCAAGATTCGTATTGAGTCGGCCGGATCTTTCGCAGAGCATACTGTTATCGGAAACGGTGCTTTTAGCCGATCTTCCGGGATCTCTCTTGACGACACCAAAGTTAGGCTGAAACGGGGAAAATGCGCATGCCATTCTGTTAATGTTTCAATCAAAACATCCAGTCCTTTTTCTCGCCCAAGGAAGTCTCCGGAGGTACTTACCACCGTAAGATGTTCCCGGTCTTTTACAAAATATTCTGCCTCAAAAAATGCTTTATCAATGAAAAGGGGCATATAGTACACCGACGCTTCGGACCTACGTTTCTGAACTGCTGCCAAATACCGAGACACAACAATGCGTGATGCAGGGAGTGTTGCGAGCACATTATATAATTCTGCCTTCCAAACTACTGACGGGTCTTCTGCTTCAAATGGTCCTTCTGACTGCATGAGATGAAATACATTTGAGTGTGAAACCCCTGATGTAATCCATGCATGAAATACATTCCAACTGTCTAAAATGATATGGGTATATTCATGAGCATGTATTCTCAGGTATTTTTTCACTTCTTCGATACCCGCAATCTGTCGCATTGTTGAATCACCTGTTGTGACAACGGTGATCCAATCGATATTTTTTTCTGGCCACCATTCCTCTGCCTCAGAAGCTGAACTTCCTTGCAGATAACAAGCAGCAAGTTTTGTTTCGATACCTTCCTTGTGTAGTTTCTCCATAATGCGAGAAATAACATAAGGACCCCCTCTCTTTACTAATGTTCCTGTAACAAATAATACTCGTGGTTTCTCATTCATTCTTAACGACCCCTTATTCTACAAAATAATAATTTTAAAATAACGATACAGCGACGAACATTCCTTCAAAGGAATATTCTGTAACAGAAACTATCCCGAGTCCACTGTTCTGTCAATAACAGTAAAACAAAAGCCTTCCTAAATTAGGTTGGCTTCATACATTTTATTTCCTTTTGAAGGATGTTACCTTTCTATCCACTTTTGCATTGTCCAATCTTCACCAAGCTTAAAAAAAGTATCAGGTACTTCCGCTGCCGTAGCATAGAAATATCGTCGATTCTGATAACGGAATGACTTTCTAATGAACGCAGTCCCTACTGTTGCTCGGTCAATAGATGGTGCAGCAGAAACTAAAGCATCAGCACCTGCATTCAACATGTCGATTATCTTTACTACATTGAAAGAATTATCTTCACCCGTTATGTAGAATGCTAATTTTTCGGTTTCAGAATAGAAAAACTCTTTTTTCGACATTATATTCTCCTTTTTTCACTGACTTCTCACCAGTACATCCATAATTATTACAATCGCTACCATATCACATTTTTCCCTTTTTGTCAATAGTGTCGTACAATAAAAGGACTATGCCTCCCCCATCACTTCTCAAAAAATTGATCCGCGATTATCTCGAACATATTGAGATTGAAAAAAACCGCTCACCAAACACGATTGAGAATTACGCGTTTTATCTCAACCGTTTTGAAAAGTGGGCGCGAGAAAATAAAGTTACCGCACCGGCACAAATTAGTTTAGATACTGTTCGCGCATTTCGCCTCTGGCTCAATCGACTCAACGGGGATACACCACTGAAAAAGAATACGCAAAATTATCACCTCATCGCAGTGCGGTCATTTTTAAAGTATCTCGCAAAGCGCGACATTCGCACCCTGGCTCCAGAAAAAATAGAACTCGCAAAAATGCCTCAGCGAACGGTTGACTTCATGGAAGGAGACGACCTTGAACGGTTTCTTCAAGCACCCGCTCGTACGCATGAACCAGAGATTACCAAACAGCGTGATGCGGCAATCTTAGAGTTATTTTTTTCATCGGGGCTTCGCGTGTCCGAGTTAGCCGCCTTGCGTCGTGGTAGCATCAATTTAGCCAAGGATGAATTCACCGTAAAAGGAAAAGGCGACAAATATCGCATCGTATTTCTTTCAAAAAATGCAAAAGATCGTATCCGAGACTATCTTGCATTGCGCACTGACGTATTCAACCCACTTTTCATCCGCCATGATCGCGCGTTTACCGGCAAAGCTCTCGATGAAGATGATGACAATCTTCACCTCACTCCTCGCAGCATGCAGCGTCTCGTACAAAAATATTCCCACGCCGCCGGGATTACAAAACATATTACCCCCCATGTCATGCGCCACACCTTTGCGACTGATCTTTTGATCAACGGAGCTGACATCCGATCAGTACAAGCACTCTTGGGGCACTCTAGTATCACCACCACGCAAATCTACACTCATATTACCAACCAGCAATTGCGCGACGTTCACAAAGCGTTTCATGGGAAGAAAAGAAAGAAGTAGTGATTGACAATCATTCTCGAATTTCGTACTGTATCCATGACATGCGCCCTTAGTTCAATGGATAGAACACAGGACTTCTAAGCCTGTTATGTAGGTTCGATTCCTGCAGGGCGCACCAGAATTACACTAAGAAAAAAATAATTCGTTTACATTCGAAAACTAATATTTGCTATATTGGCTTTTTATAAATCCGTGTACCCGCAGATGAGAAAACACATCGATAAAGGTTTTGAAAACAATCAAAAATACTACTCCTAATACCGGCTTACCAAAGGAAAATACCAGCCAGCTTCCAAATATAATCGTAAAGTGCATTATTAAAACTCTTTCATAGGGTGCATTCATTTGTTTGCGAACGTCGGTATTTTCATACTCTCGACCTTTAATGAAATTCCAAAAAAATGACACGCCATGACTTATAAACAACAGTAAAACAGGTACTACATTCCTACCAAGCAGTGTGACAATAACAGCGCCAGAAGGAAAGAGGGAATCAGAACGTAGGTCAGGAGCAAAAAGAACAATAATAAATAGCAAATGGATAAGCATGAACAGACTATAGTGGATGATAAAAAAAGGCACCGCTATAATGCTTGATAAACGAGCTACTATAATGAGTTTGAATATATTATAAACACCAATAACACCGCTTTCGACCCAATACAAAAAAAGTACTTGGAACAAGCTCCAATCAAGAAACAACACCCCAACAAGAGGGATGATATTTACGATAACAAGCGGGACAAGAGAGAAGAGTGAAGATCTGTCTTGTGGAAAGAAGGCTTTCATACTCCGGATTATACCAAATTACCCTAACTCCTCATATCCTGGTGCAACAGCATCTCCAATGCGTTTTCCATCGAACCTGCTTTGATCACTTCACCGGCATTTACAAAGAATATTTCATCAGCGTTTTCAATCGTGTTAAGGCGATGGGCGATAATCACCTTTGTTGTGCTTGAGGGAAGATTGCGCAAAATCTCTTCGAGCAATTCTTCGGTTACCGTGTCAATATTCGCCGTCGCTTCGTCCAGAATCAATACGTCTGGGTTACGAAGCACAGCACGAATAAACGCGATGAGCTGTTTTTGACCAAGACTTACCGCATCTCCACTGGCAGTTAGTTTCGTTTCCAGTCCTTGATCAAATCGTTTCAATAATTTTTCCAAACCGGCGTCATGAATAAGCGCTTCTAGTTGTTCATTGCTATGAGATTGGTACTCCTCATTTCCATACAAAATGTTTTCCCGTACGCTTCCCGTAAACAGCACAGGCTCCTGCAAAATGAAACCAATTTTTTGTGTGCGTTCTTGGGGAGAGTAACTGCGAATGTCTTTACCATTTAAAAATATTGTTCCTATAGTCGGATCATACAAACGCGCCATCAACGACGCAGTTGTTGTCTTCCCTCCTCCAGTAGGTCCCACCAGTGCATATGTTTTTCCTTTTTCCAATTGTATATTGATATTATGCAGAACCTCTTTGCCGTCAGGGTACGTGAAATGTACATTCCTAAGTTCTAGTGCTGTCTGATAATTTGCTTCAGCGGACTCGGTAAGTACCGGCAAATCACTTTCCAACATCAATATGTCGTGCACTCGATCCCAACTTGCCATCGCCGCCTGGAGGCTTGCCCAAAGCGCCGCAAGTTGGCGCAAGGGGCTGTAGAAACTATTGGCATATGAAAGAAAACTAATCAGCAAACCCACCGTAAAATGACCAGACAAAATCAACGAGATACCGTATGCTAACACAATCATTTGTCCAATGTTTGAAGCAAGACCGTACATCGGTGTAAATGTGTTATTAGCAATTCCTGCCCCCACCGACGCAGTATAATTTTCATCATTCACTTCTTGAAATCGCTTTTTAAAAAAGTCTCTTCGGTTAAAGGCGATAATCACTTTAAAATTATTAAGGCTTTCCTGGATCTCAGCGCTCATTCCCCCCAACGTTCTGGAACTCACCAGATTTTTCTTCTTTACCCACGCTGAGAGGAGACTGGTAATAATAAGCAGCCCCGCGGCAGGTGCCAATGTAGCAGCGCCCAAGCGAATATTGAGACTAAGTAAAAATATCGCCGCGCCGGTCATGAGAAAAATATTTCCGATAAACTGGACTAAAGCCTGGGAAAAAAACTGATTGATCTTATCAGTGTCATTATTGATGCGAGAAATCAAATCACCTGCTTTGTTTTGATTAAAAAATGCAATAGGAAGCGCCTGAAGTTTATTAAATACTTGATTGCGCAAACGATACAGTACCCGCTGTCCCACACCCCCCATAAGGCGAATTTGCATGTAGCTGGTTAACAAACCACACACATACATTGCCAAAATGATTCCCGCATACATCAGAACTCCATGGTAATCGCGTGCAATAATATAGGTATCGACCGCATGGGCGATCAGTCGAGGAGCGATGAGGTTCAAAAGGGAGTTGATGACTACAGCAACCAAGGCGAAAACCATTATCGTCTTTTCTTGGACAATCAAAGGCCAAAGTGTTTTGATCGCCTGCAAAAGGGATGTTTTTTTACCCGGATCTATTGTACTAAGATTGTAGTTCATACGTACTGGTACTTTGCTGTGAATTATATATCTGTACATATTCCGGCGATGTGTGAATCAAGTCTTCATGTTTTCCCGTCGCGATCACTTCACCCTCCATCAATACAATAATCTGGTCATAATGCTCAACGGAAGCGATCTTTTGTGTTACCGATACCAATGTTAATTCAGGATAATTTTTTGCAACATTTTCAAGAATTTTTTTCTCAGTATTCGCATCGACACGCGCAGTGAAGTCATCAAGTAATAAAATTTTTGGATTGATGGCAAGCGCGCGAGCAAGCATAATACGTTGTTTTTGCCCGCCCGATAAGCTCATACCCCGTTCAGAGGCAACCGTCTCAAGCCCCAAAGGCAAGCCACTAATGAACTCAGACAACTCTGCAGTTTCAATAGCCTTTTCCATATCTTCTTTGGTAACATCAGTGTTAAATGCAATATTTTCCCGCACGCTAATATTAAAAATATTGCTGTCCTGGAAAACGATACCAACCTGCTTATAAAGATTTTCCCGCTGATACTCACCCAGATTGCGGTGGTCATATTTTACTTCTCCTTTTGTCGGTTGGATCAGTCCAATAAGGAGATTGAGCAACTGCGTTTTACCGGCGGCGGTCGGACCAATGATGGCTACTTTGCTGTGGGGTTCAATCGAGAAGGAAACATCCTTTAAGACTGCCCTTTGCCCGTATATCAATGTGACCTTTTCTATTTGAATACTACCGTCGAGTGGTGTTATAGTAGTACCCTCGTCTTTTGTTTCCGGTGACGATAATACGTCGACAATTCTGCCATAGGACGCCTGGGCCTGTGCAATAATATTACTCATGAAACCGATAATCATGATGGGGAATATCAGGATCGCCAGATAACTGTTGAATGAAGCAAAATCCCCCAAGCTCATGCTTCCCTCAATGATAAATTTTCCTCCCAACACAAGGATGATGACAATAGCAAGATTTGAAGCAAACGTAATGATGGGAATCATTGCCGAAAACAATTTCAAAATCTTCACTCCAACATCTCGAGCCTTGCCGTTGGCATCAATAAACTTTTGGTGTTCCCATCGTTGAGAATGCAACACGCGAATCAACGCCGCGCCGAGGATGCTTTCGTTAATAACTTTGTTTAACCAGTCAATTATCTCTCGCGTTTCGAGAAACAACTTCCTTACTTTGCCCAATATCAAAAAGAACGTAACAGCAATAATCGGCAAAATCGTTAATACAGCCAAACCAAGTTTCCAATCAATAGAAAGAAGCAGCACACTTCCCCCTAATATAATAAAGGCGGATGACACAATATTCACGATCGCTTGGGAAACAAAACTTTTAATCGAATCAATGTCAGACGTGAGATTGGTCAGTAATCTTGACGGCGTTACTGCTTGCACTTGGGCAAAGCTCTGGGTCGATATTTTTCTGGAAAGATCAGCGCGCAGGTCCCGCGCCACTCGCTCTGACGCATATGTCTGGACAATACTTTGCAGATAAGTAAGGACAAATATCAAAACCGAAGCAATAGAAAATTTCCACAATATAGGATGGAGCGATGTGCCCATCAAAAAACCATCAATACCATGAGATAGTAATCGAGGCAGCCATAACGTCAAACCATTACTGAGCAACGCCAAAACAACCAACGAAGCGACCAGCTTCCAATATGGTTTTAATAGTCCAAATAAGTTCGGCTGATTCTTTTGTTGCATATTAAAACCCAAGATCTTCGTTTACAAGAATTACGCGTACTTTTCTTTCCAGCATTGGATTCTCACCTTGAAAAATAAGAACTTTATTTGGTGCAGTATGGACACCATATAGCTCTTGCATATGTTTTTCTTCTAGAGGAATTACATGTTCTTGTAGGCGTGCCATTGCATCCGCGAGGGTGGGTACGATTTTTTTAGTACTTACGACAAAGATAAGATTTGGTGAAGTAAAAACAATGTGAGGTAGCTGGCTACCAGTATTTGAAGCGATAACAAACTCTCCTGTTTGGGCAAGACCATGAACGCTACCCAAGTAATAATCAGAAAGTACTGCTTGCTTGCGAAGTAGTGCTTGTTTAGCAGAATCTTTTTCGGCCAAAATTCCTTCATGAAGATTATTCCAGCCATGAGTGCCTGCTTTGAGGTAATCAACGAAACCAATTTGTTCAAGGGTTCGTGAAGAACCATTCATTACTGAAGCGCCGGTCGGAATGAGCTCCTTTATTTTGTCTAGCGCCTGGGCCCCATTTTCTACACTTAGTACCTCAATATGTCTTTTCCCCAATGACCCAATAGTCTCTTTTACGACTTGACTAGCAGCCAACGTGGTGTAATCCATAAGAATGGTCGTTATAGTAATAATATCTTCATTATAGAGTATTACATGAGGGCTTTAATGTTAACAGAGTTCATTAATTTTGACGAGCCCCGCCTTGATGCAGTACACTAATAATATATGCTACAGACCTATATTTTTCTTGCAATCACGATCATTGCGGGTGCGATGGGAAACGTGCTTATCAAACTCGGCACTCAGCGAATCACTTCAAAGAGCATTGACCTTGCATTTTTACTTTCCGCAGTGCGAAATCCGTATATTATTGTAGGAGTATTGCTGCTTGTTGGCAGCTTCCCATTTTATACTGAAGTATTCGTACGCATGCCGCTGCATATTGCGATGCCGGTCATCGCCGGAAGTACCTTTGTCCTGGTTGATATCGCCTCGTACTTCTTTCTCCATGAGACATTGACACTCTTGAATGTTGTTGGTATGCTGGTGGTCATTATCGGGCTTGTATTGTTGTCGTACAAATAATAAGCATGGTGGCCGTGGTGTAGTGGTAACACAGGAGGTTGTGGTCCTCCCATCGCGAGTTCGATCCTCGTCGGTCACCCCAACGCGAATTGAACTGGAAACAGTTCGATTTTTATTTTGGTTAAATATCAAAAGCGGTTCTAACTAGATAAAATTTTTATATATTCATATCTCGCTCCAAAGAGTCTCTCGAAAGAGGGATTTTTTGATACACAAAAATAAAAGGACCTTGATGTTATCTTAGTCCAATGTTTATAGTTATAATTTTCTTCCACTCACCAATATGACAATAAATGATAGTATCGGGATCATTTCCAAGAATCGTACAATCAGCCCACCTTCAAAAATATAACTTTCGTGATCATAATCCTCCATTTTGATATGGCGGTATATTTTAAAAATATACTCAATAGTCTGCACTATCGAAGCAAGGGATGCAAATATAGGAATTGTAAGTCCCGGAAATATGCACAGTAAATACAAAGCCCTTGCCACATGAAGTATATCATTCCAATTTTCAAGATACATAAAACGAGTATCATCCATAATCGCCCCCAGAGAAGCAGATAACATAACAGCGCATATGGCACTTACAAGTAGTTGAAAGTATTCCATTCTGTGCCTCTCGATACCTGGCCAATATACAAAGTCTGCCGTTCTAATATATTTCCTAAGATTTTTCACACGAGGAATTTTGCGCACGTGAAAATGTACCAATACACCAATTAACAGCCAAAATGCAGGGTTATTAATCAATACATTCACAATAACCATTTCTATTCCTCCTTTACTTAATCATTCATATTACCGTTTGACATCATGGTACGAAAACCCTATTATGTCAATATGTCGTCGAATATCGACAAATATCTATGATAGAAGCAATCCTCAAAGAATTAGGCTTTTCTGAAAATACGACCCTCGTATATACTCGCCTTCTTGAGCGAGGAAGCAGTTCAGCGCGCCAACTTGCCGAAACAATCAGCATGCCACGCTCTTCGATTTATGACCATCTGAATATTCTTCTTGAAAATGGCCTCATCATCGAACAGGATGAAGACAGCAAAAAACTATTTCAAATCAATGACATAGGACAATTAAAACAACTCATGAAAAATAAGATTGAGAGCCTTGAAATACAGAGTAAAAACATAGACAGATACCATCCCATCCAGCAGGAAAAAAATAATGAACCAAAGATTAGACATTTCAGAGGGACCGAACAAGTGCGCAAAATTTTGAATGACCTGTATTGGTACGATCATACACAGATCCTCTCGATTTGGCCGATGGAAGAAATGATCGCAGTGTTAGGAACGCACTACCTAGAAAACTTTAATCGCAAACGGATCAAAAACAAAAATCATTTGCGCGTCATCTGGCCAAAAGACAAAACAGTGAACATAGACCAATTTCCTTTTCTCGGGATTGGGAAGAAACACCTGCGAGACCTTCGTATTGCACCGCTGAACATGACCTGGAACATGGGACACACAATCTATGAAAATAAGGTCGCGTTCATCTCATCGAGAAAAGAAACATTTGGATTCATTGTCCAAAGCAAAGACTTTGCAGAACTGATGCGCGCACAATTTGAAGTGGTATGGAATATTTCTAAAGTAAGTACTTACAAACCACCGATCAAAGATGCTTTTTTGGAAACGTTGTAACAGCAATTAGAAATAACTAAAGTCCCCACTTCCTTCACCACGTGACCCCAACAGGAATTGAATTGGAAACAGTTCAATTTTTGTTTTGGCTAGATATTAATTTTAGTTCTAACATCCATAAACTTTGAACCAAATGAGAATACTGATAAAAAGAGAAACGGTGTATTTAGGTTTGGGTACGCATAAACAGATTATTTTTTCCCCCAAGGAACTCGGTTCCAGAACCTTTCATGAAAAAAATATGCGATGGTAGTATAAATGTTACTTATAACGACAAATCCAATTGCGAACTCAGCTCTTTTGGTAATCAACCATATAGTTAAAAAATCCAGAATAATAATGAACACCCTGTAGGTAATTGCCTTAACAAGAGATCGTTTCCAGGTTTCGTGAAGCGGAAATTTCATAGTAACTATTATAGATGGTTAATTACTTCCTTGCTATCGTTCAAAACTCCTACTTCCTCCGCCACGTGACCCTACAAAGACATCTCCCTTACGGAGGCGTTTCTGTTTACCCTCAGCCACAAACCATTAATATGAAGGACTATAAAAAATCAATACCCCGGGATGAAAAACATCCAGGGGCGAAATTTAATACGATCATTGATTGAACTTGTTTTTTACATTCTCTCCTTTGTAATAAATACCCAATACTTTTTCCCCTACTTCTTCAGATAACAGCTCTATAAGTTTTTCTCGTAATTCCTGCGATGGTTTCTCTCGGAACTGATCCCTATTAAGTTTGAATTCATCGGAAAATAAACTGCCAGGGATACCAACTTTTGCTGTACTACCCAATGAAAAATAAAACCAAAAACCCTCCCTACTTGATTTGAAATCAAACGAATAATACTTTTTCTCTCTGTAAACCAGCTTTTGTTCCGACAATATAATATCGAGTATATTGTCATATGTTCTCTGAACAATCATTTTCCTACTCAAATACTCTCTGCGGCAACAATGATCTCCCTTGTGTGCCAATGAACATATCAACCTTACCAAAAGATAGTCAGAACACGCCTCATAGTTATGATTCTTGTACCATTGAAAATCAAATCTGAGATTCACTTGGTCGTCATACAAATCATAGGTCACCCACCGACTAAGTTGACTATACTTTCCCCCAATAACTGAAGTAAGATTTGTAACTTCCACCTCTATACCATCAAAAATATTTTTTACTATACTCATTATCGATCTCCTTCTTCATTACTTCATATACCCACCAAATATATATACCCTATACAACAATATGTCAACTAGAGAAAATAGACATAAACGTGTTTTTGTTCAAAGAAAATGGTACGATAGTCCTCATACAAATCTTATTGATCTGAAATATGATAAACCGCGTCACCCGTCTTTTTCTTACATTACTAGAGTCATACTTGTTTATCGTCCTTGCAGCTCTCATGGCAGGGTTATTTTTTGCAGATACATTTGTTGCTCTCAATCCTTACACTACTCTTTTCCTGCAAATTATCTTCTTACTTACCAGCCTAAAACTGGACCTAAAAGAAGTAATGAAAGAAGCAAAAGATATAAAAATGGTAGTACTCTCCACACTATTCATGTTGCTCATTTTACCCGCAATCACCTTTATCATCGCCAACCAAATTTCACCATCGCTTGCTATACCACTAATGCTTCTTGCTGCAATGCCTAGTGGTATGACATCACCGCTTCTTGCAGAGGTCGTGGGGGGTAAACAGAGCCTCGCATTGGTACTCACTATCACAACATCACTACTTGCTCCTTTTACTATACCTCTTGTCATTAACGTATTTGCCGGAACCGCTGTCACTGTCAGTGCCATGACTATGTTCACCTCATTATTCACCGTCATCGTCATTCCTTTTGCCATTGCTCAAATAATACGTCACTTCTGGCATCGACAGCTAAAGATTACTTTTTTTACATTCAAACCAATATCGTTGCTGTTACTCGGCTTACTTATTGCGGGCGCCGTCGCAAAACAGTCATCGATTATTTTCCAAAGTATTGGCCCTGCGATGCTGATTCAAATAGTCGTACTGTTTATTTTTGTCGCTCTTTTGCTCATTGCGGGATACCACGTTTCCTTTTGGAGAAATTGCTCTGACCGTCTAACGATAGCCGTATGTCTGACGTTTCTTAATTTCACATTAGCGATATATCTCGCTAATGCATTTTTCTCAGATCCGAACGTGCTAACAATGTCGGTTTTAATAATATTCCCATGGGCGCTGATGTTATTGCCGTTTAAGTACATCGTCAGAAAATTTGTGTGTCCCATTAAATAATTTATAATCTTGATATTAAATAGCTCTGCCTCATTAAGAAGCAGAGCTATAGAAATTGGTTTAAATCATATAATTAAATTCCCCCTTCTTAATTCTTTTTTCAACCTTTCGTGGATCAGGCAACGATCCTTCTCTATACTTTTTTCCCGGTCGGACAAAAGATGCTATTTCTTTGAGCTTAAAATAACGTAAATTCCCTTTCCAACTCATAAACGGTGAAACACGCTTTATGTGCTTACCGTTTACCGCAATATCAATTTGGTTCGGAGACAAATTACCTGTGTCTATGACATATAAAAAACACGTAAGACGTGCTTTCCCGTGGCGCAAATTTGCATAATATAGTTTGCCAAAATATTTACTCGTAGAGCGAGCAGCCGCCACATACATCGGAGTATTGGAATTGACAGCGGGAATCGTTGCGCGCAACCCTGAACGCGTAATTCCATTTCCCGGTGCTTGTCGGATATCGAATGGGTCGTATCGAGTGAATACTACTTGAGCATGATATGTCGGCACTGAAACGACCCTCGCAAACGCATGACGAGGATATAAGGTAATTAATAAAAGAACAAACAACAGTATTATTTTCTGCATTGTGTGGTACCTCCATTGGCCCAAAATAACAACCACTGGATACTACGCTACATTTCGCTTTCCGTCAAGAGTCAACAAATTAAAATAACGAGGTTGATTCCCTCGTTACTACATTGTTAGTATATATTTATTTCTCCACGATAGAGGAAGAGTGGGTTGTTTGAGATAGTTTTGTACAAAATTCAAAAAACCAGGGTGAGGCAAAATCAGTTTCTGTTACCATCATAAACTCATACAACAAACGCTCCTGTATAGAAAGTTCTTCTATGTTACATACCCATACAGCGTAGATACTCCTATCTCCATTCAAATCGTTCTGTATAGAACTGACGTCTAACCCTTTAAATTCATCGAGTTGCAACCACTCAATAATATTTTCTAAAATCTCCGTACTCGGTATTGATGACATCCCGATAAAAAGCGTACATATCTCATGAGGACATTCAGGACGCGAAGGAATTTCTTCTATCGATATTTCAATTTCCCTTCCTAGAATTGCGCTATAAAAAAACATCCAATTCTTTCTCTGTTCGTTCAGGGCGCCTCTGTTTATCTTTTCAGCTATTTTTCTTCCTATCCAAGTTCGCAAGAACCATTGAACAAATTTTTTCATGACCTGTTCCTCTCCATTAAAATGAACTACGTGTAGTGTATCCTATCCGACACCAACGTCAATGTTCTTCTTTTTTATATAAACCTTGATTTTTGTACGCATTTTTGATATCATTGAACGCATATGAAACCTTACATCCCCATAATCGTCGTTACTCTCATTGGTGTTGGTGCATTTATTGTATTATCAAATACTACCTCCTACGATTCAGGGGCTACACAAACGTCAGCCACACCGTTTAATACCAGTATTCCCACGTTTACGCTTCCGCAAAAAGTTCAACCAACTAAAACACAAACCCCCACCAAGACAATCCCGCTATCGACACTTCCATCAAGTATTATACTGAAAGATGTTCAGTTTGCTTCTCAAGCGCCTTTGCGAAATTGGGATCTTCCTTTTCAAGATTTTTGTGAAGAAGCATCGTCATTAATCGCGGCTTTTTATGCTCTAGGGAAAAAAGTTCCTTCACCAGAAGGGATCAGTACCGAACTGCTACGAATAAAAGACTTTGAAGATAAAAACATTGGACATTACGAAGATACCACCGCATTGGAAACCACACGTATTCTGAAAGAATTTTACGGTCTCACTGACGTTACGCTTATACAGAACCCAACAATCGATGATATAAAAATGCAACTAGCACAGGAAAAGGTCATCATGGTGCCTTCCGCAGGACGAATGCTCGGTAACCCCTATTTCCATGCTCCAGGACCGCTGTATCATATGCTGGTAATAAAAGGATACACACCTAGTGGATATTTCATCACAGAAGATCCGGGCACCAATACAAAGGGTGAAAATTATACATACAAATTTGCGACGATAATGAACGCCATACATGATTGGAATGGCGACGATATGGAACATGGCGCTAAAGTAGTGATCTCAGTTGGTAAGCAAAAATAAAAGCCCTACAGGTAAGTAGGGCCGACGACAATATCATTCTGATTATTTTATAGTGTACCGACATATTCCATGAGTGCCTCTACGAGATGGCGCAGTGGCGGTAATTTTGTATTTACCAATACTGACCGACGAGGACGAGATGCAAAAGCGGTTGTTGCTTCTTTGTAATATTCCTTGGTAGTGACCGGAATAACTTCGCATTTAATACCGGCTATCTCTATGACTCTGCGAGCAATATCTGAGAGAGTGTATGCACCTACATTGACGACGTGATAAACACCAGAAGGCATATCCTTTTCAAGCATCAATCGTGTCTGACGTGCCAGATCGACTGCGTACGTCGCACATTGGAATTGATCATTAACAACACGAATCGACTTACCATGTTTCGCGTTTTCTAATACAGCTTTAAAAAAGTTTTTTCCGTTGCCAAAGACAAATGAAGTTCTGACGGTGTATACTCCTTTGCGATTAACCATTTCTTCCATGGATGCTTTTGTCCTTGCGTAGTAATTGTTTTCTAGCGGCAACGGCTCATCAGTCTCAAAATATAATCCTTTTCGTTTGTTCGCCCCTGCGACCGCATAATCAGACGAATACGTAACAAAAGGAATATGATGATCTTCACAATATCTAGCCATAAGAGTAGGTGCAATCGCATTGATTATCATTGCTGGTTCCTGATTGGCCTTAATCTGACACGCATCAACATTAGTCATCGCTGCCGCATTTATCACGAGTGTTGGACTGAAATTAGCCAAAACCGCACCAATATCCATTGGTTTACTTAAGTCAATCTCTTCTCTCGAAAAACCTCTCGGCTTTACGTCAGAAAACACCTTCATAAGCTCTTGGCCAAGTTGACCATTTTCGCCAATGACTACAACTTTATCAAACAAACCTTTCTTCATAAAAAGAACTCCTTGTGACTACTATATAACACTTCCGACTATACCGTATTTCCACTCCTTGTCAATGGTTTTACTGCCGAATATGGCAAAAAAATAAAAGTCTTACATTATGTAAGACAATACTCATTATTAGGTACGATAACCTTTAATGAATCAAATACGTGGTTTTGCGTTCTTTGCAAAGTCTTTCGATTCCCAATAATCCACCCGCTTTATAGGGAAGCGTCTCCAAACCTATCACTATCAGCAACGTTGGTGTGTGTCGAGCCAACAATTTACTCATCGCAATTTCATCCGCAAGATCACATTCTGATCGTTTGACCCATGTAATATCTTTATCAGTAGCATGCGATAGTACTTGTTGATCTCCTGCAATAATCATGATTTTTGAATAATCAATGTCCATAACATCCTCCTTTTTTGATTTTCAATTCCATATTACGTAATTATAGCGTACACCCTGGGCAGAAATAGTCTAATACTATATTGAAAAATACTTCCTAAACTTTTCTTTTAACAATTCTGCATCTTTTTTTGATCGTCTAAAAATAAACTTCGTTTGTGCCTTCATTCGAAAAATATCATTAAAATGTTCTATATCAAACTGTGAAATATCGGTAACTTGATCATAAAAATACTTAAATCTGCTCGCGATCTCGTCAGTGATATACACCTCTGTTATATAATCATCATACACATTTAAAAAATACCCCTCCTTAGGAAACGGTGGTGTGTCGGTCAACACATCCTGAGTTCCCGGCATCGGCGTTGCCTGACTTGAATACATATCAAGATATGTTTTGTTACCATACAACAAATGTATTGCAATGCCTTTGTCGGAGATGCTCTGCCAGTATCGCCGTTCTATATCGGCCATACCAAACCGATAGTAGGGGTGCGGATGATAGACAAAATAATGATGAGAATGCGCTATATCACACACACTTCCCATGATGTGCCCCCATGTCCCATCCAACAAAGCAAGCGAATCTGCCATAAACACCTTTTGTTCACCTTCTTCGAGTTGAAAATCCTGTATGTATTCCTTATTTTGATACACCTCTTTGGCATTAGATATAAAAGTATACATGTTTTCAAGCCACGGCTGATGGAGAGTAACTGCCTGTCTATTTTTAACGAGCACTTGATGATCAATAAGCTTCCCGATTATTTTATAAAGATTCTGTTTTGAAACCATAACGCCGAATTCTGTCTTTAATTTAGCCAAAATAGTAGGTACCTCAATCCCCGGCTCTTTTCCAACCAATTGTATGATTCCGCTTTGTATAGGGTGTAAGGGGTCGTAGGAGAGCATAGTGACAGCGCTAGATTACGATATATATAGGATAACACATTTCCAAGAAAGTATCAAGTTTTGAGACTATTTATATATTAGTAAACAAACTATTGACAAAATCTTCTGAAACTGATATACTCCCTTCGAAATGGAAATTTGATGTCCTACAACAAAACCATTTCAAAAATATATATTGTAAAAAAGGAGATCATTAAAATGAAAAAATTAATCAGTGTGTTGTCAGTAGGAGTGCTGGTATTATTGCTGGCAAGCCCAGCCCAGGCAGACGTTTGGCTCTTTAATGTACTGAATGTAGAAAAAAAATTGGGTGATTCAAACTTTTCCTTGGAATTTAATGTGTTCAACTCACTGGAAACTACAAAAAGCGTAAATCAATTTTTCATTTATGGAGGAATTTCTTATGAGTACTTAAAAGGACAAAAAATTGCTATCCAACCAGGAATTTCAATGAACTACCCCGTCGGTGAACACCAGCCGATGGTAAGTATTTCTACGTGGGGTGCCCTAACAGACAAGATATCTTACTCGTTAGAAATGGATGTAATCGGCATCTCAAAACCTACATATTTTTACAGTGGCAGCATACGTTATGAAATATTGCCTAATCTGTTTGCGGGTTCATTCGTATTAGGAGAAAATCTGCACCCAGCAATAGGTCCTACTCTGCGTTATATATTCAACACACAGTTCGGATCTATCGGAATTGAGTACTTGCACCAAATAGGTATGACCGACGGATTTTCACAGACACCAACGTTTCAACTGTTGATGTTTCTATAGATAAAAAAACAAAAAAGGAAGTTTACAATACTTCCTTTTTTACATTCCAAACTTAGACCTACCACATCGGTTTTTGCATGACAGGCACTTCAAGACCTAAATGAAGATATGCTTGTTCCGTAGCGATACGTCCTCGCGGTGTTCGTTGTAAAAATCCCTTTTGCATGAGAAACGGTTCATACACTTCTTCGATCGTTTCCGTGTCTTCTGAAAGTGAAGCAGCGATCGTGCCCAGACCAACAGGCCCCCCATTAAATTTTTGAATAATTGTTTCCAGAATTTTTCGATCAAGATTATCGAGGCCAAGATCGTCAATCCCGAGTGCATGAAGTGCCTCGATGGCATTTTCTTCTGTAATAGTGCCGGCATTTTTTACTTGTGCGTAATCACGAACTCGTTTCAAAAGTCTGTTTGCGATACGTGGCGTTGCACGAGCACGGGTGGCAATTTCATATGCAGCGGTCTCGGGTAAAATCACGCTCAACAAAGATGCTGATCGTTTTATGATTTGTGAAATGTGGTCAGGAGTATAAAACTCTAAATGATAGTGATTACCAAAGCGATCACGAAGCGGTGCCGCCAACAGGCTCATGCGCGTCGTTGCACCGATCAACGTAAACTTTGGCAGATCAAGACGAATTGTTTTTGCGGTTGGTCCTTTGCCTAAAATAATATCAAGTGCGTAATCCTCCATGGCTGGATAGAGACATTCAGCAATGACTTTACCGAGGCGATGTATCTCATCAATAAAAAGAACATCGCCAGGAGCAAGATTTGTTAAAATCGCGGCCAGGTCGCCCACACGCTCAATAGCAGGCCCTGAAGTGACACGCACGTTGACTCCCCGCTCTTTTGCGATGATGTGGGCCAGTGTGGTCTTTCCCAGCCCCGGTGGCCCGGAGAGCAGCACATGCTCCATTGCTTCATCACGTTGCTTTGCCGCGTTTATAAATATCAAAAGACTCTCCTTGATCGTATCCTGACCAATGTATTGTCCGAGCGTCTGCGGGCGCAACTGCACATCGAGCGTCTGCTCATCGGGCTGCTCTTGAGCATTGGTAAGAAAATCGTCTTCCATAATAAAAAATTCACAAACTGTCTCAAAGAGACACCCTTGGTGCCGCGGGAGGGAATCGAACCCTCAATCTCTTACGAGCCCAGGATTTTAAGTCCTGTGCGTATACCAGTTCCGCCACCGCGGCATGCAAATATTCACACCCCAAAGGGGTCCTTTCGGGACTATATCTCCCCAATCTCCTTAACCGCTTCTTCTACGGTCAAAGGAATTGTAATGGAAGGATGTTTCTTTTTCAACTCTGCAAACAACCGAAACAGTACCGGCGGCTCTAAATGATACTCTTTAAGGCTTTCATAATCCGTAAATACCTGTTCCGGTGTCCCTTTTTTGCTGATCATACCGCCCGGTTTGAGCAAGTACACCGCATCAGCAAGCAATGGTACGAGGTCGACTTCGTGCAAGGTCATTACCGTCGAAATTTTTTCGTTTTTCGTCAAATGATTGAGAAGCTCGATATATTCATTACGTGATTGCGGATCAAGACCTTGAAACGGTTCATCAAAAATCAATAATTCCGGTGAAAGCACCAAAGCCGACGCAAGCGCCACTTTACGCTTTTGCCCACCTGAAAGATAATGCGGAACCTTATCTCGCAAATCCATGATACCTGTCTTTGTCATGATGCTTTCCGTTAAAGCGATAACCTCATCTTCTTTGTGTCCAAAGTTACGCGGACTAAATGCAATCTCATCAAACACGGTCGGCTGGGTCAGCTGTTCGTCGACATTTTGCATGACAAATCCGATACGATGGCGAATCTTTGCAAATTCCTTTGTTGGTGAAAAACCGAATACTTCGATGCTTCCTTCAGCAGGCGTCAACAAACCCAAAATATGGCGAAGCAACGTCGTCTTACCCGAACCGCTTGGCCCAAGAATCGCGACACGTTCATTTTCTTTTACAATAAAATCAAGACCACAAAGATCAACTTCGGTTTTATCAGGATATACGTGTTTAAGACACGATGCGTGGATGATTGTTTCCATACAATACTAATAAGCAAGAACAGCTATAATAGCGATAACTGCTGACAGACACAATAGCGCGAACGTCGCTCTTGGTAAAGCCTTTTTTCGGGGAGTATAGTACATACAGCCTGAAAATCCGCGCAATCGCATGGATTCATATTGCACTTCCGACAGCTCGATAGCGCGAACCAATGTCAACGCAACTATCGAAGCAAGATTTTTCAAACTCCGAATAGGACGAGTTGCCATTATACCTCCTCGCAAACGCACCATCGCGTAGCTTTCAGTAAACACATTGATGAGAAGAAAAAATGAACGATAGGTGAGCATCATGATTGATGACAACAACGGCGTGATAACAAATCCAAGCGCTCGAAACAATGCCGGATAGGGTGTTGTCGAAAGAACAGCAAGCATAATCGTACTTGCCGCAAGCACCTTACACGCAATAATAAAAAATATTGAGAGATTAAATCCATAAAACCCCACAACAAGAATGACGGCAAAAATCAGCGGGTACAGCGAAGTGGCAAATAGTTCAAAAAAAGATTGTTCACTCGCGACAACCAGTGCCGCCAGCGTTAGCACATACAGCGACAACAAAAAACGAATATCGTTGCCCGTGACTATACCCGTCACGACAACGACAATAAGTAATAACTTTACCCAAACACTCGCACGCGAAAACGTGCTATCTGAGTGGTATGCATAATAATCAAGTGATGCAACAGACATAACTATCGTCGTTTCATAGTAATAAGATCCGGTTTGACTCGACCAATATAAGAAACTACAAATCCCGATAACAAACTTTCCAATACCCAACCAATCGCACCAAGCGTCAAAGATATTTCAATAAACCGCTTTATGTCTGCCTTTTTTTGCTCTTGTGTTGATGGAACTATTTCCGATGTCACTCCTTCGGACGACTGAGGAATGAATAATTCTAGACGAAGGATACCGTTGCCTCCTGTCTCATGTTTGGACAATTCTTGGGGCGCCACCCAGACAGTTATACCAATTGCCAGCACACTCGATATCATTAATGCTATAAATGTCGCACTCGCTGCGCGCCAAAACAACGATGACACACGAATGACGTAATAAAATAGAAAGTATCCAAGTATTCCTTCTATAGCCAGCATGAGAGTATTGAGACCTACAACTGTTATTCCCCCGTGACCAAATAGTGCGAGAAAAAAATTGGTAACAAACGCGGCTACCAACGTCCCCGCAGGTCCTAACAGAATGGCAGTAGGAACAGCAAGATTGATGTGATACGCCAAAGCAATGATTTCAAACGACATCCCCACAATCATCATTGCAGACAACACGCCGATCAAGGGAATTTTTCGAGCAATGTCTTTACGCGAAAGATACCACAAAGAAAGAGCCAACAACACCGCGACTACCGCATACGCGCTCACCCATAGCCAAATAGGCAAAATTCCATCAGGGAAATGAAGATGTGACATACAACCGATAACTTAAAATTATGCTTTGCGTTTCAGTACGCGAGTAATAGCTTTGATAATAGCAGGGGTATCCATACCATATTTGGCAATAAGTTCAAGTGGTTTTCCGGATTCACCAAATGAATTAGGCATTCCGATCATTTCAACAGGAACAGGATACTTTTGCGCTAGGAGCTCGGCAACCGCACTTCCTGCTCCGCCCATGATTTGATGTTCTTCCACGGTCACGACCGCGCGAGTCTTCTTTGCGGATGCAATAAGTGTCTTTTCATCCAGTGGTTTTATGGTGTGATTGTTGATGACCTCAACAGAGATACCTTTTGATTTGAGCATCTTTGCCGCCACAAGAGCTTGATATAGCAAAGGCCCTGATGCAAAAATTGAAACATCTTTTCCTTTTATCAAAACTTCCGCTTGGCCGATATTGAACGACGTTTCGGATGTCGTAATCACAGGAGTTTTTTCACGAGCAAAACGGAAGTACGTAGGACCGACCAACTCTCCGAGAGCAATCGTTGCTTTTTTTGTTTCTTCGTAGTCACAAGGAACGACAACAATCATGCGTGGTAGTACGCGTGTAATTGCAATGTCTTCCAGCGCTTGATGTGTCATCCCATCGGGACCCACCGAAATCCCCGCATGTGCACCGACAACTTTTACGTTTGCATTATTAACACAAACACTGACACGCAACTGATCCCAATTGCGTCCCGGATTAAATACTGCGTAGCTAGACACAAATGGAATTTTTCCCGATAGCGCCAAACCAGACGCCATACTCATCATGTTTTGTTCTGCCACGCCGCATTCGATAAAACGTTCAGGATATTTTTCTCCAAATTTTAAAACACGAGTGGATTCTGCTAAGTCTGCTGTCAAGACGACAACGTTTTTATTTTTCTCGCCCAGTATTAAAAGCCCATCGCCATACCCATTGCGCGTAGGGATTTGTTCGACATCGGCGTCGAAAAGGTGAGGATTGAGATGAAGATCTTTGTTGAACATATTATTGATGTTCACTTTCAATCTTCCCTCCCAATGTCCGTAATTCAGAAAGCGCTTGCCTCGCTTGTTCTGCGTTGGGCGGATTGCCATGCCAGAGATAATCATTTTCCATATAGCTCACCCCGCGTCCCGGAATGGTGTGCGCGATGATGATCGTTGGTTTTTCATAAATTGTTTTTGCCTCTTCGCATGCGTCAACAAATGCTCGCATATTGTGCCCATCGATCTCAAGCACATGCCACCCAAATGCCTTGTACTTATCAGCCAATGACTCCAACGGCATCACATCTTCTGTATATCCATCAATCTGGATATTATTGCGATCAAGAATTCCCGTAAGATTGCGTAGTTTGTACTTCCCCGCCGCCATGACCGCCTCCCACGTTTGTCCCTCCTGATGTTCACCATCACTCATCGCGCAATACACGTGATATTTTTTCTTGTCCATGCGCCCTGCTAATGCCATACCGACTGCCTGTGAAAGTCCTTGACCAAGAGGACCATTGCTCGTCTCAAGTCCTGGAAGCATTGACCTCTCCGGATGCCCCTGCAAACGCGACCCGAGCTGGCGCAACGTCATCAATTCTTTTTTAGGAAAATACCCCGCATGCGCCATTGTCACATACCGCACTGGACAAATATGTCCGTTTGAAAGCACCAAGCGATCACGTTCCGGCCAATTGGGCTTTTTGGGATTATGATGCAAAACATGGAAATATAACGCGGTAAAAATATCCGCCATACCTAAAGGTCCGGCAGAATGCCCCGAACCAGCATGCTCAAGCATTTTGATGATATCTTTGCGGATCTCGTTTGCCTTTTCTTCGAGGATTTTTAGTTTTTTATCATGGAGGAGCATGGGAGTAAGGGTATTGATCTTTATAGTATACGCAAAAACAGAGAAAAGGGCTATTTTATTGAATTACCTGTTTTACCCCTATTTTCGACAAAAATAGCCATAAAATACTGTTTCTCCTTATATTTACAAGTAAACCCAGTATACGTCTAAAAAGCTTATATTTATAAGGATATAAATGTCCATAAAACGCTTGACTTATCTTGAGTTTTATGCTATACTTATATTAGTTAATTACAATTTTAAGCGTTTTCGGATCGTGAACCGAGGAGAAAGAAAAATGAATAAAACAGCTACTTTAATTACCCCTGAAATTGTTAAGGCCTTATTGAATGAAGTCAAGTATCATTACAATAAACCTAAAGTAATATGGGGCTGTCCTGAAAAAGGCGAATTGTATGGATTTTGGTTTGAAGGAATTCAACTAAGTGACCAGGATTCATATACTGAGGATCCATACGAAAAAATATTGACCCCTTGGATCAAAGAAAATTTTTCATTAATGCCTGATGGATTATACTTTAATGAAGAATTCATTATCAAAGATAATTTATTAACCCAAAGGTTTCTTGAAATCACAGACCCTAAATGGATTAGTGACGCCCAAAACTATCTTCAGTACTTCACAGTACCAAAAACGGTTGCCGCCTCATATACAGAAGATGGATACAGAGGAGACCTCAGTGTTGCAAGTGTAGAAGGAGTAACAAACGAAGAAGGTTTAAATCAAGATTTCCCATGTAAAGGTCTAGTGTTTGTAGAGCATGCACCTGTTGGAACATACACAACATGGTGGGGAAACCACGGCGAAAGCGGAAAATTGGCAGCAAGAGATTTCTCCGCATTTAAAAATGTAACAGTTGATTGGGCAGACGATTAATTAAGTAAATAATAAAAGTGAGAAACAAAAACAATGTTTCTCACTTTTATTATTTCCCCCTCTTTCCCGTCTTCACCCCGATCTTCCACACCCCGCGCTCACGAAATGCCGGCGTGGTCTGCCGTTTTGCCATGTTAAGCAGTGCAGACAAAGACATTCGCTTTTCTTTTGCATGTTCGGCTAACGTAACGATCGAAAATCCTTTGAGATATGCAAGCCGACGATGAAATGATTCCATCAACGCAAGTGCGAGGATACGTTCCAAATATGCCGTGTTTTTTCGTGTGCGATACGGCGCAAAAATAGCGTAATACTCGCGCTTCTCTTTATCGCGGATAATAATATTGGGAAATCCCAATCGCGTGAGCTGGTAATTCATCAGTATGCGCCCCATGCGACCGTTACCGTCTATGAATGGGTGGATTGTTTCAAACTCCAGATGAAATTGCGCAATGCGATCGACCACATATCCAGTGCTTGTGCGCCACGTTGTCAGTAAATCATCGATCATACCGTCAATCTTTTCCGGAGCAGGAGCGATGTATGTCCCCACGCGCACGTATTCTCCTTTCGCGCGAAACCGCCCTGCAATGTCATCGTTGATTCCGCCGATAAGCATCTGGTGCAAAAACAAAATGAGTTCCTTATCGACATCTTTTTCTGCTGTTTTCTTTTGAATATACCCCATAATACGGGCAAGATTTTTTGCTTCAAACACTTCTCGCACCGATACATCACGAGACACTTCCATTTCAAGCAAGATCTTTTCTGTTTCGCGCAACGTCAACGTCGAGTTTTCAATCGCGTTGGAGTTAAACACGCTTTCGGGCAATTCCGACTCATCCAGCAAACGCAAAAGATCACCCTTGCCGATGCGCAGGGTGTCATATTCTTTTTTTAGTGTATCGATTTTCTTCTGAAACGCTAAGGAAAGAGCCATAAAATCGTGAATGATATAGCTATACTATAGCACATTCACGGTATTTTGTCAATAAATCGTGAATATATGCCAGATTTGGCTCAATATTCACGGTTTTTAGTATCAAATCACTATCGCATCATCACTTTGAAATAGTTCGTAATGTAGTTCCAGTTGGTGTGAATCAAACCTTCTCTCTGATATCGACGCGCTGAGCTTTCCACGGTAAGGCTCGAATCAAGTTTTACATACCCGATCTTTCCAAAACTTCGCGCGATACTGGCATCATCGCCAAAAAATTCATAGGTTGTATCAAGACCGTGAAGCGAATCAAGGTGTTTGCGAGGAGTAGCAAAATTGCCCCCAAGCATAACTCCCCCGCGACCGAACATACGGCCCATAACAACGCTTACCAACGGAAACACGACACGCCATGCGATGCGTTGAAATATCATAAAGTGTAAACGAGGATCATCGGTATATTCATACGGCCCTGCCACCGCGACCATGCGAGTACGATCTTGTTGAAAATATTCCCAAATACGAGAGAGCCACTGCGGACCCGGCGAACAATCAGCGTCCAAAAATGCGATAATCTCTCCCTCGCTGGCTTCTACACCAGTTTGTCGTGCTCGATTGGTTCCTCGTCGCATCTCGCTAAGCACACGATCAGCGCCATGCACATTGGCAACACTAGCAGTCAAATCGTCACTCGCGTTATCGACGACAATAATTTCAAAATCTTCACGGTTAAAATCCTGACGCAAAAGAGCATCAAGAGTCGCGCCAATATAGCGCTCTTCATTATATGCAGGAATAACAACAGAAATTTTCTTCATAGTTTGAAATATGCACTTCCCATAACCAGCTCAGTTGCGCCAGCATCGAGAAGTTTTTGTGCATTTTTTATATTCACCCCTCCATCAACACCAATACGGAGTCGGGGGTATTTTTTTCGTAATGTACGGATCCTTTTCATGGTGCCTGCAACCATCGTCTGGCCACCAAATCCCGGATGTACACCCATGACCAGTATACCATAGATTTCCTTTAAAATCAATGGTTCAAGGTCAATTTTTGTCTCTGGATCGATCGCCATTATAGGCTTTACGCCTGCTGTTTTTATCGCTTTTGCAAGGAAAATAGGGTCTTTTGTTGTTTCACAATGAAAAACGATTCGTGAAGCACCCGCATGAACCCAGTATTTATACGCTTTTTCGGGGTTTTGAACCATCAAATGAGCTTCAAAAGGTACCGTTAGATGGAGCGATTTCACTTGAGCAGGTGTTCCCCATGTCGTATTATGGACAAATTTACCATCCGCAACGTCCAATTGGACGAGTTTTGCCTTCGGATGAGCGTTTTTCACAATATCTATTTCCTTCAAAAACTCTGCTTTTGAGTGCGTCAAAAGGGCAGGGATGATGTGTTTTGTAATGCTTTTTGGCAATGATTTCATATGTGTACCTTCATTATACCCTATATTTATAGGGAAACAGCAATATTATGGCCTTTTATGTCATAAATACTATTGACATCCATATCAATACGTGATATACTTCCTTTGTAAGTGAACAATATGATGGTCAGAAAACAAATTGACAAATAACTTATCTCGAGCATGATGAAGGAGGAGTGAGTACAAAACCATGCCCTATTCCTGACACGTTGGTTACGACCGCCGTATCGGGGGTTATCTGGCATATCTTGTGGAATGAAGGGTTAAAATCCATCCATGTATTTCCCTATCTTCCACGCTTATTACCTTCATCATAGTCGAGAGAAGAATGTATTCTTCCAAGCCATTTGGCGATACATCGTCACGTACGGTACCGTCGCCAGATGGTTCGAAAGAATAGAATAAAAAAATTACAATTATTTTTTCATTAAAGGAGAGAAAAATGAAAAAAATTAAAATGAATTGGCCACAAAAAGAAACAAAACAGATTGTAGATCACGTAATGATCTACATCGAACAAAACAGACCGGCCAAGGATGGCCAGTTCGTTGCAATTAAAGCTTAAAGGAGGTGATCAAATCTCCAGACCCAAAGACATGGATGTCGATGGGTCTTTTTCTTTTCAAAAAACAGACCTGTCTCGGTCCGTCTTCTACCTCCTCTCATCAATTTTCTTTATCCTTCGTTTAAATCTCGCCTCTTTTGAAAACGGCGTTTCCAACCATACTTTCACGATATCTTTTGATTGTTTTGCTGAAATCAATCGTTCACCGAGACACAGTATATTCACATCATCATCATTACGACCTGCCTGCGCCGAAGCGATGTTCCAAGCGAGTGCAGCGCGTACGCCTTTTACGCGATTGGCGGCAATACACACACCCTGTCCGCTTCCACATATCAAAATGCCTCGCACATTACGTTTCGATGACACTTCTTCCGCCACTGCAAATGCGTACTGAGGATAATCATCTTTTCCATTATATATAGTTGCGCCAAGATCATGAACAATAAAACCCAACGATTCAACGTATCGTTTCAACATTTCCTTTCTGA
This sequence comes from bacterium, assembly GCA_023246095.1. Classification (GTDB taxonomy): domain Bacteria; phylum Patescibacteriota; class Patescibacteriia; order JACQRZ01; family JACQRZ01; genus JAHFJA01. The sequence goes on along the minus strand of JAHFJA010000003.1, from coordinate 42,006 downwards.
GAAATCCTCCATGATCAGAGGCGATGGCAATAATGTCTTTTTTCATAATATCCTTATAGACACAACACTTACCCTCGTTTACGTTTTGCCGTTTTTACAGTGGCGTATGCTTCTTTTGGAATAGGTACAACTTTCTCTCGATCAATCAACTCGATAAGGCGCTCCACCAGTGCTTTGGGGTCAGTATCATACACAATCTTCCCTTGCCCTCGGTGACTATTTTCAACAATGGTTTTTATCATATCAGCAGTACCCCCCTGTCCTATCAAAACACCAATCGGTTTTTGGTCTTCAAAGGCGATAGTGAATTCATTGAGGGTGCCGATGCGCCCGCATACGATAATAACCGCATCAGCACTGCGGGTCAGAATCAAGTTGCGTCCCGAATATTCAAATCCGGTGTAGACGATAAGATCAAAGTAGTCAACCGGAAGACGGTATTGCTTCACGTGAGCAAGCTCCGTTGCAGCCGGTGAAAAACCAATACTAATACCGCCTGCCTCCTTAGCCCCAATCGCTGCCCAGTAAGGAATGCCGGTCGTTGCACCAGTCACCAGTACACCATTGTGCATGACGATTTGTTTGCCAATCTCTTTCGCCGTTTCAAGCGATTCAGTTCCGCATCCGTTTGTCGCCGCCGATCCTGACACGCAAATTTTGTATTTTAAATATGTATCGCGAATCTTTGGGGCGGCACCAACCATCTGCATGAGTTTTTGTATAGGCATGTATTTTTCTTATTAGTCTAATTCTACCACAGCACCGTATTGTGGCACCACTGCGTTGACCCCCATTTCATCGCGAATAATTTGTGCAACAGCATTGGATGCGGGAGGTTCTCCCATGGCAACAAAAATGGTCTTTATCGGTTTTTGTAATTTTTCCAAAAACGCACGCAGTTGATTCTGGTCGGCATGGGAAGAATATCCAGTAATATGGCTAATACTTGCATTCACGGTAATAGGATGGTCCATCACCCTTACTTCTTTTTCCCCTTCAACGAGTTTGCGTCCGATACTGCCAGGCTGTTGGTATCCCACAAACAAAACGGTATTGCGCGGATCAGACAAATATCGCAAAAAATGATGTGAGATGCGACTTCCATATCCATGAGGATTGCCGGTAATGATTATTTTCGGAGAAGGAACATCGTTGATCATTTTTGACTCTTCGCGGGTAACCGTAAATTTCAAACCCGGCACATTAAAAAGATCATCGCCTGATCGAATAATCGCTTGTGCGTCAGGATTAAAAAATGAAATATGTTTTTTATATACTTCGGTCGTATGATACGCGAGGGGACTATCAATAAAGATAGGCATGGCCGGCACACGATTATGCTCAACGAGTTCATTGAGTTCAGCGAGGAGTTCTTGAGTACGCTCCAATGCAAATGCGGGAATGATCAACACTCCTTTCTTTGTATAAGTATCTTCAATAAGTCGCTCAAGTTTAAGTTTTCGATCTTCGCCGCCTTCATGAACACGATCGCCATAGACTGATTCCATCACGAGATAATCAGTGTGTTCAAGTGAATAAGGATTGGCAAGAAGTGGTGTAGGCGGATTACCCAAATCACCCGTAAACACAATGCGCGTGTCATCTGCATTTATTTCCACCATACAAGATCCAAGAATATGGGCCGAATCGCGCAAATATACACTGGTAGCTTCGGGAAGTTCGATGAGTTGATTATAATTTTCTGTACGAAACAAGCGCATGGTAGCCGCAACGTCTTCTTGTGTATAGAGCGGCTTGGTCCCATGATCCTGGGCTTCATACATCATCACCTTTGCAGAATCGGCAAGCATAACTTCAACAAGATCACGCGTCGGGGCAGTCGCAATAATAATCCCTTTGAATCCATCGTCTACCAATTTTGGAAGACGGCCGATATGATCAGCATGAGCGTGGGTCAGAAAAACATAATCAATCTCACGAGGATCGAATAAAAATTTTTCTTCATTACGGCTTTCCGCAAAATGTTCACCTTGAAACAATCCACAATCAACAAGAACATGGAGGGTATTTATTTCCAAATAATAGCACGCGCCTGTCACTGTCTGTGCACCGCCGCAAAATTGAAGTTTCATAGCCATAGATAGAGATAGTATATCAGGTTATGAGCAGAAATATAAAAGTACCTGTTTTATTCAGGTACCTTATTATTTCTATTGAATATTGTCTTTTTTATAATCCGTCATAAAGAACAGTACTTCTCCAATCTTTAGTTCTGTTTGTGTTACAGACTTGTCCTGATTTTCTATATACTTTTCATAGCACTTTGCAGCGTCTAAAAGATACTTTATTCTCAAGGTATCGCTATGAGGTCCCCACTGTTTCATAGCTAAAGAAAAAAATATCTTCATCGCATCCTCATAGCGTTCCTCTTTTGCATACAGATCCGCCAAAGCATAACTCATGAGATCATTGTCTGGATATTTTCTTGTGAGAGGTTCGAGCACGTTAATAGCTCCGCTGAAATCTTTAATGTCGTGTCTCACGATAATCTTCTCAACCACCTTTTGTGTATTCCCATCTTTGTACTCATCTGTATCTCTCAATACTATCGGCATTAATACGTCTCCTAATTTTAACTATAATACTAACGCAACTACCGTAGCACACAGTTTGAATACTGTCAACAAAAATATGGACAATTAGCGTTATAATATACGGTTTTGGTATACTAATACTACCTTGCTCATTTTTCTTTTTATACTATGTCTCGAACTTTTACGTTCGCACTTCTCATTGTTTTTATAAGTTCACCTATCACTATTACTCCTGTCCGAGCAGCGACAACCGATATAGTCATTAACGAAATCGGTGCATCGGAAAATTCCGATCACGAATGGTTTGAAATATATAATAAAGGTACTGCACCCGTTGATATGACCGGGTGGAAATTTTTTGAAGCTGACACCAATCATGGACTCTCCGCTTTCCAAGGAGACATGACTATTGAGCCTGGTGAATATGCGATCATCGCCGATGTCGCTGCAAACACTGCTGCTGATTATCCATCATTCACAGGTACCATTATCGACAGCGCGTGGACAACGCTCACGGAAGCAGGAGAATCAATCGCATTGAAAGATAACACAGGGGCATTCATCGAACAGTTTGCATACATCGCGGCTCCGACTCATTCATTGGAACGCGTCGACGCGACAAAAACAGATTATACTGCCACCAACTGGAAAGAACATGCGAGCGGCAATACCATCGGCACGATCAATGCGGCAAGTGCTCCCATATCGCCACCCATAGTCGTTGATCCACCCCCAGCAGACCCTCCTCCTGTCGTCGTACCCCCAACGACACCTCCCGCTGTACCCGCACAACCACAAGCGACCTATTACGCGCGAGGGGATATGTACATAAACGAATTTGTCTCAGACCCTACCGACGACGATGTCGAATGGATAGAATTGTATAATCCTCAAATAAAAGATATCGACCTTACGGGATGGTCGATAGAAGATGGATCAAACACAAAAACAAATCTTTCGGGGAAAATTGGATCCAGCGCAAACAATCGCTTTTTTATTGTTGAAAATCCGAAAGGGAAACTGAATAACGCGGGTGATCTCATTATTCTCAAAGATCCCAACGGCATCACCGTTGACGACGTGTCTTTTGGTAACTGGGATGACGGCAACACCCTCAATAATGCACCAAAAGCCGCTGACCCATCTTCAACTGCACGTCTCAAAGATGGCCACAATAGTTACAACAATGCATTTGATTTTCAAGTCACTACCAAACCGACAAAAGGAAGTTCAAATGTCATTATCGACCCCGCAATCCCAGCAGATGATGCTACCGCGCCATTTATTAAAGATATAATCATTTCAGAGCTTCTCCCTGACCCGATCGGCGTTGATTCCAAAACAGAATTTATTGAACTCTACAATAAAGGAGATAAAGATATCGACCTTCTCGGTTGGGAAATCGTAAACGCAGCGGGTCGCAAATACATCGTCGATAACAAGAAACTTAAAGATACAACAATCAAAGCAAAATCCTATTTTATTTTTGAACGCCCTGTAACTGGTCTTGCACTTAAAAACACAGGAGGCGATTCAGTAACGCTCTATCAACCCAACGGTGAAAAACCGAATGCAACACTCGCGTATAAAGAAAAAACAATCCAAGGACATTCATATGCTTTTTTCAGCGATCAAGAAAACGGCTGGACTACTACTCCCACCCCCGGCGTGGCAAACATCAAAACACTTGCCAATGAACCACCTGATCCTGATATGGAAATGCCCAACAGTGGTGCCATTTTAGAAGAGTTAATGTTCGATGCGTCAGATACGACAGACGCTGAACAAGATCCGCTGACCTATCATTGGGATTTTGGCGACGGACAACAAGGAGATAGCGTGCAACTCAGTCATCATTATTCGACGGCAGGTCGATACAAAGTAAGCCTCACCGTCAAAGATCCGACAAATGAAAAGAAAGCGACTAAGACGATCGTTATCGAAGCAGCTTCTCAAACAGTTTCACCACAACCCATGAGCAAGCTACCCCCTGAAGAAATCCCCCAAAGCATAGCGGGTATTTCACCAGTCGTTATCAATGAAATCGCGCCAAACCCCAAAGGAAAGGACACCAATGAATTCATCGAGCTGACAAATATTTCCAATGTTTTCATCGATGTGTCTGGCTGGCGTGTCACCTATCAGCTTGGGAAAAAATCATATACCTTTCCTGCCGGATCCCGCATCGACCCCGGAGCATTGTTAGTTTTAACTCCTACGGCCAATAAAATTCAATTACGCAATGCCGCTGACACTGTCACTCTGTATAACAGCCAAGGTGATTTCATGGATGTTGTATCGTATGAAGACGCTCCCGAAGCCCAAAGTCTCATGCGCACAAAAGAAGGAGATTTTGTTTGGTCAACCAGCGTTACTTCTGGCAAGCAAAATTCAAGTAATGCATCCCCAATGTCGGACATCGAACTTTCAGGACCACAAAGCACCCTTTCCAAATCGAATACAGTCACCGCTTCCTCAAAAACGACCGCATCAAAGGCAACCAGCAAAAAATCGACGCCAGATATAATCCAAACTACTCTCGCTCAGGCGCGCGACCTTCCTTTGGACACGTCGGTAAGTGTAAAAGGGGTAGTCTCGTCCACCCCAGGTTCGCTCGGTGCAAACATTTTCTACTTGGCCGGCTCGGGTATGCAAATATATGTTTCAAAAAACCAGATGCCAAAGTTACTCATCGGTGATACTGTACAGCTTACTGGTGTCCGATCACAAATCAGTGATGAAGCGAGAATCAAGGTTGGTAAGGATAATACAATCCGATTTATAAGTCATGGCCCGCCTCCCATCGCTCACCCCATTTCAATCACTGATGTCGGTGAAGAGTACGAAGGCAGTCTGGTAACAATCAAAGGAGAGGTGGTAAAGACCCAATGGCCCAGTATTTACATCGATGATGGAACAGATGAAGCGCGAGTGTATGTCAAAACCTCAACTGGTATCACCAGAATGAAAATCGACAAAGCGAGTACTCTACAAGCAACGGGCATTGTCAGTCAAACATCCACAGGCTATCGAATCCTCCCCCGCACGAAAGATGATCTCATCCTCACAACAACAAACATCGCCAACCCCCAGACCCCATCCACTCCCCAAAAAAATGACAACTCTACATTGACACTCACTGCATCAGACAAACCGATTCCCTTAATTCAAATTGGCGTTGTCTCACTCTTTAGTATAGTATTCCTCGCAAGCAGTATGTATATACGCCGGAGGTCACCCAAAAAATAATTATGCATTCAATCACTATTATATCGGTCGGATCTCTGAAAGAGAGCTATTGGAAAGATGCTGAAAAAGAATATACTAAACGCCTTTCTCAATGGGCGTCGGTTGAGGTTAAAGAGATTAAAGAAGTGCCGTTTTCTCACGCGAATGCAAAACCTGAAGTATTAAAAAAAGAAGCAAGCCTCATTCTGAAACACATCCCTCAGCAGGGTGTTCTTGTTGCGCTCGATGTTCATGGAAAAGAATATACCTCTGAAAAATTTTCTCACCTTCTTGAGAGCAAAGTCGATATCGGTTCACCACTAACTTTTGTAATCGGCGGCCCCTTAGGGATATCAGATGAGATCACCTCCAAGGCTGATATTACATGGTCTCTTTCTCCCTTGACGGTTACCCACCAGATTGCTAGAGTATTGTTGCATGAACAGTTGTATCGTGCATTTTGCATCATGAGGAAAAAGACGTACCACTACTAGTACGCGGGTATCGTATAATGGTTATTATATGACCTTGCCAAGGTCGAGATACGGGTCCGATTCCCGTTACCCGCTCCAAGAGAGCTCTCCCAAAAAGGAGGGCTTTTTTGATAATAGAGGGATGAGAAATTAGGAAAAATAAAAAAAGAGGCAGTAATTAACTACCTCGCAAATAAACCCAAACATACAATTTAAATTACTCTATATGTAACCCGTCCATTTCCGGCCCATCAAGTTCTATATCGTAATCTTTAGCACTAGGTTTAAGAGAAATAATACAAAGTCTACTATTTACTAAGGCTTCGGCATTCAGAAAGATTAACCAATACAGATATATCAAGATCCCCATATTCAAACTTACTCATCCTCTTTACCCCCTTCTTCCCATAAACCTACAATCTCATTGCAAGCACAATCATATTGATAATCCGTATAGTTGTGGTGTAACTTTATTTCCCTCGCATGTATTTTGTAATTAGCTGTATTTACCTTTCCAGTCAGAAGGATTTCCGTAATAATACCCATTTTTAGTCGAGCAACATTTCTTTTTGCATGATCGTAGTCTGCCGGGGCATTATCACAGTCTAGGTCTAAAAATTCCTTTTCCACGTCTTTCAAACACTTTCTGAGTTTGTCTATAGACTGAATATCGTTTGGTGGAATGATCTCAATTGAATGATCTATACAATTCTCTAAAACACGACTTTGCTTTAGAGTATCACCAATGGAACCATGTGCCGCACAATACTGCCCCCCAATAAAATACTGAATAACCTCACTCATCCCTTACCTCCTTAAAACAATAATTTTTTAAATATACTTCTAGTGGAACTAAACCTGCTGTGTAGCCACTCGGCCACTGCCGCTTTATTTCTCCCCCTAGATGTGTACCACATCTCAAATAACTTCGCTGCGTCATTTCTATCAAAATTAAGCAGGTCTGCGTAGTTTTTTGTCGATTGACCAATACGCCAAACATCTTCACCTTCCAGACGCCCGGAAATTCCTTTCTGAACCAAAGAAATAACCTGGACTAAGCTACCATCTGACATAAGCCTCACGGTATACGAAATTATCACATTCCATACGGCATATGTATTATTTGATAGCTCACTTTGATCTAATACAAACACTCTCTGCTCTTTGACGTCTGCATTCATAATCCGTTTCCTCCAATAACAATAATTTGTAAACGAGCTCAACGAGCTAGCCGTTTGTCCCCACTCTATATTATTTTTACCAAAAGTCAAGGGATACCTATTCGCGCCCAATTGCTTTCAATGTCGTCCACCAATCAACTCCAATAGAGCCCTCCCGAAAGTGAGGGCTTTTTTGTAGCATGATACTTTAAAAAAAAATTTTATATATGCTACACTAGCATTACTATGAAATCATTCATTTGGATAGGTCTCTTTATAGGTTCAACGATTGGTAGTCTGATTCCTAGCCTGTGGGGTGCGGGTATTTTTTCTTTTTCTTCCATCCTTCTTTCAACAATCGGTGGAATACTTGGTATCTGGGCTGGCTACAAGGTCGGAAAATACTACGGCTAATACTGTACACTATCCCGTCAAATAATTCCCTCGAAAAAGATGATATCAATATTTATGCAAAGGATATACCTCTAAAGAAGATGCTATGGAAAAGTACAAGGCAGTGTCAGAAAATGTAAAAAAAGATAACCATGAAATCGAACCGACTTCATCTTTGAATCTCAATGAAGAAGTATTAAAAAAATTACAGAACAGAGGAGGTGGATTTCGTGTAGAAAAAATAATACGTACAAGTCCTGACAAAGAAGCCAGTACAAATGAATCCTATTCTCTTGTTCATATTCCCTTCACAGAGAAATTACCCGCCACACTACCAAAAGGTTATGGGTTTTCGGGGGGCGTTGCTCGTAATGCTGCTCTTCAAGCACTAGGTCATGATGTAATGCCCCCTCGAGACATCGATATTGTTGCGATAACAGATGCTCACCCAGACACAACCCCTGCCATTAGAGATGAGCTGGCCAAAAAATACATGCAGGATGATTATGCGCGCGGACATGGTGTTAGAATTGAATCGTTGGCGGAATATTTTTCTACGCGAGATTTTGTCCTAAATGAAGTTTTGTTGCTGGATGATGAACTGATTACAACCCCTGAGGCGTTAAATGATTTAGAAAAAAAATTAGTTCAACCCACACAATACGAGTCTGATAGTTGGCGTAGTTATACATTCGAAGAAGAAGGACTTCACCCAAAATTAGTATGGAAAGCAGTATTACTATCAGAAGAATTAAAGATGATGTACGGCCATGGGGATATGAGCGGAATCAAAGAATGGCAATGGGACTACAAAGGAATGCCCCTATTTTTCCTTGCACTTGCCTTAGATAAGGCGTACCAAAAAGGTGATGCGCTCGCGACACGTTTTTATACAAAACTCCTTGAACTAGGAACCGTTTCTTCTTCATACACAAAAGAAAGTATTTTAGCGCATTCCCCCAGGGATCTTGCACTCCAAATCAGTTACAAAATGCAAGAAAGAGGTGATCCATTCTGTTTTCAAAATATCTCCAATATTGAAAATAATTTTGCCCAAACTGAGAATACTGATGAAACAATTTATGAACGTTATAGAAAACTAGCCGATACATATACTGGATCAAAATATAAAGACATCGAAAATGAGTATTAAATAATTATTTGGCTAAAATAAAAAAGAACTCTGAATCATTAAGAGTCCTTTTTTTAAAATTCTTATGCTCTTTCTTTAAGAGTTCCAACGCCGGGTTTTGTACGATCAGTGTAATTCAGAAACCCTGTAACAGGAATCCTTACCGCACTGGACGCCAAACCCTTTGTTAAAGCAAGTAAAACTCCTTTGATCTCGAACTGCGGAACGCCGACATCAACTTTTTTCATTTCTGAAATCCCCAATAATACTGTCATAGAAGCCATGTCTGCTCCTGCGATATGTAATAGCAAAGGATCATCTGATGTGATGGCATTCCTAAAATTGTCTATATAACCTGCCGTTTCCACGACAAATTTCTTTGGCATGTTTCGCGTCTCCTTGCGTAACAATAATTTAATAAAGGTTCATTAATTCGCCTTTATTTAGGCCAAATATTAGCACATATTATCTATATTGTCAACCCCCAAACATACAAAAAAATAGGTAATAAAATAGCCTCTTAAAAATTATCTAAGAGGCTATTTGAAAAATTATTGCCTGAGTTAGGAAGTCTTTTTTATTAAAACTGCTACCTCGGCAAACAAAGCATCAAACTGAGAAAAAATTTGTTTCTCTGTCTGATCAATGAACTTTGTCTTGCAAAATAACAGCGCTGCATATACAGGTGCAGTAACCTCATGGATAGCAAGCATCTGGCTTGCCATCTTTTCAGTCATACCACCGGCTGCTTTAATGAACGCAAGCTGTTTCTTGTTTATTTCAAACTGCTCATCAAAACCAGGAATGCTCTTCAGCATCTCATAATGCTGTGATTCCTTACCTTTCAATAGAGCAGGTATAAGCTCATAAGAATGGAGAGAATATAACTGTTTCTCATCCAAACATTTCTTTACAATACCTGAGATAACGGCATTGTACTTCCACTGATCTTTTGGATCAGCAAATTGTAAGATTTCGCTCATTTTCTTTCCCCTATTGCTCCCAACGAGAGCCTACTATTGTGATCAATAAATACAATAAATGTACTTGAAACCACCCTATCGCACATCGCCTATCTTGTCAAGACCCCCAATACTTGGTTACATGTATACATATGAATATCTTCCAAAAAGGGAAACAAGAGCGAAAAGGAGATTTTGCCTATCTTCGCCCAGAAGATTGTTATATCGACTCCGCCTGCCAATCACTTCGTCCGCAAAGCATCGTTGATGCCGAAATGGAATATTACCAAAAATACAACGCCTGCGGTGGACGCGTAAAATACCGATGGGGTGAAGAAGTAGACAAGAAAGTTGATGGCACCAGACAACAGTTGTTGGCTTACCTTGGAAAATCGTCGAACGAATACGAAGTTGCTTTTACTGTCAACACTACCTATGGAGTGAACATGGTTCTGAATCTTCTTGATCTCAAAGGATACAAACAAATAATAACGTCCGAAATAGAACACAATTCAGTCATGCTCCCCACGATAAATCTGGCTCAGAGGTTAGGACTTGAACGAATAGTACTTTCACGAAACGATGATGGATCTGTAGTATATGTACCCGAACAGTTAGAAAAAGCGTTAGTCATTATGAATAGCGTTTCCAATATAGACGGACGACCTCTTTCCAAAATAAAAGAACTAGCATCAGACATCCACGAAAAAGGAGGAATACTCTGTGTAGACGCAGCACAAGCAATGATCGGCCAACGGAAACTATTGTCTGATCTGGATTTCGATTGTCTATTCGGTTCATCCCACAAAATGTACGGGCCCAGCCTAGGGTTTGTCGTCATCAAAAAAACGTTATTAAAGAATGGCACTCCCTTTTTTATAGGAGGTAGCATGGTGTCGGATGTTTTGAAAGATTCATATACTCTTATCCAAGATGAAAACCAATTGTACACACGCCTTGAGCCTGGCCTTCAGGATTGGGCGGCGATTGCAGGATTTTCTGCCGCATTAAAATGGTTATCAGAAGAAGATCGATATGAAGGGGCGTTAAAACTTGCAACGGCAACGCGCGACGGCCTAAAAGAAATGCCGGGCGTCGTGATGCTCAACCCATCTCCTTCATCCACGTTTGCATGGTACGCCGAAAACATTGATTCTCATGCGATTGCCCTCATGTATTCCAAGAGTGACATCATGGTACGCAGCGGATATTTTTGCTGTCACTACTTTTTGCAACACGTAAAAAATCTTCCTCCGCTTGTACGTATGTCGTTTGGCGCGCACAATACAGATGCCGACGTTGAAAAAATCATTTCGGCCACACAGACAATTCTTTCTATATTACGCTAACTATGTTTTGCATTGCTTCATTTATCATTTTTGCCATCTTAGGACTTTTTTCCGCGAGCTATCGGCCACTCGCCAAGAAAGCATGGTACTGTGTTTTTCGAAAAATCACCTTTCGTCCGTGCGATATCAATTTTGATCAAGAAGTAAAGGGGAAACTCTTAGGAAGTATCATGAAGCGCAGTCCTCTTCTTGCTCGCTTTGTAAATAAGTGGAGCAACGTTATTGCCGCTATCTTTGTAATATTAACGATTTGGAGCCTTCTCTCAGTACTCAACGCCGGTCTTAATCTCTATGTATATGACACCTGCAATCCTCGTAATGTACAATCATGTTCATTGGGAGGCGAATCATGCGGAGTCGACCAATCAAGTATTGGATTTATCGCCGCAATACAGAACGGCAAGTTAGGCACTTGGGTATCAGATCCTTTTATCCTGTTTGGGAAAACAATCATTCGGATTCCTGACCGAATCAAAACATGGCGCGCAGAAAATTACCTTTCCGAAAACACCACCTATCTCCAGTCTTTTGACCAATCAAAACCGACCGCGCTGGAAGTCATTGATCCCGGTTGTCATTTTTGCGCGCAATTATTGAGAAATATAAAAGAAGCAGGGTTTGATCAAAAATATAATCTGACCTACATTGCGTACCCTATTCCCAGCACTCTCTATGAAGACGGACACAAATTTAAACAGTCATACCTTATCACAAGGTACCTTGAAGCATTGAGAATTAAAAAAGGTATCCATAATGGCATCCCCGATGACTGGCAACTCCTTGAAAAAGTTCTTTTAGAAAATGATACCGACGGAACTGCGTTGCAAGTAAAATTCAATACAATATATACCGATAAAGAAGCAGAGGATACTATCTTGCGACTCCTTGGCAGTATTGGATATAACGAGAATGAACAAGCTGAATTAAAAACATCCGCTCATTCTGATGCCGTCACCGAACAAATCAAAAAAAACATCGACATTGTTGAGAAAAAAATCAGAACCATCAAGATACCGACGATCATGTTCGATGGGCGACGATATGACCGCGTCGTCGATGTCAAAACACTTAAAAAATAGCGCTTAAAAATCCGCCGACGTGGCGGATTTTTTGTCTACGATTTTACAAACGGTATATCTTCCCAATTTCGCACCTTTCGAATCCGAAGATTCTTTTCCCATACCGTTTTTAAGAGCTCATCATCAACTCCCATTTTTTTAAATAAGCCCCGTAACGCGATCATGTCCTTTGGGAAACATTTATCGCCAAACCCGCGAAGTGCCGTTACATCCAAGTAACCACCGATGCGCGCGTCTGCCGATACCATTACTTTCACCGCATCGTAATCAATTTTGAGAACCTCGCAAAGGTCAAACATCTCATTGGCAAAAATAATCTTCGTCGCCAAAAAGCAGTTCGACATATATTTCACCATTTCCGCTGCAGTTGCACCCGATTCAAATATAAGAGCATCAGGAAGTGCAAATTTGTAAAGTGCCGATACACGAGCGGCAATACCTACTTCATCACTCCCGACGACGATGCGATCCGGTTTCATGACATCTTCCTCGTAATGTTTCTCTCTTAAAAACTCCGGGCTCATCGCAAAATGACACTCGGGATATTGCTTGGCGTAATTCGCGGTCGTGCCTGGAATGACGGTTGATTTGATAATGATAATCTTATCGCTTCCCGAAACCAGCGAGGCGATAGAACCGATTACCTCATCCATGATCGTCAGGTCAATAGCTTCATCCTTATAAGGAGTAGGTACACAAACAAATATATAATCTGATCCCTTCACGACGTCTTCAAGAGACGAACTTTCTATAAATTTGTCATAACACAGAATCGGCACGTTTTTTGTCTTAAAGAGGTATTCCTGCGCTTTCCCGACAAAACCGTACCCAATAATACCAATAGTAGGGGTCATATAATGCAATCAATAATCTTATTATCACCTTACCACTGTTTTTAAACTTGAGCCAAATCCGAGTACGTAGCGGAGTTAATTACGTTTGTTTTATAAAAAAATAACCTCTTAGAAATTATCTAAAAAGTTACTGGGTAAACAATTGTTTTTCAAGACTTTAGTGTTCCCTGAAAACTGCGAGGTTTCGACTTTTTTTCTTCTCCGTTCAAGAGGAGTCGAAATGTGCTCGCAAGTGTTACCCCGCCAGCAAAGAAAAGAATGAAACTTACAACTATCAGGGGTTGCCAGTGTCCCTTATTGGAATAGAGTAAGAGATATGATCCGTACCCCCTGTAATCGACCAATTCGACCAGACAAGCAACAACAAGCCCCAACAAAATTCGCCAAGGACGGCGCACATATATGGCTGAGATTGCCCCTACAATAAAAAACAAACCACCGATTGCGAGAGCCATAGTGCCCCCTCCTTTCAAAAAACTAACTATATGATAACAACTCAACTATAGCACAAAAATACCATTTTGTCAACCCCATTAACGACAAAACCCTTATAAAACAGGCTCTTCTTGCCAAATTACGTCTTCTCCTGATAGGATGGTGGTACCTACAAAAAAATTATGAATGAAACGACTTCAATCAATCCATCCGTTCCCGCCATGTATACCTCCGTATGGGTGGTTATTCCCGCATATAACGAACAGCGTGGTGTTCGGGAAGCAGTTCAACAAGTTCAGCGTTACATACCCAATGTAGTGGTCGTAGATGACTGTTCAAAAGATCATACGAGCGATGAAGCGCTAAAAGGAGGAGCACATGTTCTCCGACACCCCATCAATCGCGGCCAAGGAGCTGCACTGCGCACGGGGATGGATTACGCACTCCAACAAGGAGCTGACATTATCGTGCACTTTGATGCAGATGGCCAAATGCAACCAGAACAAATTCCCCACATGATTCAGCCTGTCATTCGCGGTGAAGCAGACATTGCACTGGGATCACGCTTCTTAACTCAAAAAAGCAATATCCCTCCTCTGCGCCAAATGATACTAAAAGGAGGTATCTTGTTTACCCGTATTATTTCCGGTCTTGATTTGACCGACACACACAATGGCTTTCGTGCCATGAATCGATATGCAGCGGAAAAAATCCACATTGTACAAGATCGATACTCCCATGCGTCTGAAATTCTTGATGAAATTGCGAAACACAAACTTCGCTATGTCGAAGTGCCTGTCACCGTAACCTACAGTGACGAGGCGATGGCCGCTGCCCGCGCACGAGGCCAAAATTCATTCAATGCCATAAAAATTGCCGGCAGGGTAATTTGGGGTAAACTTCTTTCATAACCTATGGTAATTCAACTTCTCATCTCAATAGTCGCGCTTCTGGTAATTATTAACGCTGTCGCCAAACTGCGCCAAAAAACCTTCACCCTTACGGTGTTTATCATTTGGATAAGTCTGTGGATCGCAATGGGGGTTGTTGTCTGGTATCCCAACATCAGTACAATCGTGGCACACGTCCTTCATATCGGACGTGGTGCGGATGCAGTGTTATACATATCATTGATAGTTATTTTTTATCTTCTCTTCCGCACAACGGCGCGCCTCGAAAAATTACATCAAGATGTAACGAAACTCGCTCGCGCCATTGCCATTGCATCCAAGAAAGAAAAACAATAGTGTGATATACTAATGGTATATTCACTTATGTTTTTCTAAGAATATGCCAACAAAAACCAGACGAACTGTTCATGATATTATTTCCATAGGAGACGCCACACTCGATCATTTTGTTCAACTGAACACCGCATCACTTCTTTGCAACATCAATGCAGACAACTGTTGGCTGTGTCTCAACTATTCTGAAAAGATTCCGATTGAAGAGCTTATTTCTACTATTGGCGGAAACGCGTGTAACAACGCCGTTGGTTCGGCACGATTAGGACTAAAAGCAGCATTTTTTAGTACCATTGGAGATGACGATGTCGGACAAAAAATACTCAAACTCATCAAACAAGAAAAAGTTTCCCTTAAATATCTCACTGTACAAAAAAGAAGCGCAAGCAATCTCTCAATTGCACTAAGATTCAAAACCGAACGCACGATTCTGGTATACCACCAGCCACGCCGCTATACACTCCCCGTCCTTTCCCCTTCAAAATGGATCTATTTGACTTCGCTAGGTAAAGAGTTCCCTCCTGTACACAAACAGCTACTTGAGCAACTCAAACACAACGGTGCGTCATTGGCCTTCAATCCTGGTACTCACCAGCTTCTTGCAGGGACTAAAGCATTGGCACCGATACTTAAACGATGCCAAGTCTTGTTGGTAAATAAACAGGAGGCACAATTACTCCTCGGGGATCACACACAAGATCCTGTTCCTCAACTCATGGAGCAACTACGCCTCATGGGGCCTGAAATTGTAGTAATCACTGATGGTGAGCGGGGCGCGTATGCATATGACGGAAGGCAACAATACCGCGTACATCCTCCCGCATCGAAAGTTGTCGAACGCACAGGAGCGGGAGATAGTTTTTCAACAGCATTTCTTGCCGCATTGTGTCACGGAAAAACGATTGCCGATGGACTAGTGTGGGGTGCCACGAATGCAGCCTCCGTTATCGAACACGTCGGACCACAAGCGGGATTACTGACCACGCCCGCCCTTCTTGCACGAATCAAAAAAGGTAAGTGCTGTGCAATAGAATTATAATCACACACAAACATGCTTGTCCCCGCAAAACAACTTCTTCAAAAAGCGTACCGTCAAAATTATGCAGTCCCCGCGTTTAACATCAGCAACCTTGAAACACTTCAGGGTATCATGGAATCCGCTACCTCGTTGAAATCACCTGTTATTATCCAAACTACCGAAAGCGCAATTGAATATGCAGGAGTAGATTTTCTCTATGCATTAGTTACTACCGCCGCTAAACTCTATCCAATAAAAATCGCACTCCATGTTGACCACGGAAAAGATTTAAAAACGATTAAAAGATGTATTGACCTAGGATGGACATCAGTCATGTTTGATGGATCATCATTGCCATATGAAGAGAACATAGCAAAGACACAGCAAGTGGTTTCATGGGCGGCCGCAAAAGGTGTTTCCGTAGAAGCGGAACTCGGTGCGATTAAAGGAAAGGAAGATAAAATTGATATTGCCGCACGTGCGGTCTTGTTCACCGACCCCATCCAAGCAGTAGACTTTGTAAAAAAAACAAAAATTGACTCGCTCGCTATTTCCATCGGCACTGCACATGGACCATTTAAATTTGAAGGAAACACTGTGCTTGATTTCAAACGATTAACAAAAATCAAAGAGCTGACCCACCTTCCTCTTGTACTTCACGGTGCCAGTGGTATCTCTACAAAGATTACAAACCTTCTTCATAATCGTTGTACCGAGTTGCACGACTGTAAGCGTGTCGCGGGAGCGCATGGCGTTTCTGATAGCGCAATCAAAAAAGCAATATCATTGGGTATTAACAAAATCAATATTGATTCCGACCTCCGGCTCGCCTTTACTGCAGGAATGCGTAATGCCCTTCTCGACAAACCCGACGCATATGACCCTCGAGACATTCTCAGCAAAGGCCGTGACCTTGTAAAACAAGTTGTCGCTCAAAAGATAACTCTCTTTGGAAGCGCCATTAAATCATAACTATATCTGTTTATGAAATCATCAAAACCGCGAGTCTTTGTTACGCGCCCTATACCCGGACCCGGCATCTCAATGTTAAAGAAAAAAGGATATAAAGTTGACCTCCAACCAAAAGATATAGATATTTCATCACGTGCTCTGACATCCGCTGTCAAAGAATATGACGCAATCCTCAGTCTCCTTACCAACCGTTTTGATGCAAAAATACTGAATGCTGCAGGCCCACAACTCAAAGTCATTTCAAATTATGCAGTAGGGTATGACAACATCGATATTGAAGCGGCAAAAAATAAATCTATTATTGTCGCCAATACACCGTGCCAAGAAGTCAGTAATGCCGTTTCCGAACATACATTTGCACTTATACTTTCACTCTCTCGAAGAATAGTTGAAGCGGATGCTTTTACTCGTGCAAAAAAATATAGTGGATGGGATCCCAATCTCTTAATCGGTCGTGACCTTGGCGGTTTGACCTTGGGCGTCATCGGATTAGGAAATATCGGCAAAGGGGTCGTTCATCGTGCAGTCAAAGGATTCGGAATGAAAGTACTCTACAACGACATGAAACAAGACCCTTCATTTGAAAAAGAATATGGCGCAGTGTATGTCACACAAAAAGATCTTTTAAAACAATCAGATATTGTGTCACTTCATGTACCGCTCCTTCCTACCACTCGCCACCTCATCAATGAAAAAACTCTCAAGCTCATGAAGCGAGATTCAATATTGATCAACACAGCTCGCGGACCTATCGTCGATGAAACAGCAGTACTTCATGTATTGTATGAAAATAAGCTTGGTGGATATGGCTTGGACGTCCTTGAATGCGAACCTTCTATTGATTGCAATCCCAACGATTATTACGAACTAAAAGAGCTCAATACGGTCATTATGACCCCTCACATCGCATCCGCAACCATCGCTGCCCGAGATGCAATGTCTCGCATCGCCGCAGAAAACATTATTGAGACGATCGAAGGAAAATCCCCTATTCATAAGATAATATAGGGCGAACACGAGAATGATTCAGACGATCGGAGGAATACTCTTGACAAATCTTTTTTATTATGATATAGTTGGGCTTGAACGAGTATTGACAGCGGTCAGCGACCTCCAGACACGACAAGCATGGGGATGTAATGTTCCTCATTTCGGGCTACGGCTTGAAATGCGGGGGGATTGCATTTTCTTGTCTGGAGATCATTGATCGTTTTTCTTTTGTAAAAATACCGCCTTGGTGGCGGTATTTTTTGTTAATCCAAATAGTCGTCTTCTGTTCGTACTGATATATCCGTTGATTGTATTATTTTAGGAAGGATTATCACTACTACGCCATTTTTTGAAAAAGCTTTTATTTTGTCGGGTTGTATCTGTGAGGGAATAATAATCGATCGAGAAAAGGAACCCCAATAGCATTCACGAGCAAAAAACTGATCATCCGCAATCTCTTCAGTTTCTTCACGAGTACCGCGCAATGTCAGCATGTCGCCATTGAGAGAGATCTCCAAGTCCTCTGCGTTGACTCCCGCGATAAGCGACCTTACGACCACTGCATCAGGTCGATCATATACGTCCACCATCAACTGACCTTCAGCAAGTGCCTCCCAAGAGTTCCCTTCTGTTGCGGCATGCGATGCATCAGCCCACCATTGTTGGTCGGTCGTATGTGCGTCAATTTTTTTTGTTCGTTGGAATAACATATTTGTATACCTATAGTATATCGTGAATATGCGCTTTTACCAAGATGGATATTTTTTTCAAACAAAATAGACTCCGAATTTGTCGGAGCCATTTTATAATATTAGAAAATTTTATTTTACTACTATAACTTTTAGCTGTTTTGATTTCCGCATATCTTCGACTGCGTATGCTGTAATAGTAGTCTCCCCTTTTCCCACTCCTATCAATAAGCCGGTGACTTCATTCACCGCAACAATACTCTGGTCGCTACTGGTCCACTTAATTCTATCATTAAACGTGTCGTCATTATAAATGACTTTCCCGTCTAATTGAAAATTAGTACCAACCTTCAACGGCAACGTCTCCTGTGCTATCCATACCCAAGCCGGAACTACCTTATCTACCTTTTTTGGTTCGGGTACTGTGATAGTTAGTGAAAATCCGGAAGAAGATATGGACGTGGACGATGATTTGACCTCTCCACTGTCGGTCGGGTAACTAACGGCTTGAGTAATTGCAGACTGGTGTCCACAACCAGTTACCATAAGTCCAACCAAAACCATCAAAAAAATAACCAAACTCTTCATTTTTTTTCCTCCTGGAAACCAACAATTGTAATAATTTATTTTATATAAAATGCTCTTATCAAACCTTTTACATGACTTAAGTATAGCATAAAAGTCAATATTTGTCAATAGTACTTATGACACAGATTTCCTCATAAATACGACCTTTTCTACAACTGCTGTTTCTGCCAAAGAGTGTAAAATCGCCCTTCTTGTTTCATAAGCTGATCAAATGTTCCTTGTTCTATGATACGACCACCCTCAAGGACAATGATTCGATCCATTTCTTTTATGGTAGTCAACCTATGCGCTATTACAACCGCAGTGATATCTTTAAAAAACTTATGCAATGAATCTCTGATCTTTTCTTCTGACTCCAAATCAAGGTGCGACGTTGCTTCGTCCAAAAACAGTATCTCTGGTCTTTTAAATATTGCACGAGCAATACCAAGACGCTGTTTTTCCCCGCCCGAAAGTTTAACTCCCTTTTCACCAATCATAGTATCTGCACCTTCAGGTAATTTTTTAATGAAATCAGTTACGTGCGCCGTCTTCATAGCACGATCAAGAAATACCTTATCACCGTGACGAACAGAAGGATTTGCAATCATAATATTTTCCTTCAACGTGAAGTTAAATACTTCTGTCTCTTGCATTACCGCTGCGACGTGAAGGAGATAATCACTACGACGTATCGTCTTCAACGAAATATTATCCACAAAAATGTCACCTTCGAAATCTTCATACTCCTTAAGAAGGAGCTTAAAAAGCGTTGATTTTCCTGCACCCGAAAGACCTATAATGCCGATTTTTTCTCCACGATTGATCTCAAGAGAAATATCATTGAGCACAATATTATCGTGATAGCGAAAAGTGACATGAGAAAGCGCCAGACGCTTCCATTGCTTAGGGAATTGCTTCTTACCTATTTCTGCATCTATATTTATCGGTGTATTAGTAATTTCTTTGAGGCGAGTAATACTTTGTCTACCAATCATGTAATTCTGCGTCATTTCAGCAAAACGAACAACCGCTGATTCAATCGAACCGTAATATCCAAAAAAAAGAACGAGGAATCCGACGTCCTTAGTGCCATGAATAATACCAATGATAATGTATGCCAGGCTGAGAGTACGGAATATTACAGAGATACTATCGAGAACATATGTACGACGCGTAAAGCAAAACATGCGCCTCATTATTTTTTTGTATAGTACATCAACTGATTTTAAAACGAGACGCATCATCGATCGATTCATACCCAACACTTTTATGGTGCGTACATTATCTACCGCCTCGTACTCCAGTCCGCCTAACTCCTCCTCAGCAATATTTGCGTCCTTCACTGCAGCACGGGTTGCTTTCGTAAGTTTCATTGATACAAAGTAATAAATCGCTATAAAGCCAAGCATTATTCCTGTCACCGTAAAATCAAACGCCGAAATAATGATCAAGGCACCGACAAAACTTACGAGAATTTGTAGTATTTGATTGTACCAAATCTCCAGTATATCGCCCATCGAATTCGAACCTCGATCAATTTTTTTAATTTTATTTCCAGCATTTTCTTTTTCGTGCCATGCTGAGTCCAGATGAAGTAAGTGTTCAAGTGCTGAAACTTCTGTCTTCAGTTTAATCTCATTAGTAATGCGAAAAACAATATTGTTTGCGATAAAGTTGAGAGTATTCGCCACCGTTAATACACCCACCCATGATAGTAAAAAAAACCAAACCCACCATATCGTAGATGAGGAAATGCCATGACTTAATTCTGAAACGACACGCGAAAACGCAAAAGCGGGGTATAACCACAACACGGTTGCGCACAATCGCAAACATGAACCAATAATAAATAACAGGAGTTTGCCTTTTAATGCAATCCACAAATCTCGAACAAGCGCACGTGTTGGATATTCTATTTTTGAATCTGTAGCAGATGAAGAAGATGCCATAGTATGATCATTATAGCATCGTACTATAATGATAACTACACTCACCTACAACTGCTGTTTCTGCCAAAGAGTGTAAAATCGTCCTTCTTGTTTCATGAGCTGATCGAACGTCCCTTGTTCGATAATGCGTCCACCTTCCAAAACGATAATCCGATCCATCAGTTTTACTGTCGTGAGGCGGTGTGCAATTACGACAGCAGTAATGTCTTTGAAAAACTTGTGCAGCGAATCACGAATCTTTTCTTCAGACTCCAAATCGAGATGTGAAGTTGCCTCATCCATGAAAAGTATCTCCGGCTTTTTAAAAATCGCGCGGGCAATACCAAGGCGTTGTTTTTCTCCGCCAGATAGCTTCACGCCCTTTTCACCAATAAGAGTGTCAACCCCTTCCGGCAGTTTAGATATAAAATCCGTCACATGAGCAGTCTGCATAGCCCGAGAAAGAAATGCCTTATCACGTCTCGCTGAAGGATTTGCCATCACGATATTCTCCTTGAGAGAAAAATTAAACACTTCTGTTTCTTGCATAACGACAGCGATATGATCAAGGTATGCACTACGGCGGATATTCTTGAGCGCCACATCGTTGACCATAATATCTCCGGTATAATCTTCGTATTCTTTGAGCAATAATTTAAACAACGTCGACTTTCCTGCCCCCGAAAGACCTACAATACCGATCTTTTCTCCACGATTAATTTCAAGCGTTATATTTTTCAAAACTTCATTGTCACGATAGTGAAATGAGACGTTAGAGAGCGTAAGTGTTTGCCAGTTTTTTGGAAATGATCGCTTGCCAGTATCCTCATCAATGCCGACAGGAATGTCGGTCAGCTCTTTTAGCCTCACAATATTTTGTTGCATGAGCAGATAATCCTGCGCAAGCTCCGCAACACGATCAATTGCGTTTGTCACTTGTTCAAAGTACCCAAAAAATAGTACGAGAAAGCCTACATTATAACGGCCTTGAGATATCCCATACACAATGTAGACCAAAGTAACGATAGTAAATATCGAGGAGATCGAATCGAGGATACCTCCTCTTAGTTGAAACCAAAATACTCTTCCGTGAAATTTTTCAAATATATTATTAGCCGCTTTTTGTATATGTGATTTGAACCCATTAGTCATGCCCAGTACTTTGACCGTTCTTACGTTGTTTAACACTTCAAAACTGAGTCCACTCGCCTCTTCCTCTGCAATATTTACCGCTCGTGAAGCCGTCCTTGTTTTTACAGTGAGACGCGAAGCCACTACGTAGTAGACGATAAGATAAAGAGCGATACTTCCTGCGGCAACAATATCAATCATTGCAATTATAGTAATCACACCGACAAAGCTTACGACCACCGTAAGTACTTGATTATGCCAAAGTCGAAGCAGTCCATCAAACGCCATTGCGCCGCGATTAATACGCTTTAATTTGTTACCCGTGTTCTCGTGCTCGTGCCATGAAATATCGAGGAGCAGTACATGATACAGGGCAGCCACTTCACCATTCAACCAAGTTCGCACCGTAATGTGGAACACCAGCCAATTTGAAAAGTATCCAAAAAATATTCTTGCGATCATACTGAGAAACCACAAAGCAAGATACGTCCATACTGGTTGGAGGGATATCCCTGCATGAAATCCACTAAAGAATGATACGATTTTCGCAAATGCGTAGACGGGATACAAAGACAAAACTCTTGCGAAGAGTTTCATTAGTGATCCTAAGACAAAGGTAAACCGTTTACCTTTCATGAGGCCCCACAAATCACGAAGCAGTTCAACAGTAGAATATTCTCTTTTTGAATCTGTAGCCGACGAAGAAGATGTCATAGTATGCTCATTATAGCATTGAACTATTAAAAAATTTACCACGTGTACTGCAACGCTTAAATAAAATACATTCTCTACTTGGTCAGGATATATTCTGGCTTAATTAAATCCGATAACTTTAATGGGGAAATCGTCACTTCTTGTACCCCCGCTGCATACGGCGCGACTTGATATGATGAAAATAATATCGTCAAACCGTTTGAAGAGAGGTACCACGCCTGATAATTTTCTGTTTTGCCAGATGCACCGCTTGTAATCCAATCATCATCTGATACATTCCGCTTTTTTAAATCTGCAATCGCAAGTGCGGAAAGATCTTTGAGCGACGTATTTGAGATAAGGATATCATCAAGGGAAAGTATTTTCTGATTCTTCACATCAACGACAAACGTTTTTACTGTTCCATTTGGATGGGCACCACCTTCATAACTATCGACCGATAACTCAAGTGAAATATAATCTGAAGATTGGTAGGGAGTATCATAACCAATCGTCAAACTCCATGTCTCATCAGGGTTACCCGTACTTCCTTCTTTTTTTGCATTATTAAAATCGTCTTTAAATTGTTTTATGGTGCCATCAACGAAAATTCGTATCGTCGCATTGATGTCATCAACACTCACGTCCCCTTTTTTGAGAGCCGGATATGCGGTTGTGATGCCAAACTCAGGATTCTTCTCTTCTGTCGTTTTTTTCTCAATTACGATAGGTTCTTCTTTTGGCGGTTCGATAACAGGTACTACGGCGGTAGTAGGAACAGGGATTAATGGCGCCACTTGTTCGGAGTTCGCGGTCGACACGTCTTCTTTAGCCGGAGTTTTTTGAAAAAAGAAATACGCGCCTACCAGTATCCCCATTGCAACCAATGCGAGAATCATGGGGGTATAATGCGGTCCTGAGTAGGGTTGACGTTTCATTGGGGACATAGGGGAATAAAGAGTATACTTATTGTAATACAATATCATTATTCTTAATATCTTTCCTCTTTATGGCCATTCTCCTTAACTGGCTTATTTCTGCGCTTGCCATCCTCGTAGCCGCCTATATTTTACCGGGCGTCGATGTGAATAATTTCCTTACCGCGTTGGTACTTGCGATAGTTCTCGGGCTTATTAACGCCCTGATCCGTCCCCTTGTCCTCCTAATCACCCTCCCGCTCAACATCCTCACGCTCGGGCTATTTACATTCGTCGTGAATGCACTTATGATTTTACTTGCCGCTCAAATCGTTCCAGGTTTTTCAGTAAACGGATTTTGGTGGGCACTGTTATTTAGTCTTGTGCTCTCAATTATCAACGCCCTACTCAAAGGAAGTGTTGATCAAAAACCAATCACACAATAAACCCTCTCGTTTCCCCACAAAAAAGCGGTACCATGATTGCCGCTTTTTTGCTGTCTCCCTCTTGATATTTACAGAATCTAAGGTACACTACGTGTACTAGCCGATTCATATTATTTACTGTATGCCAAACAGTGTTTTTCAAGACAAGGCACAAGAGATCCTCTCTTTAGCAGGGATAACAATCAATGGAGGAAAGCCGTGGGATATTCAGATTAACAATGAATCATTTTACCATCGTATTTTATCCCAAGGATCACTAGCCCTTGGTGAGTCATATATGGATGGATGGTGGGATGTCCCCGCTCTCGATCAATTTTTTGATAAAGTCCTTTCGGTTCCTAATATCGAAAAACAAGTAAATGTTGATTTAAAAACGCTTCTCCTTGTACCCAAAGCACATTTGCTTAACATGCAAACAAAAGCGCGCTCAACCAAGGTTGCGATGCAGCATTATGACCTCGGAAATGACTTTTATGAAAAAATGTTGGATCCCAACATGCAATATACCTGTGGCTACTGGAAAGAAGCAAAAGACCTCAATAAGGCCCAGGAAGATAAACTGCACCTGATCTGCAAAAAAGCCATGTTAAAACCCGGCGAGACGGTCTTGGAACTCGGCTGTGGTTGGGGGGGATTCGCTCGTTTTGCTGCCAAAAACTATGGGGTGAAAGTTACCGGCTATAACATTTCGAAAGAGCAGGTCGCGTATGCAAAAGAAAAAGGAAAGGGTCTTGATGTAAAGTTCATCCTTTCTGATTACCGCGAAGCTACCGGTGTATTCGATAAGGTTGTATCGATCGGTATGGCTGAACATGTGGGATATCGCAACTACCGAGGATTCATGGAACTTGCGCATCGCTGCCTCAAGCAAGATGGCATATTTTTCCTTCACACTATCGGTGGAAGCAAGTCAGTCACCGGCACCGATCCATGGATTGAAAAATATATTTTCCCAAATTCAATGCTTCCGTCGATTGCACAACTTTCAAAGGCAGCAGAACGATTATTTGTGATGGAGGATTGGCATAACCTGAGCACCAACTACGACAAAACCCTGATGGCATGGTATGAAAATTTTGAGCGCAACTGGCCAACCATCAAGTCAGATCACTTTAATGATAGATTCTATCGCATGTGGAAATATTACTTACTATGCTGCGCCGGCAGTTTCCGCTCACGACGAAATCAATTGTGGCAGATTGTTTATTCTAAAGGCGGAGTACGAAGTGGTTACGAATCTATCAGATAGATACACTATGGACGAACAAAATGCTCATCAAGAGATGGACACGCCACAGCAATACGAATCAAAAAAAGAATTAGCAGTACAAGAATTTTCTGAAATTATTAAACACCGGACATCGGGGACTTCTGTTGCTATTGGCGGAAAAAAAACATCCAACTTATTTCGTGATCGCGCTCAAGGAAGTATACACAAACTCAATCTCGGTAATTTGAATCGAGTTGTTTCTGTCGATCCCACAAACCGAATTGCGTACGTCGAAGGGATGACCACCTATGAAGAGCTCGTGAAACAAACCCTGCCTTACAATCTCATGCCGACAGTCGTGCCGGAACTAAAATCTATCACTGTCGGCGGTGCGGTCACGGGGGTTGGTATTGAAGCAACATCGTTCCGTTATGGATTTGTCCATGAGACAGTACAAGAGATGGAAATTCTCTGTGGAGACGGCATAGTACGGACATGTTCGCCAAACAATGAAAATCGCGATCTATTTTTTGGTTTTCCCAATTCATACGGCACTCTCGGATACGCACTAATACTCGCTGTCGCCCTCATCCCGATAAAAAAATATGTTCACGTCACCCATTCTTCTTTCACCGATCCGGCATTATTTTTCGATTCAATAAAAGATGTATGTAATCGATCTGGCAAGTCTCATGACGTTGTTGATTTTATCGACGGTGTAGCGTTCGATCGCGGGGTGTACTATTTGAGTATCGGACAATTTGTCGACACCGCACCTCAGGTCAGTAACTATACCTACATGGGTATATACTACCGATCAATCCTCCAAAAAAAAGAAGACTATCTAACCACCCATGATTATATATGGAGATGGGATACTGACTGGTTTTGGTGCTCCCGTGTATTTGGTGCACAAAATCCCCTCATTCGTTTTCTTGCAACTCCTCGTCTCCTCCGATCTACGACGTATTGGAAAATAAAGAAACTTGCGACCCAGTATAAAATAACGAACCTTTTGTCAGCGATTAACGGAAAAAGAGAATCAATCATCCAGGATGTCGAAATTCCTATTGAACATGCTCCCGAATTCATGGACTTCTTTCATCGCGAGATCGGCATTAAACCAGTATGGACGTGTCCCACCACACCTTCTGAAAATATTTTTAGTTTATTTGCTGTCAAACCAAAACAGCTCTATATAAACTTTGGTTTTTGGGATTCGGTAGCGTCAGAGAAAGAAGAAGGGCATTACAACCGGCTCATCGAAAACAAAGTGAAAGAACTGGGCGGAAAGAAATCCCTTTACTCATCCTCATACTATCCCGAAAACGAATTCTGGCAGCTCTATAATAAAAAGGATTATGATGCACTAAAAACAAAGTACGATCCAAAAGGAATGTTTAAAAACTTGTATCAAAAATGCGTAAAGCGGGGGTAAGTCAAACAATTGGTATGTACTGTAAATAAATAAGTGCCGTACCTTAGGTCGTGCACTTATTAATACTGTTGTTACTTTTAGTGAGTGGTCACCTCCTGATTTTTTGGGTGTGCTTGTCTTGCTTCTTCTGCCTTTTCCACAAGAACCTGCGGAATATTCCCGTATACGTCGGGTCTCAACTCAAGTTCGCTGACACGGATCTGCCAGGCTTCAGATATAGCAACATGATTTTTGGGAATGTTAGTAGCGACGATAAGCGCTGCAAGACTTTTCAGTCCTTCCGGTTTAGCATTCTCTATTACCGATACTAGACTCTCATGTAATGGTTTTCCCATTTTATTCCTCCAAAATGTACATAATTCCATGCTACCCCATGGCGAGGACTATCAATTATTTATTGATAATCATTGATTATACGTATATACATTGCCGTGTCAATAGTCTGCCAATCGATTAACTCTGAAAATCAATCTCAAAAGGATACATACCCATTCCGCATGTTCCTTGCAACACCCCTGCTGCGACCGTACCCAAATCAATATCGGTCGACCCTGAAGGAGGAAGACTTCGGCTTATTTTCATACTTGGAATACTTATCGTTGACGAACAATCGAATGTCCCTTTGGTGACAAATCGTACGACGGTAGGCACACCCGCCTTTGCAACACTCTTGCGAGGTTGGTATCCACCTTTCGCATGTATTTCAATAATTTGTTTATCACCACTTATATTGGTATTATTCACTGCCACTGCGTTACTTTCCGTTTTTTTATTCAGTGTAAAAAATATCCCCGCGCCCATCACCACCACGACAGAAACAAAAGCAATGATAAATAACTTTGTAGATTTTGGCGCCTTTTCTTGAGACATAGAGATAGAACTAGATATTAAAGAGAGGTGGTATTAAACCGATCACCACAAGACTATTAATGAGATTAAACAAAGCGAATAAAATTACAATCAATCCTGCTGTTTTGAAAAATACGCCCGCCTTTGAACTATTCTGAATACTGAACGAGCTGAAACTGATCAACGCAAGTACCGGCAATGTTCCCAATGCAAACGCCCCCATAGTCAATCCCCCTTTCAAAAAGCTTCCCGTGGTGAGTGTATATAATTGCATTGATTGTGTAAAACCACACGGGAGAAAAAATGTGACAATCCCAACGAGAAATGGCGTGAAGGTATGATTCAGTTTCGATACGCCTTGAGCTCGTTTTGCTATAAATTTCGGCATTGAAGGCTGTAAACGCTTTGCCCATGGAAATACATCCAGAAGATTAATACCCAGGATGAGCATCACTACGCCAACAATGATACCCACAGTAAACGTAGCAGCAGGGCTCAAGGTAAACACAGCCCCGACTGCACCGATTACGCCGCCAAGAATGAAAAACGATATAAGACGACCCGCGTGGAACAATAACTGTGGCTTCATCTTGTCGCCTTCTTTTGCAAACGTAGCCGACATCGAAAGCAGCAATCCACCCACCACAGCTAGACAAGAAGAAAGTGAGGCAATAAGACCAATTGCAAACGATGTTCCATATGACACACTACTAGTATTTACAAAATTTACAAGACCCACCTTCTGTAAAACGACGAACAATATCAAAAATACAACAGCAACAGGGATTGCCATTTTGAAATCTGACCAATTTTTTGGTGGTGTTTGTTTTTCTACTGAACAACGATATCCATGTTTTGCAATCACTTGAGTCAGCTCTTGTGCAATATTCTCTGGAGACTTATCACCAAATTCTCCCGCAACATCCACTGAACACGTTGAAAGATTTGATTTTGCTTCAGTGATATAGGGAAGTTCCGATAATTCGCTGTCAATCATGCTAACACATGACTTGCAATGCATTCCGCTTACATAGAAAGTGTATGTATTCATATAGTTACAATTTCTTAGTTTTAATGCGCAAAGAATTTCCCACTACCGATACACTAGAAAGCGCCATGGCAAGACCAGCAAAGACAGGGGAGAGCAATACCCCAAAAAACGGATACAGAATTCCTGCCGCAATAGGAATACCAATAACATTATATGCAAATGCCCAAAAAAGATTTTGCTTTATCCCCCGCATGGTGATCTTTGAAAGATTAATTGCCTTCACCAATTTTGAGATATCTCCATGAAGCAACGTAATCCCTGCCGATTCAATTGCAACATCAGTACCAGTGGCCATTGCAATACCTATATCAGCCTGCGCAAGTGCGGGAGCATCATTGACTCCGTCACCCGCCATTGCTACAATCGCTCCTCCCGCTTGAAGCTCCTTTATTTTTTTTAATTTTTGTTCCGGAGTTACTTGAGCAAACACTTCATCGATACCTACCTGCTCTGCGATATACTTCGCAGTATTTTTATTGTCACCAGTCAACATAACCACTTTAATACCTTGCTTATGAAGACTCTTCACGGCCTCAACAGCTTCCGGCTTTACTGCGTCGGCCACCATTACCACACCCAACAATTTCTTTGTCGTCGCCACGATAACCGGTGTCTTTCCTTCCTGTGTATCTTTTTCTAGATCACGAATATTAAAATCAAGTTTCAGACTTTGGATCAATGCGAGATTTCCTGCATAATACTCAGTGTTTCCTATCACCCCCTGCAAACCCTTCCCTTTAATGGCATCAAAACTTTTTACCGAAGCAAGCGAAATCTTTTTTTCATCCGCATACGAAACAATTGCATGCGCAATAGGGTGTTCGGACTTTTTTTCAAGCGAAGCAAGAATCGAAATCAGCTCAACGTCAGTCTTGTCTGAATAATTCTTTATAGAAGTAAGTTCCGGCTTTCCTTGTGTGATGGTGCCTGTCTTATCAACTACTACAACACTAGCTTTGTGGAGTGTCTCAAGGGTTGCGGCATCTTTAATAAGAATACCTTCTCGTGCTCCTTTTCCTACTCCAACAATAATCGCCGTTGGTGTGGCTAAACCCAGCGCGCATGGACATGCGATAACCAAAATACCTACAAAGCACACAAGCCCGTATGACAAAGCCTGCGAGAATCCAAGATACGACGTCCCGATCAATAGCCATACGCCCAATGTCACAAACGCAATCACCAACACAGCAGGGACAAAAATACTTGAAATTTTATCGGCAAGAGCTTGAATAGGCGCCTTGCTACCCTGTGCCTCTCCCACCATTTTTATAATATTTGCCAGCAATGTTTCTGAACCAATGTTGGTAGCTCTGAACACAAACGACCCCGAAGTGTTAATTGTTCCACCAACTACAGTACTCCCTAATTCCTTTTGTGTGGGAATAGATTCCCCTGTCACCATCGATTCATCCACATACGATGACCCCTCGGTAAGTACTCCATCAACGGGGATTTTTCCAGCCGGTTTCACGATGATAAAATCGCCTTTTATAACCTGACCAATTGGTAGCTCAACTTCTTTCCCTTCACGGATAACCAGGGCTGTTTTCGCTTGCAGACCAAGTAACTTTTCTATTGCGTCCCCCGTCTTGAGTTTCGATCGCACCTCAAGATATTTTCCCAGCGAAATAAATGCAATGACAATAATCGTCACGTCGTAGTAAGTAATATCAACATTGAGAAATGGTCGAAACGTATCCTCAAACGAAGTAATGATCACACTATAGAGATACGCTACCGATGTGCCAATTCCAATCAATGTATCCATATTCGCTTTGCCATAACGAAGAAAACGGTATAACCCCAGCAAATATGGTTTCCCAACAACGAAGAGAACATACGTCGCCATCAAAGGAAGTGTGTGATGAAAAAACTCCTTCCAGAAATACGGAACCTCAGTGAAAATACCAAACTGCCCGCCAATCTCCCAAGCCATGACAAATACACTGAACAACACAAGAGGGATTATAGATATAACCGTGCGCTTCATGGCCGACAACTCAGCAAGTTTCTCTTTTTTTGTTTGAGAAAGACCTAGATGCGCTGCATGTTCACTCTCCGACATACCCATTTCAGCCGCAGTCATAGTATGCTTTGTTGATTCAGAATCAGTCAAAGAATATCCGAGAGGTTCAATACTCTTTGTAAGGTGTTCATGAGTTACTTGTTTATCATCAAATGAGACTTTCGCCGTTTCCGTCCCATAATTCACTTCAGCAGACTTCACTCCTTCTATCTTTTTAAACGTTTTTTCAATCATACCTGCACACGATGCGCAGTGCATTCCTTTTACGTTATATGTCTTGGTGATTGCCATACATTATTTTCGTTTAAGTCGATATACCTTAAGAATCTCTTCTTTAGCTTTGTCCTCTTTACCGGTTTTGATTTGACGAATCGCGCATGTACCCAGGTGATCTTCCATCATTACATCCTCGATACCGGAAAGCGCTTGCTTCACTGCGGATGTTTGAGTGATCACATCGATACAGTAGGTACCTTTCTCTATCATGTCCTGCAATCCACGGACTTGACCTTCAATGATCTTGAGACGACGAATAAGTTTTGGCTTTGATGTATTCATATATGCTCATTGTATACCCCCTAGGGGTATTGTCAAGTGCATAAAAAAACAATATAACCCCATTGACAAATATAAGACCCCCCTTCATACTGTCGAGGCTACTATGAAAATATTTACAGTGGCATTACTACATTGATAATTTAAGAAAGGATGGAAGATATAATGAAAATAGAAAATAACGACACTGCATTAATTCTTACTCCTGGCGGTATGCGTAATGCGTATATCTCAGGAGTTCTTGAAGGTCTTCAAATTTCACCCAACAGTTTCAAGAGGATATATACTGCATCTTCCTCGGCATTTCCGGGAGCATTTTACATTGCCGGTCAGAATCACCGAACAGAGCAGATCTGGGTGGAAGAATTAACGAGTCCTAAAGTATTTTCTACTAAGCGAATGATGTTAGGTAAACGAGCTGCGGATACAAACTATCTCGTCGATGTCGCATGTCGAGAATTGAACATACATAAGGCCTGCAACAGCACCACTGAACTTTATGTCGCGAGACTCGAAATCGAAACAGGAACAACAGAATTTGTTCAAGCTACCGAGAATAATTTTTCTGAACTAATGAAGGCGACATGTGCCTTTCCTCTTGCCGCTCGCTACGTTTCACACGAAGGGAAACTCTATGCCGATGGGGGCACAGAGGAAACTCTTCCTGTACATGTAGCATACCGTGATGGTTTCAGAAAAATTTTAGTCATAAGCAGTATCTCCCCTGTTGGTGTTGATACATATGGCTTACTATGGCAATGGTTAGCATTTCCGAAATCTCCATCTGCACGCAACGCAATCAATCGGCGTTCGGACAGTTATCAGAAAGGTATACAGTTTCTTCAATGGCCGCCTCCTGACGTCAAAACGGATCTTGTCTCACCGAAAGTTACATTGCCAGCACAGCTCTTTTCGCGAGCACCAGAAAAAATACGCGACACATATAATATAGGATTTCACGACGGTGTGGCTCATCGTGAAGAGATCAATACTTTTCTCAACACAGAGTCATTACACGAAGAAAAAAATGAAAATAATATTTTGAAAACCGAAAGGAAGGTAAAATAATGTACATAATTGTTCCCAAGATTCATAACGTGCTCTTTGATCAAGATGGAGTATTGGCGGACCTGTATTACCGAGCATACAAAACATTAAAAGAACGTCATCCAGACTTCATCTTAAAAGACAGAACAGAGCAAAGAGACCACTATATCTCTCGTGAATATCCGCAATACGCAGAAGAGATTTATGCGATTTACAAAGAAAAAGGTTTTTTCAGAAATCTCCCTCCTATTGAAGGAGGTATCGAGGCGATACTCAAAATCGCGAAAAAACACAGGGTCGCATTATGTACCTCCCCTTTAAGCTTTTCTGAATATTGTGTACCAGAAAAAGAAGCATGGAAGGAAGAACTCCTTGGTAAGAGAATTCCCATCTTTTTCACTGGCGATAAAACGTATTACCGCGCCCGATTCATTATTGATGATAATCCAAACATGGAAGGGGATTTGATTAGTACAAATCCATGGGAACACGTTATTTTTGATGCTCCGTACAATCAGCAAATAACAGACAAACGACGAATCACGTGGAAGAATTATGAGGAAGTTCTTTACGAGTTATTATAATAAATATGACTAATAGGTCTCAGAATATGAGATCTATTTTATTTTAAAAATGCTATACTGAATTAACTATTATATTCTAAATACGTTTCCATATGGAGATCTCAAAGAAAAATGGCAATGGTCACAGCGATGCGTGCCAAGAAAAGTGGGGTATGATGTGCTCGGGCGACAAGCATATGTTCGTGCGTTGGATAATAGGAATAATAATTCTTACCGCTATCTTCTGCATCGGTTACAATATGGGAAAATTTAATGGACGTGTTGAACGGGGTTATGGGATGTACGATTCATATCAAGGCTATAACATGATGGGCGCTTACCCATCAATGATGCGGTCATATCAAAAAGGATATATCAACCAATACGACGGACAAGCGGTGCCAACATCACCAGATCAACAAGTAACACCACAACCAAACGTCAATCAGTTGTACACGCGTTAAAAGAAGAACCAATAAAAGAGAGCTGTTACAAGCTCTTTTTTATTGAATAAAAAATGAAAAACCGGAAAGCAATATTATTCGCAATCCGGAATCTTTGATGTCTCAAACTTTTAAAAGCTATTTAAATTCAGAACACCTGAGATTGAGCCCTTCATAGGCAGGTAGTGTTTTGATACTACTTATCTCCTGCACTTTTCGCGCAATCTCCATGACTAACTCATCATCGGCCTGAGGATCATGATGAGTAGTAATCACCACGCGGGGCTTTGCTTCCCGCACTACCTCTGCAATATATTCAGGATAGGAATGTCCCCATCCGAGTTTTGAAACACCGCCATGTCCACAATATCCATGATAGGTATACTGACAATCAGTAACAAACACATCGGCTCCCCTTGCAAGAGTGACGAGGTTAGGGTCAAGTGCGGCATACGGCTCGTGATCAGTACAAAAAGTAAATACTTCTCCTTTATATTCTATACGATACCCAAATGTTTCCTGTGGATGATTAAGTTTCTTTACTAATACGTGGACCTTTTCTTTTTCGGGTGTAATTAATTCAAGTACCTTACCGTCATAAACAGTTTCAAATTGCATTTTCATTCCTGTCTGGGTAATCTCACCAAAGTCGATCGGAAACACTGGTTGATCCATTTGGCCTCGTAAAACTTCCTCAAGACTTTTGTCCCACTCTTTGCCACCATAAAAACAACTGTTGTTATGAAACCCCTTTGTCTCGCCCATATAAAGCTCAGCCCAAAAAGGTACGCCCTGGATATGATCCCAATGCACATGCGACTGTAAAATAACACAATCAAATCCTTTTCGTTGAAATACTTGTGGGAGAAGTGATAACCCTAATTCACGGATCCCAGTACCCATATCAAGAATGATCAACAAGCTTCCGCAACGTACCTCAACACAGGTTGTATTGCCACCAAATGTAGCGCGTCGCTCAAACGGTAATTCTCTTTTCAACCATTCCCGTATTTGTGTAAATGAACTGTCGAGAGGTAACTTCTGGGCAAGTGCCTGCATAACAGCATAGGTCACTTTTTCTTCGACCTTTGCGGGGGTGAGCGGGGCTGGAACTGACCCTCTTACTCCCCAAAATCGTGCGGTGATACCATTGTTTGTACTCATTTGACTAGTCTCCTTTATATAATTTGTAATGTACAAAAAGGTTGTTTCCTTTTCTGCGTTGACTATAGCGAAGAGTATGATATTGTACAATGAGTGTTAATAACGATTAGACAAATATGTCTTCACCATCAAAAGATATCTCACTGTTACTAGAAAAACTGGGGCTTTCGGAATCTGAAATTACCCTCTATCTTGCCCTACACAAGTATGGAGCACTTACCGCACAAGAAGTTGGCAAACTGACCCACATCAAGCGTCCGACGGTATACTACGCGTTGCGACAACTCATTGATCGTGGTCTAGCTCATAAAAATGGTAGCGTTGGAATCGAACGCTTCCAATCCGAATCAGCTGATAAAATTATTACACTAATCGATATACGAAGACGTGAACTTGATGCTTTAGAACAAGAAGCAAAGGGGCTCATGAAAGATTTTTCCCAACTACAAGAAGCAACCTACTCAGGACTTCCTGCTGTGTCATTTTATGAAGGAGATGAGGCGGTGAAACAAGTCGTATCTGAAACAATTTATTGTCGTGATCGACATATCGATTCTCTTGCGCCATCCGATAACTTCTTTTGGCAAATCGGTCAACAATTTTCTGCGCGCTACATCGCTGATCGTGTCGCTCATAATATTACAACGCGAAATCTTTGGGAAAAACCGCTTGAGCCCGAAATCATGTTACGTTCATACAAAGGACTTTCTGAAGTGCGAATCCTCCCTACATCCATGATTAACAAATTCAAGAGCACTATGTTTCTTTATGACGACAAGGTCCTCTACATATCAAGTCGCGAAAGCGGCTATGCTTTACTAGTAAAGTCAAAGGAACACCATAACCTTATTAAATCTCTCTACGACACGCTATGGGATATATCCCAAAAAGTAGAATCAAAAATATGAACAGCAAAGTTGGAAAAACCGAAAAAATGGGAAGAGGAATGTTTGCTATGCGTGATATTAAAAAAGATGAGGTAATTGAAGAGTGTGAGATAATAACTTTTTCTCCAGATGACCGAATTCTCATCGACAAGACATGCTTCTATAATTATTATTTCGGATGGTGTGACGGGAAAGGTGCAATCGCGTTAGGAAACGGCTCTCTTTATAACCACTCATACTCACCAAACACGCGATACGACAAAAATTTCGACAAAGGTATTATTTCATTCATTGCAATTAAAGATATCTCTGCTGATGACGAAATTACGGTAAATTATAATGGCGATCCTTCAAACCAAGAAAAAATATGGTTTGACGCGCAATAAAAGAACTACAGCGAATTATTACTAAATCTGCTCTAAAACAGATTTATATTTCTCAACACTCTCCCACGCTTTTTTTAAAAAGTCCTCAAATGAATCATCGCTCTTTAAGTGTTTCTTATACAGATCATCAAAATATTTCATCAATTTTTTGTTCCCAATCTTTACACCTTGAAATTCCTTATATCCTGGGGAGTTTTCTTTCACAATCTTTTGTATGTCAGGATTAGAATTCATGATTACTGGGGCCAAGACCTCACTGAGCTTCCACACTAGATGTGGACTGTCAAACATTCGCCGATCCGATTCAGGAAAAACTTCTTTCCATTTTTCAAAATAGAGAAAATGTAAAATCTCATGAACTGTTGTTTGTATCTTCCGTTGTTCACTGGCCGTGTAGCCTACAGTAAAAGTCCATTTATCAAGATGTCTTGGGTTTATTGGCACAACAGAGACATATGCCTTTATTATTTTCTTATTTTTTGGCCAATCAATTTCAAAATGTTTAGATAAGATTTTGAAATACTTCCGTTCTACTTTATCCCATCTTTTTTGAACCTTCTGTACCGACTTCTCTAATCCATCCTTATTTGAGTCCTTAAAGTGTTTGATATAGGCATAGCATTTACTATAAAAAATCTTTTTATTGTTTACTCCAGACAGTTTTTCTTTTAGTTCAGGATGTACACTATAGATTCTGTCACTCCAATCCCACTTTCTAATACCAGGATAGCAAAAGGAATATATTTTTCTTGTTTCTTGCGCCATAGGTGATACTTCAAATTTAACCTTGGGAAAAAAAATGTTCATAGATACTTCGAAAAAAAACATAACACAGTCAATCCATTAAAGGATATATACGATTACAGTATACTCCGACAGAATTTTAAAGAAACCCTTATTGACAAACAGCATAGAACATGTTATTTAAACAGTATCTTTGACATTTTACTGGAGGTAACTGGATGAAAGTCTACGATACAAATGAGGCTAGTGCAGGGTCATTAAGGAAATATATTCAATGTGTAATGAATATCAACCCCGATGACTTGAATGTCGTCATGATAAACGCTACATATGATCAATCTGTAAGAAGTGGAGGCGAACTTGCACTAAAGCTACCGAATACTCAACCAATAATTCTCTACTGGTTCGGCGATCAGGAACAATTTCATGATGATGTTGAATTTCAATATGCTTTGTCTAAACCCCACATTCACTATTTTGACTGGTCAAAAATAATAACATTAAAAGACCTAATCGAAAGATTACAGATATGTGGAACAAAAGAGGTTGACTCAGCAGTTGCCATACTCGCAGAACGACGCGCGATGATTAGTGACTTTGGTGGGTTATTACATGGGTGGGAAAGCTTATCAGAAGAAGTTCAAAAGAACAGGCTTGATCTGATGCGTAAAAAATGGGCGCCGAATAAAACAGACGACGAGATTCTCAATCTTGCAATGACCTGTAGGGTTGAAGAGCCCGGCATATTCGCCGACCAGTACTTTGACGGCACATTCTGTGATATAGAAGGCACGCTAATTAATTCGTCACGCGTCAATCTCGCAACCAAACTGCTGCTTGAAAAGAAACAAGCTAACGGAAAGAAGGTACGGCTCTGGACGGGTGGAGATAAAAAAAGTTATGGTGAATTATTAAAAACTTTCGATATTACATGGCAGTTGTTTTCTAAATCGGACTTCAGTGGCGCGACAGCAGAAGAAGCAATAGACGACAAACCACAAGAACTGGCAAATAAACACAATATCAAGGTTACAAAGCTTATCGACGTTAAAGATATTTAGAAAATCATTTCAACAAGCGGGAAGTATCCTCAACATGGATACTTTTTTTATGAAATATATTATATCTTTAGCCCTTCATGCTAATACCCCATAAAAACTCAAAAATCTGCATGAAGCTAAACGAAAGATCCGATGAGTGTATAATAAATGACGATCCTTCCTTTTGTGTAGAGATCACCCCAATATTGTTTCCATAGATATAGATTGACGCCTTGAGATCTACATATGCCGGTAAATAACGAATCTTCCGTAGATATTCTGTTTCATTGTTGAATATTGATTCATTAGGAACATTCTTTTCTTTGACTCGCAGAGAACGACTGTTAATCCCCTTTTTCACGCGACGCGTAATCCATTGTTCAATGTATTTCCGGTCCACCATCTGCAGTGTCAGTCGTGATGGTGAAAGATACGCATATTCAGTTTCGGTGGTATTTATAATATCTTCATACACCTCACGAGCAGCATATTGACCTTGAAACAACTGAACAAACGGCTGGCGATCTTTCTCTGCATACATTGCCAAAAAATCGGGAAGCAAATCCTTCAGTTGCTGTTTTTGTTTTCAAACTTTTTCTAGAGCTCGTTTGGATGAAGAGGAATATATACCTTTCGTTTTCCTTCGTGAGTCACCGTAATATACCCCCGTTCCTCAAGAACTCTTAAATTGTCATACACAGCAGTTCTTCCGATCTTAACTGCTTCTGCTAATTCTTTTGCCGTTACTTCACCCTTTGATAGCGCCGCCAGATATATCGAGGCACGCTGTTCATCAAGACCCGTTGATAATAACCAAGAAATAAGATTATTTTTCATACTTTCAATTTAAATTGACAAATATATCGTCAATTTACTCTTATATTAGAAGGAAAATTAGCGTATATGTATATATTATAAAATATATTTTACGACATATTATTTGAATTGTATAGTCTCCATACCACTTGATAATACATCAAAGGGAACACATCGTTATTTTACAAATAGAAAAGGAGAAAGAAATGATGAAAGCAATACAGATAATGTTTATCATCCTGCTATTAATGTTTTTCAGTGCATCCGCACACAGCGAGGAAACAAATAAACAGCCAAACTTACTTCAAGAGAGCGCCATCATGCTCAATATGGCGCTCGCAAAAGACATCGTTGGCACAGCATTTGGTATTCAAGGGGTTTATTCTGTGTATGCCATCCCCTCTCAGAGTAGTTACGCCCACTTTGTATATTTCGGAGGAAATTATCATATAGCCGATACCCACACAATAAGCCTCATGGGTGGAATCAGTATGAATTTTCCCGAAAAGAAAAATCTTCCGCTATTAGCGTTCACTGCCGGAGGTACCATCCAAAGCAAGTTTGGCTATTACATGGAGATCGACGCGCTCATGTCGCTTCCTATCACATGGATGTACTCCGCACGAGGACGATACATATTCAACGATAATGTGGATACAGGAATCTATGTTATGGGTGTGGACCAACAGCCGACTGCAGGCCCATTCCTTCGATATATATCCAGTACTTCAGACCATATACAGATACAACTCGAAGCAATCGCATTCGTTGCGATCGACAAGACAATTACCCCAACAATAGGGATTACAATTATATGTATATAAAGGAGAGTTTCAGATGAAAATCATTGTTGTCGACAACAGCCCCATTGAGAGGGCTGCTGCCAAAAAAGTACTTGAGCAGGCAGGACACGAAATCGCACTGTGCCGTGAATACAAGGAAATTGAACATCTTCTCTTGTCGAAAAACAAGCCGAAGACAGAAAAACCATTTACGTCTTTTGACATATTACTTGCTGATGCAGATTTGGATGTGCCTATGATGAAACTTGGTGGGATTAGTTACTTAGGAGCAAAGACGATTGTCGGTCCTTTTATTTTACTACTTGCAAAACATCTCGGTGTGACAAGGGTTGGAATACTCACAAAAGTGAATCATAGCAACACAACTTCAGGCATAATGCATGGAGCAAAAAAATGCGAAGATAAACCGTTTCGACTTGATAATATTATTTTTCTTATTGGAAGTTTATCTGCCTATACAAATAAGTACACATACCATTCGAGCAAACAAGGTGTTTATATATCTTTAACGGTAAAAAATTGGGCGGAAGCAGCAGAAATTCTTATCAAAGAGAAATTATAAACAAAAAAGTTTAAAGGCCACGTATATATGTGGTCTTTTATTATTTATGGGTAATGCAAATAATAATGAATTACTCCAGTACGCTTGACAAAACGTGAAAAAACTATACAATGCGAACATATTTCATCCCAAAAAGGAGGCATATGTGATGAAAGATGTTCTTTCTATATTATCATTCGTATTGTGCATCATTGGTCTTGCAAGATACGCGTTCGCAATAAAGCAGGGGTCAGCAAAACCCTCAGTTATCACGTGGATAATTTGGGCAAGTGTCGACACTGTTACCTTCGCAGGAATGCTGACAAAGCATTCGATTAACGGCCAAATAGTTGGTGCGGTACTCGGACAGTGGATCATCGTGGCGCTCATAATCAAATTCGGTACATTTGAGTGGAAATTCCGTGATGTACTTGGTCTGATAGGCGCATTACTCGGACTCACTCTGTGGTATCTTTTCCATGAGGCCGTTGCGGGCATTATTATTGGTCTATCTGTGGCCATGTATGGTTCAATCGCAACATTTAAGTTGGCGTGGAAAGATCCGTTAGGAGAAGATAAACAAGCATGGATACTGTTTTGGATTTCGGGAATTTTTGCAGTCATCGCAATACCACATTGGACCATAGAGGATGCAGCACAACCAATAGTCTTTCTCTTTATAGAAATGATGATGATATTTATCATACTAATACGACCAACAATGAGGTCGTCCAAACAGTAAAAGTACTCCATAGATTGAAGTACTTTTTTATTTTACCCAAACTCGTCCTTATACCCGATGTTAGTCTATTGACAAAACCTTATAAACACCTTAGAATCACGACATTGTTCTATTATAATTTAAAAAAGGGAGAGCGGCATGCCCATGCACAGACAAATCAAACGAATCGGTATAGGTATAATCGAAATACTTGAAGAACCGCTTGAAGTAGTGGAAACATTTCTGGAAAATGTTTGTGAGTTTTTTACGGAAGTCATATTTCCTACAACCCTCATTCTATCCTTAATATACATTGTGTCGATTGCTGTCATATGCGCTGCTCAGGCAGACACAGAACTTCAGAGATTTTCTAGTTTTGATGCATACGAAAGATATCTGGAAATGGGAAATCCTTTCATTGAGGCGTTATGGTTTACCTTGGGCTGTCCGGTAGTCTTCATATGTTCTTGTCTTCTAGTCCGGTGTATGGGTGACGTCTCTAGTCCTGAATAACCACAAAACAAAAAATAATTAACTCCTTTTGGAAAAAATCCAGAAGGAGTTTTCATTTTCAAACAAATTTCCGTGAGCTAATATCCTTCTATTTATCATTTCCGGATAAAATAGTATACTGCGAAAACCAAATATACTATGCACACTGTAAATAAAGATAAAATTCTCACAGAAGCACGAAATCATCTAAATGTGGTCATGTTGCGGTTGAAACAAATTAAAATAAACCTCGAAAATGCGATCAAAAAAAGTCAAAACGACTTTAGAAAACTCAGTGCAGCGGATCAATTTGCGGAAAAAGCAGTTATGATTCATAACACCAAACAAGCAGGCGAAATCGAATTTTTGAAGAAATCCCCTTACTTTGCACGATGCGATGTGATGTGGGAAGATGAAAAAGATACTCGCAGCATTTATATTGGCAAGTACAGTCTCAGTGGGGAAGGAATATATTCATGGATTGTCCCTGCAGCAGTGATGCGTTTTGAAAATCCAGGCGCCGTGGAATATACGCTTCCTGAAGGAGGCACGCAAAAAGCGATTCTTTCGCGAAAAGATCAGTACATGATTGTAGGAGGCGACATTAAATTCATGACGACAGAGTCAATAGACAATCCTCGCGAGCTCGTGTATCAGGAATATTTTTCAAACAGAAAACAAGGATTTGTATTACCGGAAATTGTAGCCCAAATGGAAAAAGCGCAAGACCAAGTCATTCGTGCACATCATGTAGGCCCATTCCTTATCGCCGGACCTGCGGGAAGCGGCAAGACAACACTCGCACTTCATCGTGTCGCCTATCTCGTGCAAGCACCCGACATTTCTGACTCCTACCCAAGCCATTCAATCATCGTGTTTGTGCAGGATAGTGGCACCAAAGAGTACTTTTCTCATTTGCTTCCCGAACTTGGTATTGATGATATTCAAATTACCACTTTTGCAGAATGGGCACTCTCCGTGCTTAATTCAGATTGCCAATATACTATTC
>JAHFJA010000013.1 GCA_023246095.1 bacterium | reverse complement strand
GAACGATATCAATGGGGATTAAAAAAGATGACACCTGTGCAATACAGGAATCATCTTTTGTTAGTCTCCGCCACCACCTAGGTTTTTTAATACGTGTCCGCTAAGCGGGGTACGGATCAAATAGGGCGGTTTTTTGATACAACAACGCTTTAACCTTGACAAAATAGGAAAGTTTGATAGTATGGTTTTATAGTTATAGTTAGTAGGAGGTTTTTTAAAATGATCTTTTTTATAATGGATTTATTTGGTAAAAAGGATGAGACTGTGACACAGCCAACATATGAGGATTTTCCTCCAACAGAAGTTGACAATGAATGGTCAATGGAAGGTGTAGTTTTCCCTTCCTTCTTCAAACGAGAATCTTTTTTCTTGAAAGAGAAAGGTAAAGAGGTAAAGATATTTAAAACCTTCTCTTTTAAAGAGGATATCGAGATGAGAGAGGCAGCAGGAACGGTAATTAAAGAAGGTTGGAAACTTGGTACATACGCCGATCTCGAAGCTTTCAGAATGCTAAACGATAAGAAGAAATTGGAAAATACTCAACCAGTTGTTTCATTTGATCAGATTATTCCACTTAGACCATATGGGTACAGAGGAATCTTAGTTCCTTGTTTGAAGGTTAAAGATGGTACATATCAAGAGATGGTTTTTGAATATTTTGTTTGGGGCGCAAATTGGACTATTCTTGGTTCTAAAAATGTTTCTCTGCTAGAGAAACAAGAAACAATAAAACTGTAAATTTAGTCTGTATTACCATGATGGTATAATACAGACTTTTATTTTTTTAGTGATTCTATACATCCTTATCTCTCCTTGCTATCATATATACATTATCATTGTCATTCTTCACGTTACCAAAACCATTACGATATGAAACGAACAAAAATTGTGTGCACCATCGGTCCTGTTTCCAACACGCCGGCGATGTTGAAAAAAATGGTTAAGGCTGGGATGAATGTTGCGCGGTTGAATTTTTCGCATGGGACGCATGAGACTCATGGCGCGGTGGTGAAGATGATTCGGAAGCTAGAAAAAGAATTACATACTTCTATTGGGATTATTCAAGATCTCCAAGGTCCGCGTATTCGTGTGGGTGATTTGTCAGCTGATATGCCAGTGAAGAAAGGGCAGAAGATTATGGTTGTGCCGGAGTCTGATTTCAACGACGACATGAAAAATACTATTCCGTGCCAATATGAAGAACTAGCCGGCGATGTAAAAAAAGGACATCACATCCTCATTGCTGATGCGACGATTGATTTGAAGATTACGGGAGTCAAAGGGAAAACGGTTATGACCGTTGTCGAAGTTGCAGGAACTATCAAAACACACAAAGGAATCAACGTGCCGGGCGCATCACTTAAAGCACCATCCATCACCGAGAAAGATAAAAAAGATGTGTTGTTTGGTATTGCTCAAAAAGTTCCCTACGTCGCCATGTCGTTTGTAAAAAATGGACAAGAGGTGAGAGAGTTTCGTGAGTACATGATGAAGTTCACAAAAACACCACCAGCGATTATTGCGAAGATTGAACGCCCAGAAGCGATAAAGAACATTAATGATATCATCAATGAAGTAGGTGTGATCATGATAGCGCGCGGAGATTTGGGGACGGAAATGGCTGCCGAACTCGTGCCGATTATGCAAAAAGATATTATCAATCTTTGTATTGCGGCAGGCAAGCCGGTCATCGTTGCTACACAGATGTTGGAGAGTATGATCACTAACCGTCGACCAACCAGGGCCGAAGTGTCAGATGTTGCCAATGCGGTTTTTGATCATACTGATGCGACCATGTTGTCGGGAGAAAGTGCAAGTGGCGCCTACCCTTTTGAGGCAGTTTCTATGATGAATGGGGTGATTGAGGCAGCAGAGGGCTCGATGTATGCGATTGCTGAGTGTCCGCCCCATACACTGCATCAAACCAGTGAAGAATTGTGTGGAATTCTTAACAGTCAAAATATTGCAGCGGTAGTGTGTAGTAATGCGACCATCCAGACCATTGCGGCACTCTCGTCTCTGCGTCAGCGTGTCCCTATCTTTGTTCTTGCTAAAGGAACGATTTTACGAGGAATACTTTCTTTGTATAGAGGGGTGTACGCAGTTGATACTGCACCCAATCTTTTGAAACAACTATCTTTAATTTCAAAACAAAATAAGAAAAAATCAGTAATCTTTTTTACTAAAAAAGGATATTCCATTGAGGATTTGTCAGTTTCTAGCTTGACTAAATTATTAAAATAGCATAGAGTAATAACATATTATTCGCACTCAAGAAAGGAGGGGCTCGTTGTGGCCACTGTACGTTAAAAATTTAATATTATTTATTATAAGAAGGAGAAACGTAGTGGATCTGAAAGATATTATCACTGAGGG
Organism: bacterium; assembly: GCA_023246095.1. GTDB lineage: Bacteria > Patescibacteriota > Patescibacteriia > JACQRZ01 > JACQRZ01 > JAHFJA01. The sequence goes on along the minus strand of JAHFJA010000013.1, from coordinate 21,431 downwards.
TGTAGAACACATTAACCATGTAATAGAGAATGCGCAAAAAACCTTTTTTAAGATCATTCTTAGCTTGTATTTGACTGACGAAACTGAGTTGCAATCAGAGCAGGCAAAGATCGACGTGTGTCGTTCGCTTGTTGCAGGATACGAAAAGCGTATAAACACGATAAAGGCGAAATTTCCTCCGATGGTTTTTGAAATGGAGCAAGATGGCTGGAGATGGGAGAGGGAATTTAAGACTGCTATTAAATCTGCTGAGAAATTTCTTTTTAAGATGAAACAAGAGATCAAGAAGTTTCTCAAGATTCTTCCGTCGGAACTGGTCCCAGTGATACAGTAGCATAACTATACAAATTATTTGGCACAATACCTACTATACAGCTATAATACGCTTGTCTGGTGGGTATTTATTTTTTTATCAGCGGAGTATGTCTTTGTGGAATTACATTCCTCCTGAAGTATTATTTCAATTCGGATCTTTCACTATCTACACCTACAGTGTTTTGCTTGGCGTTTCAGTAATTGTCGGATATTTGATAACCATTTATTTGGCGCATAAGTATGAAGTCGTATTGAAACGGCCGTTAGTCGTTCACGTTGATTATCTTTTTTTCTGGTTGCTATTTTTTGGGATTATCGCAGCACGGCTGTTTTATGTTTTGTATCACCTTGATTTTTTCATTCCCCGCCCGTGGGAGATCATTGCAATATGGCATGGTGGGTGGGTGTGGCATGGAGCATTTTTGGCGGGTTTGTTGGTAACATTTTTGTATACATGGCGTCACAAACTCCCTTTTTGGTTGATGGCTGACATTATTACTCCCGGATTAGTTCTAGGGCAAGCGATCGGCCGATGGGGTAATTATTTTAATCAAGAGGCGTATGGTTTACCCACGTCACTAATCTGGGGGATTCCTATCGAATTTGCCCAACGAGTGACAGGGTATGAAGGATTTTCTCATTTTCAACCGACCTTTTTGTACGAATCGTTGTTCTCATTAGTATTATTTATTGGTCTGTTTATCACGTCTCGAATACTGCTATTCCGTCTTTATCACCGTACTTCTCGTACTCAAGCGCGATTTATGCATTTTGGGATCATATTTTTGAGTTATGCAGTTCTGTACTCATTGGGTCGATTTTTGATCGAATTTTTGCGGATTGACCTAGTTCCGGTGATTGCTGGTCTTCGTATGCCACAATGGATTTCCCTTATAACCATGGTTGTCGCTATGATTCTTCTGATACGCCGGCTCTTGCGCGATCAGAAGGAATCTGATACGCTATCGGTATAGTTTGCCTCCTAAAGGACGTGGATCGGTAGTTCAATTGGTTAGAGCACTGCCCTGTCACGGCAGAAGTTGCGGGTTCGAGTCCCGTCCGGTCCGCCACCGTGTTATATATAATCTCAGAGAAGTATGAATAAGAAGAAAAAAGTTGCTCAGCGAAAACAGCGAAAAACCAGTGGTAAGACCATTGCGAGTTTACGATATCGATAATTATATTATTTCAGTTATTAATTTTTAAACTATGGCACATACCCCTTCCGCGATTAAACATTTGCGTCAGACCAAGAAGCGAACTGAGCGTAATGTGGCGGTGAAGAAAAACCTTACGTATCTCAAACGTCAGCTTTTGAAGTCGATTGCAGCGAAAGACACGACTAAGGCAAAAGACTGGTTTGGACAGATGGTGAAGTTTCTTGATAAGGCAGCACTTAAGAATGTCATCAAGAAAAATACTGCATCACGAAACAAGTCTCGACTTTCCAAGAAAGTGAACGCAATGAAGTAAGGAGGAGAAAATACCCCACTCGGGGTATTTTTGTAATTTCAATTTTATATGACTCGAAAAAAAGTAATGGTAATAATTTTGGTTCTCGCTGTGCTGCTTATTGGTTCAGCGTTATTTTTTACGTTTAACAATAATGGCCAACAAACACAGCAAGAACAGCCATCTCTTGTCAAACCTGTTTCTAATGTTCCTGTTGCCACCCCTGAAGAAACTCCCAAAAAATCCGATGAGGTTATCAATCCGATTACGGGAATGCTCACTCATGTATATACCAGCAAAGAATTCGGAATTCAATTTACTTCTCCTCAAGAAGGTCTCATTTTACAAAAAACAGAAAAGGGCGACATAGAGGCTTATGTTCCGGCAGACCCTAAGGGGGGATGTGAGAAACCGAATTGTATTGTGCTCCATAATGTTACTTATGACAGGCTGTCAGGTGCAATCCATATGTTTGATAAACCTGCAACTCAGACTTTCACAGAAGCGATTGAGGGTATGATAACGGGTGAAGGGAAAGATTCTAGCGCATGCAAGGTTAATACAGAGGAGGCGAACCCCGATGCCGTTACGGTTGCTCAAACAGGGCAGGTGTCTGCAAACGTCACGTTACTCAAAGAATATATCCCAACAGATAAAGAAATATTTACTGAGCTTAAAAAAACAAATTTAGATCTCAATAGCGAATCGTTTAAAAAAATGTGCTCCGAAACACCTGAATGCGGGTGGGCAAAGGATGATTTAATTGAAACAAAAACAAAAGCTCTTTGCTCTCGTTACTCGCAATGTTATGGGTATCAATGTGGAAGCTATTTCCTCTATGAACCAACAGCGACTCAAGAAAAATTCATGTATCTTTACGGACTGGCACAAACTCCGACCTATTTTGATTGGGGATCGATAACGTTTTTGAAATAAAAGCTACCCTATAAGCTGTGCGATCAGTATATCGAGACTCGCGTCGGCAGGCGTCGGTTGAATTTTTATATACTCTTCAAATGAAAGCAGATAGCGATACATACGAGTGAGTTGTTCTAAAGAAAGTGAGGATGTTTTTTTTGAAACGACCCAAACACGTTTTGGGTTCCAGCCAAGCTGCTTTGCCATTGTTGCATCGTCGAGGTTGGATTGTTTCATACTTTTTACGATGAGCAGCGCTCGGAATTGAGAACGAAGCATTGAGGTAATCCCGGTTACTGATGATTTGGTAGGAGAAGGTGATGATGCAACAAGTTCATGTGCGAGTATATATGCTCGCGTTTTTTGCCTGGCAAGGATTGCGTCAATCAGATTAAAAATATGGGCGTTGTCTGGGGCACAGACAAGGAGCTCAACATCTTCACGATGGATGGTTTTACTCCCGGTGTAATGGACGAGTTTGTGCAATTCATTAGAAAGATGCCAAAGCATTCCACTGTCGGGTTCATTTTCGAATGACACTTCTGTATCAAATTGCTCCATGAGTAGTGTGAGTGCGATAGGTTCAATGGATACTTTGTACTTCTGAAGATACGTCGTTATCCACGATCGAAGCTTATCGTGCGTAGGAAGTTCAAATTCTTCTATGGTCGCTGTGCCATTTTTTTGCAAAGTAAGTAAGAGCTTATATATACCTAATCGTTTATCGACAGATTCGTCTTCGATGATGACAAAAGTAGATGAAGAACAGAGCGGAAGTTTTTCAATCAAGAGATCGCGTATTGAGGCAGGACAATTTTTTGAAAAAAGACCACGGATACGCAATAGGGATGTGGTACTAAATAACGTATGAGACGAGAGGGTGTTTTGTATAATAGGCAGAACGCTCTGCGCGCTGTTGCCACTAGAAAGATCGATATCGATACTGCTTGCATTGCCGTATTTTTTGTTGAATACCTCAATCCAGGTTCGTGTTTTTTGTCGGATACTCCACGTGTTTAATCCATGGAAGAGATATATATGAGGAGTTTTTGTTGCCATAGGTGGTTAACGGGGATATGCAGGATATCGATTACACAGATCAAGGACTTGTTTTTTTGCGGTAGCAATAATAGAGGAATCTTCTCTGTTTTCGAGTACGGAGGCGATGATTTTAGCAAGAGTTTTCATGTCTTCACTGTTCAGACCTCGAGTGGTAATGGATGGAGTACCAATACGTAAGCCAGAAGGGTCAAATGGAGAACGAGGGTCACCAGGAATCATGTTTTTGTTTGCAATGATGCCGACTTCATTGAGAGCATCTTCAGCTTGTTGTCCTGTGAGACCCTTGTTGGTCAAATCAACGAGAAGCAGGTGGTTATCGGTACCTCCGGTGACTAGTGAGAATCCGTGAGCAGTAAGTTCAGATGCGAGTGCTTGTGCGTTTTCAACAATCTGTTTCGCATAAGTTTGGAAACTTGGTTGACTTGCCTCTTCTAAACAAACCGCGATCGCGGCTGTTGTTTGGTTGTGTGGACCCCCTTGGAGGCCTGGGAAGATCGCCTTATCAATCTTAGTTCCTAATTCAGTGGTGCGACACATGATAATAGCCCCACGAGGACCTCGGAGAGTTTTATGGGTCGTTGTGGTGATCACATCTGCGTAAGGAGCGGGGCTAGGATGTACTCCTCCCACCACCAATCCTGCAATATGTGAAATATCGGCAAGAAGGTATGCGCCAACCGAATCAGCGATTTCACGAAATCGTTTAAAGTCGATGACGCGTGAATATGCAGTAGCTCCGCAAATAATCATTTTGGGTTTTTCTTGTAATGCTAGGCTGGCAATTGCATCATAGTCGAGAAATCCTTTTTCATCGACCCCGTATTGAACTGCTTTATATATCTTTCCCGAGAAGTTCACTTTCCAACCATGAGTGAGATGTCCTCCTGCGGGTAATGCCATACCCATCACTGTATCGCCAGGCTGCAAAAGAGCGAGGTAGACAGCTTGGTTGGCGGGAGATCCAGAATACGCTTGAACGTTTGCATGCTCCATGCCAAATAGTGTCTTGGCACGCTCAACAGCGAGACTTTCAATTTGGTCAATGATTTCATTACCTCCATAATATCGCTTCCCGGCGTACCCTTCAGAATATTTGTTGCTCGCTACTGAACCGAGTGCTTCAAGTACTGCTTCGCTCGCTATGTTTTCAGATGGGATCAAGGAAAGTGTATGTTGTTGACGCTCATATTCCTTTGAAAGAAGGCCCGCAATTACGGGATCAATCGCATTGAGTAAAGACATGAAAGTATAGATTATTATTAGGAAAGGATTGTACCTCTATCCTACCGTGTCATTGACAAAATGGCAAAAAGACGATAGGGTAATCGAATACATTATTGTCTGGGGGGGTACTGTAGATGTATACGCGAGCATCTTTATATAGTTCTTTGAGAAGTTTATTTTCTGAGCGGGCGTTGGAGGCAGCTATTCGCTATGTTAATGGTCAGGGGCCTGGGATCTCTTCATACTCCGCCGTTATGCAGAGTCCGCTTGCATTTATATTTCTCGTTGAATACGCTCCAGCTGAAGTTGTATTTGAAAGATTCAGCGACGATGCGTATTTTAGATGCTACATACGATGTTTGATGGATTTAAGTCTGCGATCATTTGAACGAGATTGTTTTCCTTTAAATCATCAGTGGGCTGATTTTTTCGACGAGAAAGATCAAAATGTGTATTACAAAATGGATTGTTTGTCTCGTTATGGTCTGCTTCGTGGCGATGAAAGCGACACTGTGATAACGCAAGAAAAAATAAACACAACAATCGATAAAATAAATGAATTCTATAATCATTCCGCACTATTCCGACAAATGATTTTTGAAGCATTGTTTGGGGTTCGTCCTACTTTGGTCGATATGTCGTTTGAGTGGGCTGCAACAAAAATGCAGATTTTACTAAAGGACTGTGGATATGCTTTTTATGAAGTAAGAGAAAGACAGGGATTTATCAGTCTTATGGTGAGGTATGATATATAATTCACGAATTTCTCCTCTCAATTGAGGGGATTTTTATTTTGTCACGATATTGAGTAGTCGCGCTGGAATGTAGATCACTTTTTGGGTTTCTCTTCCCTCGATCCATTTTTTAACGTTTGTATCGCCAAATGCGAGTGTCTGGATCTCTTCTTCTGAGAGATCATGGGAGACAGACAATTGCGTGCGTGTTTTACCGTTTATTTGTACAGCGATGGTAATCATTTCATCACGTATCAGCGTTTCATCAAATGCCGGCCAGGGGGTAAAAGAAATACCTTCTTTATTACCGAGTATTTCCCAGAGTTCCTCGGCAATGTGGGGTGCAAAAGGAGAAAGGAGTTTTGTAAACGATTCTAACGTATCCCGTCCTAGAGTATGACCAGCGGTTTGTTCTTTTTGCAAAGCGTTCACGCAAATCATCATAGTGCTGATTGCGGTGTTAAAACTCATTGTCTCAATGTCTGCTGTTATCTTTTTAATTGCTTTGTGGATGTTTTTTAAACTTTCCGAGTTTGTTTCTTTTTCTGGAATGTTTGATTCAAGCGCTGTTTGATAGAGTGACCAAACTTTATCGAGAAAACGTTGTGAGCCCGCAATGCTTTGTGTGTTCCATGGTTTTGCATCTCCGAGTGGACCCATAAACATTTCGTAGAGACGAAAAGTATCTGCGCCGTATTCGTTGATTATGATGTCAGGATTGATGACATTGCCTCGTGATTTTGACATTTTTTCACCGTCTTCTCCTAGAATCATTCCTTGATTACGAAGCTTGATAAATGGTTCATCAAATTGTACATACCCCATGTCTTTAAGTGCTTTTGTGATAAAGCGAGCATACATAAGATGAAGCACCGCGTGCTCTGCACCGCCAACACAAATATCTACCGGTAACCACGATTTTGCTTCCGATTGGTCAAATGCCGAGTCATTGTTATGCGGTGAGACATAGCGAAGGTAGTACCAGCTGGAGCATACAAACGTATCCATAGTGTCTGATTCGCGTCGCGCGGGAGAATCACATTGTGGACACTTCACATCGTGAAATGTTTTTGAACGCACTAGGGGAGATTCGCCTGTTGGTCGAAAATCAACGTCAGTGGGGAGTAAAACAGGAAGATCAATTTCAGGTACAGGAACCGTTCCACAGGTTTCGCAGTAAATAATCGGAATCGGTGCACCCCAGTAGCGTTGGCGGGATACAAGCCAATCGCGGAGACGGTAGGTAGAAGTGATTTTACCGTTAACTTTTTGGGTAATCGCAGAGCTGGCTTCTTTTGTTGTTGTGCCATCAAACTCCTCAGAGTTAATGAGGATACCTTCGCCTGAATATGCGTCGTTGGTAGAGTGCATACGTTCAAGCCAAAAAGGGAGTTCTGAGTTAACCATCTCTTTTGTAGTGAAATCTTTTTCATCAGTCCAGAGAACATCGTTTTTTGCCTGTTCTTCTTCTGACACAGGTACACGCTCGTCACTGGCAAGCTCAAAGTATATACCAGTGGTATTGGCGATGCGATTTTCATCCTTATGTTTCGCAAAAAAATGCGCTTGAATCGGGCCGCCCAGTGTTTTAATATATTTTACGTCAATATATCCTGTTTCTTCTTTGAGTTCCCTCAGTGCCGCCTCAAGTGCGGTCTCGCCTTCTTCGATACCGCCAATGACGACTGTATTCCAGTTAAATGGTTTTCCTCTTAATGTGAGATATTTTTTGTTGCGAGGATCATAGACAATTGCATGAACGACATTTCTTATTTTAATTTGTTTATCCTCTCGTGGTGGATTGGTTTGATCCGTCACGGTCGGCATCACCACATCGACGATTGGTAAATTATATTTTTTTGCAAATTCCCAATCACGCTGGTCATGTGCAGGAACCGACATCACTGCGCCCGTACCATATGAACCAAGAACATAGTCAGCAACAAAGACGGGGATCTCCTGGCTGTTCGCGGGATTGATTGCCTTGATGTCGTCAAGACACACACCGGTTTTTTCTTTGGAAAGAAAAGTGCGCTCGAGATTGGTTTTGTGTTTTGAGGTTTCTATATAGGCATTTACTTCATCTCGATTTTTTATATTGAATTCAGTGAGTGCAGGATGTTCTGGTGCGAGCATAAGGGCCGAAACACCAAACAGAGTGTCGGGGCGAGTCGTGAAGACAGGGATTTCAACACTCGTATTTTTAATAGAAAAGGTGATCGTCGCGCCGTCGCTTTTTCCAATCCAATTGCGCTGTGTTGTTTTGATTGATTCAGGCCAATCAAGATTATCCAGTCCTGAAATCAACTCGTCGGCATACTCAGTAACTTTAAAAAACCACTGTTCGAGAAGTTTTTGGATAACCGGATTTTTGCATCGCTCGCAGGTTCCGTTGATGACTTGTTCGTTAGCAAGAACGGTTTGGCAATGTTCACACCAGTTGACGGGCGCTTTTGCTTTATATGCAAGCCCTTTCTTGTAGAGTTCGAGAAAAAGCCATTGTGTCCATTTGTAATACTCTGGAGAAGACGTATCAATCTCGCGATCCCAATCATACGAAAATCCGAGGGATTGAATTTGTCGGCGGAAATTCGCGATGCTTGCTTGGGTTGTTTCTTGGGGATGTATTCCTTTTTTTATGGCAAAGTTTTCTGCTGGCAAACCAAACGCGTCCCAGCCCATAGGATGGAGAACATTGTATCCCTTCATTCGAAGGTAGCGACTGTAGATGTCAGTCGCGGTATAACCTTCAGGATGACCGACGTGGAGCCCGTCTGCGGATGGGTAGGGAAACATGTCGAGAATATAGCGTTTTTCTTTATTGTCAGAATCGTCAGTACGGAAGGTCTGATTATTCTTCCAAAATTCTTGCCATTTTTTCTCGATATCCTTGTGGGGGTACATAGACGTGTTGGTTATGCTTGGTACGCCTAGTGTAGCGATTTTTTATTAGTATGGCAACCCTGAGGAACGTATCAGGAGGTGGTCGTATTTTTATTGAAAATAAAATAGAACAGAGTCGTTTTGACCCTGTTCTATGATTAGTTCAGCAACATTTTTTGGAGATCCTCGACCATTTGAGAAATAAACTCTTTTAAACTATCCATCGACGTGTCATATACCGTCTTGGCATTCACAAAGGACTGTCTTCTGATATATCTGTCTTTAATTTTCTCTTTTTTTTGTAGATTCCGTTTATACAAATTCCAAATACGTTTGCTTGAGTCACTGAACATTGTTTCGATAGCATCCTTTTTTTGCTTAAACAATTCTCGATACTGCGCCTGGATTTGCTCTGAGTAGTTTACTAGCTGATTGTTCAGCGTATTTTGCAAACCACTAATCACAAGATCATATTCTTTTTTTATGGTTGCTGTTTGGAAATTATGACTTTTTTCACGTTGGTCAATAAACGGTGATGTTGTTGTTGTAAATAACAATATTCCCCTCCTGTTTTGCTTATGATAGATAGCCGTACGATAGTACTATATTGCTTGATTGTCAAGAGTAGTTCGGCAGGCCTTGCTAGGCAATTTTATCACCCACTGCTAGTATTCTTCTGTATATAGCGGAAATATGAAAGGAGGGTTCATTACAATTATGAGAAAAGCGTCAGCTACTGTTGGTTTAAAAAATTACCTTCTTTATCAGGCTATTTTTGAGCAGTACGATTCGGTGAGAAAATTTTGCTTGGAGTATGGATTTCATATTTCAGAGGTTGGCAGGTTGATTAATCTAAAAAAATCACCTCTCAACAAGAAGGGGAATGACTATATAGTGACGTGCTATCAGTTATCAGATATATGTAATTATCATGTTCGAGAGTTATTTCCTTTGGAATTATATTCGATAAAGGATTCAGTCATCATGAGTGACGTATTGTTTTCTCAACTACAAAACAGGGATTTGTTCTATTCTCATGCGAATGAAGTGACTGCTCTCCAAAAGGTTGAACAGGAGGTGTTTAATTGTGAGCTTAAAAATAGGATTTCTCATGTGTTTGATATTCTAACTGTTAGAGAACGTCAAATATTCTTAGTTCGTTTTGGTTTTGATGAAAATGATCCCTGTACGCAAGAGGCAACGGGAAGAAAATTTGGCGTGAATAAACAGAGAATACAACAAATCGAATCAAGGGCTATCGAGAAAATCAGGCAATCTCATGGTGTGGAACAACTAAAAAGTTTTTATGATGAGTTTGAGTGAGAATGGGGCAGAATAATTTTGCACTGTTTCTCACTTTTTTATTTATTTGCATGATAGATTATTTGAGTGGTTCTTCGTTATATAGAGTTTGGTACATATCAAGAGCTTTTTGGCGATATAAAAAAAGGTTGCTTTACAGCAACACCTTTTTGGTATTATTTTTTAATTTTTTTAATTATCCAGAGACCGATAAGGATAATTACATTTTTGGTGAGACTCCCTAATGCTCTGTCTAGTTCATCTTTAGCAGTATCGCCAATACTCCCAAGTATTTTACTTCGTTGTTGAGATAAATTACTAACTAAACCTTCTTTTTTATTCATGAATTTTTCTCCCTTTCAAGCTATTATTATGCGATTAAAGCACAAAACCCCTGTTTTGTCAAGGGTTTTTGCTCGGGATTGTTGTATTTTAGGCGTTCTTGAGGTATTGAAGAATTACTTTTTACCTTTTATCACTGTTGCCTCCTTTAAGTACTTTCCTGTCCAGCTGTGTTCGATTTTTGCAATATCTTCAGGGGTTCCTTCGCCGACAATGTAGCCCCCTTTATCTCCTCCTTCAGGACCGAGGTCGATAACCCAATCAGCTGTTTTAATAACGTCGACGTTGTGTTCGATGATCAAGACCGTATTTCCTTTCTCTACGAGCTGAGAGAGGATATGAAGCAATCGTTTGATATCTTCAAAGTGTAGTCCTGTTGTAGGTTCATCGAGGATGTACAGAGTTTTGCCTGTGGAACGTCGTGACAGTTCGGCAGCAAGCTTGATACGCTGTGCTTCACCGCCGGACAATGTATTCGCGGGCTGCCCAAGTTGTACATAGCCGAGTCCAACTTCTGAGAGTGTCTTGAGTTTGTCGTGGATTGCTGTTTGTTTAACAAAAAACTCCACTGCTTCATCCACCGTCATTCGAAGAACATCGGCGATTGATTGCCCCTCAAAATGTACTTCAAGCGCATCTCGGTTATACCGTTGTCCATGACAGTCGCGACACTCGACATATACATCGGAAAGGAATCGCATGTCGATGCGTACTGATCCTTCTCCTTGGCATGTTTCACAGCGGCCACCTTTGACGTTAAAACTGAAATGGCCAGGTTTGAATCCCTTTATGCGTGCTTCAGGGAGTTCGGTAAAGAGTTCACGGATAGGAGTGAAGATGTTGGTATAGGTGGCCGGGTTGGAACGTGGGGTACGTCCGATCGGGGATTGATCGATATCGATGACTTTGTCGATGTATTCAAGCCCGAGAATGTCTGTATGTTTTCCTGGATCATCTTTTGCACGGTAAAACTTTTTCTTCAATGCTTTTGAAAGAATTTCAATGACAAGTGTTGATTTTCCTGATCCAGAAAGTCCAGTAACACAGACCAACTTACCTAATGGAATACTGACATCAATATTTTTGAGGTTAAATTCTGACGCACCACGAATTTGTATAAAGTTTCCTGTTCCCTTATGTCGTTGTTTTGGCGCGCTAATCGTTTTTGCACCACTGAGGTATTGTCCTGTTATTGAGTCCTTGTTTTTCATGAGTTCTTCAGGAGTACAAGATGCAATGATGCGTCCGCCGTTTTTCCCAGCACCCGGCCCTACGTCAACTACTTGTTGAGCCTCGCGAATGATGTGTGTGTCGTGTTCGACCACGATGACAGTGTTGCCGGCATCGCGGAGTGCTTTGAGTGTTTCAATAAGCTGTTCGGTGTCTTTTGGATGAAGACCGATTGACGGTTCATCGAGAACATATACAACTCCCACCAATGAAGAGCTAATATGATTGGCCAATTTGATACGCTGTGCTTCACCACCCGACAATGTTGCCATACTGCGATCGAGGATAAGATATCCAAGGCCCACATTACCAAGAGATGTCGCTCTTTTAATCATCTCCTTGATGATCGGTTTTGCAATTTGTATGTGTTGAGGTAAGAATGGTTCAAACGATGTTTCGGTCTTTTGTCCATCGAGGCCACGGAAGAGGTCAATAAGGTGGGTCAGCGATAAGCGTACTATCTGATCAATACTGTATCCTGCGACGGTGACGGCGAGCATCTCGGGCTTGAGACGCTTTCCTTCACAATCGGTGCAGGGGAAAATTCGCATATAGTCTTCCAGTTCTTTTTGCAGATATTCCGAATCAGTGTCGCGGTATCGGTCTTCTAGGTAGGCAATGATGCCCTCAAACTCATTTTCAGTGTGTTTCTTTTTTCCATGCTCACCCTCCATGAGTACTTTCATCTGCTTGTCGGTAAAATCTTTGATTGGGGTATTCAGCGTAAAATCATTCCGGCTTCCGGTAGCACCAATGCGGTCAGTGAGATTGGTATTGTTGGCAAAGATTTTTGTGAGTGGTTGGATGGCACCTTGGGCAATGGTGAGCTTTGGATTAGGTATGAGTAACGCAGGATCAAATTTTAAAAGATACCCCAGTCCTGTACATGAAGGACAGGCACCTTGAGGACTGTTGAAGGAAAAATGACTTGGCTCCAATTCGTCGAGCGTAATATGACAATCTGCACAGGTGAGATTGCGAGTAAATTTGTGTTCTTGTTTTTCTTCAGGGAGCACGAGAGACATACGGCCATCACCGAGCTCCATAGCATTTTTGACCGCACGAACCACACGTTGGGTATCAACATATTCCAGTTCACCGCGTTCGAGCTTATCAACGACTACCTCTAGATCGTGCCCTTTCTGTTCGTTGATGCGTGCCTGTGCCAATTCACGCAAGCTATAGGAGAGAGTATCAACGCGAACAGAATTGTATCCCAGACGACCGAGCTCATCGATAAGATTGCTCAGGTTCAGTTTTTCTTGGCGAGGAAGCGGTGCGAGAAAAAGAGTTTCTTTTGGTCGGGTTTTTACGATCTCGATGACTTTTTCAACGATCTCTTGCATTGAATATCGCACAATTGCTTTATGACATTGTGGGCAGTGAGGAAGACCGGTTCGAGCAAATAGCAAACGCAGATAATCGTACATTTCCGTCGCAGTTCCAACCGTCGATCGAGGAGATGCTACGGACGTATGTTGGTCGATAGCAATGGTGGGAGGCAAACCGTCAATTTGATCAACATCTGGCTTGTCCAAATGCTCCATGAATTGTTTGGTAAAACTTGAAAGGCTTTCCATGAAACGGCGTTGGCCCTCTGCATAAATGGTATCAAACGCAAGGGAGGATTTTCCTGAACCCGATAGTCCAGTGAAAACGACGAGGGTATTGTGGGCAATATCAAGGTCAACGTTTTGCAGGTTATGTACCCGAGCGCCTCGAACGATGATCTTATTGAGCATACGAAAAAGTTAACTATTCACAAGTAATATGCAAGTATAGTACCTTTGTGGAAAAACGTAAAGAGTCAATGATCATTTGTAATTGATCGATGGACAAGATTGATGGTACATTATTGAAAATATTTTTTAATATTTGCAGGAGTTTATGAAGAAACAATGGTATACTGTTTTAGTACCAAAAAGGTACCTACGATATTTTTGATATGAAGCATGTTATTTATGTATCTCTTTTAACATTAGCGCTTGCGTTTGTGTTGTGCTTACCGCATGCCGCCGTCTATGCTGCTGATGGGGCTGTCATTTCAACTATCGACAGTGACAACGACGGTTTACTTGATGATATGGAACGTACTCTCTATCATAGTGATCCGAATGTGGTTGATACGGATGGTGATGGATATCCTGATGGAGTAGAAATCAAAAGTGGATATTCGCCGATCAACAACAAAAAAATCCCTTTAAAACTCCTAGATACAGATAAAGATGGCCTTAACGATGATTGGGAAATAAAGTTAAAGAGTGACTTGACGAATCCCGATACAGATGGCGATGGGATAAAAGATGGTAAAGAAGTTATGGACGGGTTCTCACCCACCAGTGCGGATAAAACTCCTGTTGAAAAAAAAATTGAAGTGAATGTCAAGAATTTCACTTTGAAATACTATAATGGGGGAGTTCTTCTTGATTCTATTTTAGTTTCTACGGGAGCACGAGGATATCCGACCCCGCGAGGCACATTTGCGGTGTTAAAGAAAAAACCGGTGGTGCATTATGGTGGCCCTGGATATGGATATGATCTGCCGAATACAAAATGGAATTTGCTTTTTACTGTTCAGAAATACGGATTTTTTATTCACGGCGCCTATTGGCACAACTTGTTCGGAAAGAAAAACGTCTCTCATGGATGTGTGAATGTTGCGTACAAAGATATGGAGCGATTATATAATTGGGCACAAGTGGGAACGCCGGTGCATATTCAATAATTATTTCTTGGCCCCTAAATTTTGATCGATGATCGCGGATAATGTTTCAAGAGGGAGAGCACCTTCAAAACGCTGCCCGTTAATAAACCACGTTGGAGTTCCTTCAGCACCCAAGGCAATGCCGTCTGAGAGATCTTTTTGAATCTGGGTGCGATAGGTCCCTTTTGACATGCACGTTGAGAATGCATTCATCTCAACTCCTACATCGCGTGCAAACAAGTAGAGAGTGTCGGCAGTAATTTCGGATTGTCGCTGATACGTTAGATCGTAAAATTGAAAATATTTTTGTTGTTCACTCGCGCATAGACTCGCGTGAGCGGCAGACACCGCGTAGGGGTGAATACTTTCGAGGGGAAGATTTCTGAATACAAAGCGGACTGGTTGCCCCTGATATTTTTTGAGGAGTTGAGGAGTAACCGTGGCACTTGCCTTGCAATAAGGACATTGAAAATCAAGGAACTCAACAACGATAACCTTTGCTTGGTCGGCATTAGGTCCGATTGAAGGAGAGACAGCTGAATCGACGAGTTGTGACGTGTCGACAGTTCCTGGAGTGGATAGGGCTTGAGTTCTGCTTAGCTTACTGATGGCAGCGGTAGTAGTTTGAATATTACTTGTCGTTGGACTGCTGCTTGCGTTCATGGCAATGTAAGTTACTAATCCAATGACGCCAACAACTACAAGTACAATAATAAAGACAAGAGGAGTGTGATTTGACGGTGGTCGTGCAGAAGAAGGGAATTGTTGTGTTGCAGGGTTCATATAAGGGCAGTATACCTGCTATTTGACACTTTTACCATCTCGTTCTATAGTATAGAGATCTATTTTTGGGCCATACTGTATGCCAAATGCACTGACCATTACTAACCTCGTTTCAGCGATTCTTCTTATTGTAACGATATTATTACAACAACGGGGGACGGGACTTTCGGGGGTATTCGGAGGCGAAGGAGCTGTTTACCGAACAAAACGCGGGGTAGAAAAAATATTGTTTCGTGCAACTATTGCCTTGGCAGTCATATTTATCGGTTCTGCATTAGCAATCATTATTGTTCCTGTACTTATAAAGTAGCAAGTGTGCGGGGCCTTATATTTTGAAGTCCTGCTAGGTGCCTTCGGGTGCTCACTCTTTATCTATGCGTTATCATTCCCCACAAGCTTGGCGTAACAGAGGTGCCGGAGACGCGCACAAAAAGATAGAAAAAAAATTAGTTTATTCAGTCGCTTCGGGAAAAAAAATTCCCTCCGTGAAACAGTTGAAGTATATAGGGCGTGTGTTGCCTCCTCTTCAAATGTGGATTTTACGTGTGGTGGCGGTTATTCTCGTCGTAAATATTATATTTCTTGGCTGGAAATACTATCAAGCAAATACGACTGAGATTGCAAAAGCGGGAGGAGGATATACCGAAGGATTAGTGGGTACACCGCAATATATCAATCCATTGTTTTTGCAAAATAACGATGTTGATCGTGATATGGCAAAACTGGTATACTCAGGTTTGACCAAGTATGATGACAAGCGTGCGATTACACCGGATTTGGCCGAGAAATATGAACTTTCAAGTGACGGGAAAACCTATACGTTTTATTTGAAAAAAGATGTAAAGTGGCAGGACGGCGAGCCGTTCACTTCTGATGATGTTGCTTTTACGATTGCACGCATTCAGGATCCTGCGACGAAAAGCCCTCTGTATTTAAGTTTCAGAGATGTTAAAATTAACAAGGTTGACGACAATACAATACAATTAGGGCTTCCAAAACCATTTGCACCCTTTTTGGATTTAACCACTATTGGTATTTTACCTCAGCACGTGTGGGCAGATGTTGCGTCAGAAAACTTTAGCAATGTCCCCCAAAATATAAAGCCGGTAGGTACGGGGGCGTGGAAATTCAAAAGTCTACAAAAGGGTAGCGATGGAAGCATCCGCTCATATACACTTGAAAAAAATGATACGTATTATGGTCAAAAACCATACTTGAATACTATTACGTTTAAGTTTTACCCTGACGTTGATTCAGCGGTACAGGCTTTAAAAAATCGTAAGGTAGATGGGATTAGTTTCCTTCCTCGTGATCTCCGATCAACACTTGAGAAAGAGACTGATCTGGTCTACTATACCTTCAACTTACCACAATACACCTCGATCTTTTTCAACCAAGCTGCGAACGCCGATCTGAAGTCAAAAGCAGTTCGGCAAGCTTTAGCTCTTTCTATTGATAAGGATCGCATTGTGCGCGAGGTTCTTAATAACGAAGGCGAAGTTATTGGTGCACCAATTTTGAAGGGATTTTTAGGCTACTATGAAGAAGTGAAGAAATATCCTTTTGACCTTGCTAAAGCAGGAGATTTGTTGCAAGCAGCCGGTTGGAAAAAAGACAGTGATGGGTCGTGGTTTACTGAAGAGAATGTAACCGTTCCACCGACTGATGAAGAAAAAGCAGCGGCCGAAAAAGATAAGAAAGATCCTCCCAAGGATAAAGTTGAAAAACAGAAACACGTATTGCACATTTCTCTTGTGACGGTGAATCAGCCCGAAAGTGCAAAAGCCGCACAGATTGTGAAAGAAGGTTGGGAGGCTGCGGGGGTAAAGGTAGATTTACGACTTGTTGATCCTTCTCGAGTAAAACCGGAAGTCATTGATACCCGTGATTACCATGCATTCTTGTATGGTGAGATCATTGGTTCCGACCCTGATCTGTATCCGTTCTGGCATTCTACTCAAGCGCGTCCCCCAGGATTAAATCTTGCGATATTCAATAACCCTGATGCGGACAAGCTGTTGGTTGATGCTCGTCAGATTGCTGATCCCGATAAACGCGCGGAGATGTACAAGAAGTTTCAGGATATTTTGGCGGAAGAAGTACCTGCGGTATTTTTGTACAACCCTAATTATAATTATGTGGTGGCAAAAAAAGTACGCGGTATTGCAGATCAAAAACATATTGTAGATCCTTCTGATCGTTTCAATGATATCTCATATTGGCACGTTAAGACTCGTCGTATTTGGAAAAAATAAGAGAGCTGTAGGGGACTGATTTTAGGGCGACCTAGAGAGATGATCCCCTTTGGTACGCCGAAGTGGTGGAACTGGTAGACACGCAGCGTTCAGAGCGCTGTGGAAGCAATTCCGTGAGGGTTCGACTCCCTCCCTCGGCACCAACGTATTCTTCAACCACAAAATATTTTAAGACTTTTCTATTTTTAATTCATAACTTTTATTATCATGGAAAATGAACAACCAGTGTTGCGCCGTCCTCGCCCTATGATGCGAGCCACGCCGCGCGATATGATCGCACCACGCAGTTCGAAAGCCCCTCATACGCGAGTTGGGCCAGGAGTAAAGAAAGCTCCTCCTTCCGCATCGCCTCTTCTTCGTATTATCCCGCTGGGAGGACTTGAAGAAATCGGACGAAATACTATGTGTGTTGAATATGGCAACGATATTATTGTCCTTGACCTCGGCTTTATGTTCCCTCGCGAGGATATGCCCGGCATTGACTATGTTCTTGCTGACACTACATACTTGCAGGAGAACAAAGAAAAAATTCGCGGTATTTTTATTACCCACGGTCACATGGATCACATGGGAGCGATTCCCTATCTCATCAAGAGACTTGGGATGCCACCGGTGTATGGTACGCGCCTTACTATCGGTATGGTGCGAGATCGACTTGAAGAGTTTAATCTTTCAAAAGTCGTTAAGCTAGTTGAGATAGGTGCTGACTATGTATTGCAGCTTGGCGTGTTTAGCCTTAGCTTCTTTCGTGTGAACCATAATATCCCGGACAGCGTCGGGGTTGCTATCAAAACACCGATTGGGACGATCATCGACACCGGTGATTGGAAGTTTGACCACACACCACAAGATGAACGCCCCACAGAATTTGGTAAGATTGCCCGCCTTGGGCAAGATGGCGTATTGTTGTTGTGTTCTGATAGTACGAACTCAGAGAAACCAGGGTATTCTATTTCAGAAAAAAAATTGCAAGAGACCATCGAATTATTATTTTCAAAAGCAAAGGGTCGTATTATTGTGACGACGTTTGCTTCATTGATAAGTCGTATTCAGCAGGTTATAAATGCGTCTCATGATTTAGGAAGAAAGATCGCGGTGACAGGGATGAGCATGGAAAAGGCGATCACGACGGCGCTCGACTTAGGTTTTTTGAAAGTACCAAAAGGCACGTTTATAAAACTGAATACGATTGATAATTATCCTCCTAACAAAGTCACTATTCTTTCAACAGGAAGTCAGGGACAGGAGTCATCAGCGTTGGGTCGTATGGCACGCGGAGAGCATAAACAAATCAAAATCAATGAAACTGATACTATCGTCCTCTCTTCTTCACCGATTCCGGGTAATGAGAGGTCTGTCGCAGCAGTTATGGATCTCTTGTTGGGGTTCGGGGCTAAGGTGGTGTACAACAAACTTCTTGATATTCACTCTTCCGGACACGCACAGCAAGAAGAACAAAAATTGATGCTTCAGTTGGTACAGCCAAAGTATTTCATGCCTATCCATGGTGAACGTCATCACCTTGTTCAGCATGCGGAAACCGCCATGGAAATGGGCTATGCAAAAGAAAACGTTCTCGTACTTGCCAATGGGAGTGTTGTGGAATTTAACAAGCACCAAGACGTTCGGGTATTGAAAGACAAACTTGAATTGGAAGATGTACTCGTTGATGGACTCGGAGTGGGGGATGTGGGGAGCGTGGTGTTGCGTGACCGACAAGTCATGTCACAGGATGGTATGATGGTGATTATTGCTGCAGTGAACAGAAAGACAGGGAAGGTCACAGGTAATCTTGATGTTATTTCACGCGGGTTTATCTATGTGAAAAATGCTGAAGATCTTATCAACGAAGTAAAGGTTATGGCGACAAAAATGATTGAGAGCTATGATGTGAAGGAACAACAAGGATGGACCAATCTGCGCTCAAAGATGCGTGACGATATTGGGGATCACTTGTTTAAGAGGACTGAGCGTCGTCCTATGATTTTGCCGGTTATTATGCAGGTGTAATTTTGGTGTTGTGCCCGGTTTAGTACCACTTCTAATTTTACGTTTAGTTCCGTGGGGGTAGACCCATATTGTCTGGTCTGCGCCCCGGAAGTGCTCGCTTCAGCCAACATGGGCCTACCCACTATTTCAAAGTCAAACAAATACAGGTTTTACTCCACCATTTCACGGATAACTCAATATTTATGAAAACCTCGAATGAGAATATAGTACTCACTGGTGATCGCCCAACAGGTAAACTTCATCTTGGGCATTTCGTCGGTTCAATACAAAATAGGATTGCTCTGCAAAATCAGTATGATCAATGCTTTTATATGGTCGCTGACATCCAGGCTTTGACGGATAATGCAGATAATCCTGAAAAGGTGAGGAATAATGCATTTGAAGTTGTTCTCGATAATTTGGCGGTGGGCCTTGATCCTGAAAAGACTACTTGTTTCATTCAATCCCAAATATCAGAGATCGCAGAGCTTACTGTACTATTCTTGAATCTCGTTACTCTTGCTCGCTTGAGAAGGAATCCAACAGTGAAAGATGAAATGAAGCAGAAAGGGTTTGGAGAAAATGTGCCGGCTGGGTTTTTAGTGTATCCCGTCAGTCAAGCTGCCGATATACTCTTTTGTAATAGCAATATCATACCTGTTGGAGAAGATCAGTTGCCAGTTATAGAACAAGCAAACGAAATCGTGGTTAAGTTTAATAGTATCTATGGAGAAACGTTCCGAAAAATTCAACCCATGATTTCTGCCACTCCGCGGCTTATAGGCATCGACGGAAATGCCAAAATGGGTAAATCTCTCGGGAATGCAATTTATCTTGATGACCCAAAGGAAGATGTTGAAAAGAAAGTGATGATGATGTACACAGATCCTAAACACATTCATAAGAGTGATCCTGGAAATGTAAAAGGAAATGTCGTATTTACTTACCTTGATATTTTCGACCCGAATAAGGACGAAGTAAAGACTTTAAAGAAACAATATGAAGCAGGGGGTCTAGGGGATGTGGAAATTAAGAAACGATTAGTTGGTGTATTGGAGGAAGTTATTTCTCCTATTAGAGATAGACGCAGGGAGTTGGCAAAAAAACCTAAATTGATCGAAGAAATTTTGTTTGAAGGGACGAAAAAAACGAGACAAGTGGCAAAAGAAACTATGGGAAAAGTACGACGACAGATTAAAATAGATTATTTTGGGTAGTACTATTAGTAGTAAGAAAGGGGATCTCTAGACAAGGGGTCCTTTTTTGACTTTTTTGCAAGCCAGTCCATAATATGAATGATGTGGTGGGGGTATAAATTTTTTATATTGAAGTGTATGGAGAAATTTGCAATGAATAAGCCAATTGTCGAATCTGAAGTCGCTGAGGAGATGAATGAGAAAGAAATGGAGGTTGGAACAGTAGAAGAAGAAATGGCTAAGGAGAATTTTCATACTCTTTTACGATCCCATCAAATGCAGGAACAGCTGATTGCAGCGGGGACTAGCACTGAAGAAATTGAAGCATTGTCAAAAGAATATCCGGAGTTTTTTAAATCTTTATGGAACATGACCGTAAAACACGGGGTGAAAGTTGCCGCTCTTTTTTCCTTGTTCACTGCAGTCGGCTGTCAAGCGGGACAATCACCCAATTTTCCCCCAACCTCGATTACAATAGAAGAAAAATCTACGGTGAGAATAGAACCAATAGAACTCGAAGAAGCGGCTCCAGAAGGAGCGATTGATTATGAATCTGTTCAACGATTTCCCGCAGATACCGTCAAAGTAGAATTGGAGAAAATTACCACTTCAAATGATCCTATCAACTCCAAGAAACCTCACCTTGACGGGCGTGCACAGAAAGAGAACGGTTATTATCAGGTTACGGATGTAGATGCGGGATTATATCGAGCGTGGTACACAGAGGAAACAGGTGCATCTCATTTTTTTACGGTGGAGGTAAAATATGATGGGATACTCTATATGACACCGGAAAGCCAGATCATGATAACTATTACATCTGGTGCACAAGAGCCGTCTTCTAGAAAATAATTTTATTATAGTACTTACTTCCTATGAACATTTTTGAATCAGCGATAGGGCGGTTAAAGATAGCGGGGGGTGCTGCGCAGATTGACCCAGCAATTGTTACTCGCCTTTCAATACCGAACCGCAGCGTGCGTGTTGCTATTCCAGTAAAGATGGATGATGGAACAACAAAGGTGTTCGAAGGATATCGGAC
>JAHFJA010000028.1 GCA_023246095.1 bacterium | reverse complement strand
AATATAATATTCAAACCACTAAAGTATAGTCCTTTTTTATAGTTTGTCAACCCTTTTTTTACAAAGTTATCCTCTTATCGATCGTACCCGCTATACGATAAGTTAAAGCTTTTATTGATCAAAGGGAAATCAAGTAAGACGTTACCTTTCACTGCATACTTGACAGCATGCCAATTCAAAAATGATGGATCGCGAACTTGGACACGCGTTATTTCCCCCTTATTGTCAGTCAAAATAGTATGAACGATGGTGCCTCTCCACCCTTCCGTGATACCGTAAGTAATCCTATTTGCTGGCAGTGTGTTCGGGACAGAAGCGCAAATATGTCCCGAGGGCATCTCTTTAATAAGGTGATTAAGAAGTTTGAAACATTCGGGAACTTCAAGAACTCGAATCATCCATCGAGCATATACATCTCCCGTTTCTTGAGTCGGAATCTCAAATTTTAAGTCTTCGTAGATGGCGTAAGGAAACTCCTTTCTTGCATCGCGAGCGATACCAATCGCTTTTGCGGCCAAACCAAGGATACCATGATCAATCGCGGCTACCTTATCAATCATACCCGAACCCTCCATACGGTTTAACATGGTAATATTTCCCCTGCAAATTTGCATTACGTTTTCATAATCTTTTTTGATTTTTACCAGCTGCGTATGCGCATGAGAGAGAGTCTCATTGGAAACATCACGCGACACCCCCCCTAGCACCACCATACCGCGCATATATCGACTACCTGTGAGTGTCTCATTAAGTTGCATGACCCTTTCGCGAATACGAGAAAGTTGAGATGAACCAAAATTGTACGCCGTTCCTAACATGATAAGACCGATATCATTTAAGTGATTTGCCAATCGCTCAAGTTCGGCTAATAGTACGCGGAGATATTGAGCCCGTGCGGGAACTATGACACCCGTCAATGACTCAATACCTTGGCAGAATGCCAATGAATGACCAATACTACTATCTCCAGAAATGCGCTCAGAGAGCTGGACTTTTTGATCAAGCGGCAGCGTTTCAAATAACTTTTCAATACCCTTATGCACATAACCAAGTCGCGCCTCGATTTGTAAAATTTCTTCTCCCGCCATACTAAAGCGAAAATGACCAGGTTCGATGATACCCGCATGGATAGGACCAACAGGTACTTCATAGATTCCCTCGCCTTCTACAACACTAAAATCAAACACTTCATTCGCAGTTTCAGGACGTGTTGTGCTCTCAAAATCTTTACGAAGAGGATAGACATCAAGAGGCCAGTTTTCATGAAGCAATACTCGCTGAAGATGCGGATGACCTTCGGGAACAAGGCCAAACAAGGTGTATATCTCTTTTTCATACCACGACGCCTCGTGCACGCTATTTACGATCGAAGGAAATGTTATTGCTTCGCCTAACGATATGCGCAAGGTTTGGACAGTGTGTTCGACAGGATCACCAAATGAATAATACACACAAAACCCCTTCCCTTCCTTTCGCTGATCTGCGGCTACAATACTCAAGAGTAATAAAGATTCATCTTGATAGAGCTTGGTTGCAACTTCAATGATATTGTGGGTTAGCACATCATAAATACCCTTGCTATCAACAATGACTCCGTACTGGGTAAAAATTGATTCTATTGAAGAACGAATAGGCATAAATATTAGCTAAAGGCGAGAATAATATTCTGAAACAGAGTAGGAAACCACAGTGGCAACCATACACTCAATACCAACAGAAGAATACCGAGGACAATGGCTGGCGCAAGAGTAAGAGAAGATGGCTCCCCTTTTTCAACATTCTCTGGCGATTCACCAGTCAATAATCCTGCTACCATGCGCAATGTAGCAATGAATGAAAGTACCAAGAAAATAGAAATCACTGCCCCAACATAAGGATGAGAAGCAAACGCCGCAAGCAAAAGAGTTAATTCACTTGAAAATATACCAAAAGGAGGCAATCCCATAAGTGTCACACACGCAACAATCATGATGCCAGCAGTAACCGGTGCAACGCGGACAAGTCCCCGTACATGAGACAACTTGGTGGTTCCATATTTTAGAAAAACATTCCCTGCTCCAAAAAATGCCAATGGCTTTGCCAAACTATGATACAAAAGATGAAGCAACGAAGCGTAAATCCCGAATACATTTCCAAGTCCAAAACCAATCGCCAAAAGGCCAGCATGTTCAATACTTGAGTAAGCGAAAAACCGCTTATAGTTTCTCTGCACCATCATTATGAGCGCTCCCAAAACAACCGATGCCACCCCAAAAATAAGGAAAGATGTACGAATAAAGTCGCCAATCCCGATCGCATTTCCTACTAAGAAAAATCGTAACATACCATACCACGCAAGGGCAAGAAACCCACTCGCCATAAGGGCTGTCAATGGCGTCGGCGCTTTACTGTATGCATCCGGCTTCCATGTATGAAGCGGTGCCCAACCGACTTTAGTCCCGTATCCAACCAAAATGAACACAAAAGCAATTTTGGCTACAAGAGGATTAATATGGGGTGCAGCACCAATAAGGCTATCCCATGTCACAATCCCTTCTACCCCCTGCGTCCCTGCCATAGCAGTAAGTAACGTTGTACCCAACAAAGCCAGCAAGAGTGCCAAAGAGTTGATAATAAGATACTTCCATGCTGCCTCGGTGCTCTTTGGTTTATTATATAAACTGACCAAAAATACACTCGTGAGAGATGTCGCCTCCAATGAAATCCAGAATACAAGTGGGTTAAGACTCGAAACAGCGAGAAACATCGCCATCACACACAAATGAAACAAAGCATAAAATTGCCGTACCCGTCTAAATCCCAATATATTCTTCTCTACTTCCTTACGAAAATATCCAATTGCGTACCATGTAGTAAAAACGATAACCGTTGCAATAAGGCTTACAATATATACACTCAATGCATCAAAACTAAAATAACCGGAAATTTGATAAGAAGTTATAGATGGCCAAGCAATGGTGGTGTGCCAAATAGTTTGTACCGGCCTAGCAACTCCAATAACTAATACCGCCTCGGCAAGCGCTGCAATGATAGCTACTATTTCGATGAGTCGATAACTCCTCTTGGTAACAATCGTTATCAAGGCGGCGATAAATGGAATACTAAATAAAGCGATAATAAGCATATTATTCTTTCAAGCGATTTAATGCGCTCACATCCAAGGAGCCAAACTGGCGATACAAGAGATTCAGATATACCGCAGCGATACAAATCCACACTGTTATATCAAAGGTAATGGCTGTTTCAAGCTGCAGATTATGACGAAGACCCAAAAGAAGCGCAATTAATATGATGGTATTCTCAAGAGAAAGAATGCCGATAAGTTCACTCAGTGCCCCCTTCTTGTTAATCATAAGAAGGAGTGCCACAAAGAATGCACCCAACGACCCTTTCAACGCAGCGGCGACACTTGCCGAGGATAATAGAGCATACCAGGGCTGGAACAGCTGTGAATATGCAACCCCAACGAGCACAGCCGCCACCAACAACGTCAAGGGGGTATTGAGATACGTTTTCCCTGAAAATGCCAACGAATATTTCACTATGACACGACGAAAGAATGCTGAAGCAAAAATACCTTTAATTGCCAATGTAAAAAGTCCTGCAAAAAATAATTCCAGAGACTGCTCATACCAAGCAGAGGCAAAGATGGCAATACTCACAGCACAACTTTGTATCGCCAAAAGCATCACCGCCGTGATATTGCGTTTTGTGACATTAAGAAACACAACACTGACCAACAGTACCAACATTACAACGCTTAAAATTTGTACAATGGCAGTATTCATATATTACAAAACCGTTATAAGAATCGAAATGGCGGCCATAACTATTGCTGTGAAGAGCAAGTCAGGTAAGCGGAAAAACCTCAGTTTTGGCATCCACGACTCAACAAACGTAATAACAAACAACATCACGAGCGCTTTTATCGCAAACACGGCGATTCCGACCAACAACGCGCTGAAAGTCAATGTTGTTGCTATCCCCCATGGAAAAAACAGATTTATCGCCAAGGCAATAAACAAAAATAACTTTATAGACGCTGCCCACTCCATCAGTGCCAAACGCTTTCCTGAATATTCCAAGATCATTGCTTCATGAATCATGGTCAGTTCAAGATGGGTGGCAGGGTTATCAAATGGATACCGCGCGTTTTCACAAAGCAACACTATAATAAACGCAGCGAATGCAAGAAACAACGGTGCGATGGTAAAAAAGTTCGCTTGGCTGATAATACTTGTAATATCAGTGATATTTGCCGAGTGTGCAACCGTCACCACCGACAGCACAACCGTCATCATACCCCCTTCGGCTAATGCCGCCATCGTCATTTCTCGGCTTGCACCCGTACCTCCAAACGCGGTACCCACATCAAGACCAGCCAAAGCGAGAAAAAATGTCGCCAGAGCGAGAAGGTACACCACCATAACAATATCTCCAAGAGGCCATAATGTTCCTACCCCTGAAATGATGGGAACAGCAGCAGCAGCGGAAAGCGTTGCAACAAACACAATATAGGGTGCCGCACGAAATATCCACGAAGCTTCATGAGCGATGACCTCATCCTTGTGCATAAGTTTCGCGATATCACGATAAGGCTGGAAAATAGAAGCGCCTTTACGATTTTGCATAAACGCCTTTCCTTTGCGAATAATACCAACACAGAGCGGTGCAATCACCGGCGCCATGAGAATCTGTAAGATTGTGAGTAGTATGCGAGTAGTCATATAGTTACCGTAATGCGACCACCAAAAGAATGATCACCGCTATAACAATATACAATATATATGCATTAAGTACGCCACTCTGTATACGTTTTACTCTCCCTGAACCCCACAAAACAAATCGTGAAATAGGACGATACAAATACACAGCGTACACATCATGAAGGTGAAGATTCACTGTGTGTGATGACACAAAGTATCTCATCTCGCTATCGTGATAAGCAATCTCTGTTTGCTTCGTAGGTCGCAAAATACCTTTAAACATCGTGATCAATGAACGCGAAAACGATGATGCGCTTATTTCCATACGTGGAGTCAAATCGACCCCGCAATCCCATGGAATATTTCGAGTAACTTTACGCTTTCCTCCCCACACCCTGACAAATAATACGGTCAATACGCCCAGTGCAAGGAGAATCACAAAAGCCCACAGATTAGAAAGCTCAAACGCCCAAGGGGTCGGCATACTAGCAAGAGTCGGCCATGAAGTAATTGAAGTCGCGAGAGCAAAATTCTGAAGCACCGCACTCAAATACGGAATGACACTGCTTGATGCAAACACCCCAAACATGAGACACAAAACAGCCAGCACAAGCATCGGTCCAATCATAGTAAATGGTACCTCTGTTGCTGATTTTGCCTCCTTAGTCCGTGGTTTTCCAAGAAATGTAACACCAAACGCTTTAACAAAACACGCAGCAGCAAGTCCACTCGTGAGTGCCAATGCCACCGTAGCCCCAATCCACAAGAATTGAACCTTCATTCCTAATCCCACAGCAACACCGGCAAACATCGTTTGGAACGTAAGCCATTCGCTTGCAAATCCGTTAAACGGAGGAAGTCCTGAAATTGCGACCGCACCGACCAAAAAGAGAGCAGCCGTCCATGGCATGTGCTTAATCAATCCCCCATATTTCTCAATATCACGCGTATGGGTTTTGAAAAACACTGCACCAGATCCTAAAAATAATAGTGATTTAAACAATGCATGGTTGACGGTGTGGAATACACCCGCAACCAGCGCGAGTAGGGCAAGAGCGTCAAAACCCATTGACTTGAACATAACCGCGCTGCCAACACCGAGTAAAATAATCCCAATGTTTTCAACACTGTGATATGCAAGCAACCGCTTCATATCATGCTCTGTCAATGCATATAATACCCCCAGCAACGCCGATACTGCACCGATAATGACAATTATTATTCCCCACCACAAATGGAAAAATGGCAATATTTCAAACATCACACGGACGAGCATATAGATAGCCAACTTGATCATCACCCCTGACATCAATGCTGAAACATGCGATGGAGCAGCTGGGTGTGCTTCAGGAAGCCAAACATGCAGTGGAATAATACCTGCTTTGATACCAAACCCAATAAGGAATAAAGCAAAGACAAGATGAGGAAACCAACCAGTGAGATTCGCACTGACTGATCCTATTGATGCAAAATCAAGAGCTCCCGTTGATAACGCCATCAACAACATAGCTGCAGCAATACACGCAGTTCCAATTTGTGTCATTACCAAATACAGCGTTCCTGCATGCATGTTCTTCTCATCACGATAATCATACGTTACCAAGAAATAGGAAGAGAGAGACATTACCTCCCACCACCACAAAAAGGTAAAAATAGATTGGGTGCTTACCACCCCTACCAAACTTGCGGTAAAAATGGCATACCACACGCCAAACCGAGCAAGAGAGTATCGCCCTTCATAGTGTTTCATGTACGCAAGACCATACCATGATGCACAGAACGTCAGTACTGCGATCAACATCATGAATACAGCGGAAAATGCGTCAATGGAAACAAGAAACGGAATAGTAATACCCTTCAAAGGCAGAAGGTTGAATTGTACTGGAACACCTTGCTTCAAAACAGAAACGCCAGTCAAAAGAGCGGATACCGATGCAATCATCACGAACCCATGCGCCCAATAATGGGCATATCGTCCTTGAGTATACAAAAGCGCCGCCCCCAATGCACCAGCACCGAAGAAAATCAACGTAATAGTGTAAAGAAATTGAGCTGACATATTATGGTTTTTCAATTTTTCCTAATATTTCAAGCAATCCTCGTAAAATCTGTCGTGGACTGGGAGGATCACCCGGAATACAAAAATGGACAGGGATCACTTGATCAACACTGTCCACTATTGCATATGAACCTTTATATATACCACCATTAATAGCACCATCCCCTACTGCGACAACCATTTTTGGATTTGGCGTTGCTTCGTATGCTTTTTTGAGGGCTACCACACTATTTCGAGATACAGGCCCTGTCACCATCAACATATCCGCATGGCGAGGTGATGCAACAAAATGGATACCAAAACGTTCAACGTCGTAATAGGCATTTCCTAAAGCAGTCAATTCTTGCTCGCAGGAGTTGTCGGAACCGGCATCCACCACACGTATCGCAAGAGAACCGTTAAATAATTTTTTGATTTTCTGATCGATTTTTTTACCAATGATTGCGACTTCTGGATCGGAAAACACCTCTGAAACCGGAATTGTCGTACCGTTATTGGCAAGAATCGTCTTAAAAAAACGCCACATATCGTGACTTTTACGAGATTACGTCCACTTCTATGTTGAATAACTGTCTAATCGTACCACCGCGGATACCGGTGTCAAGCCGAAGACGACAGTCGCAAGTGCCCTTTGGGTAGGATTTCCCGATAAATGATGAAAAATCCATGAAGAGATAAGACGCGTCTTTGTGATAAATTTCTGAAAGGATATTTTTTTAAAACGTCCCCACCGCAATAAACGTCAAGGTATTTCCATAGTCATCCCCCGCAGGAGTCGTGGTAGCAACCGAGGCTTTGAGGAGCAGAGCAGCTCTTCCGGCACTGACCGGTGCTCCA
>JAHFJA010000027.1 GCA_023246095.1 bacterium | reverse complement strand
AGCCTGAAGGAAAAGTAACGGTCATGGTTTCGCCTGCGGCGACACCACCTCCGGTGGTGTACTCTATGGTGTGATCAGAGAGAGTGCTGATCTGAGCGCGGGAGAGAGTGTCTTTGCGGAGAGTAGAAGACACAGTGAGACCTGGATCAGGTGGAGGCGGCCCATCGTCAACCGCAACTGAGGTGTATTTTCCGTTGTCACTCATAGTATCGACTATACCCACGGTCGTAGCAGACACACCTAAAGGAGATACGAGTGTAAATAACGAGGACACAAACAAGACAAAAAAAATGTGAGTCATGAATTTGAACATAGAGCTATAATAATAGATTACACGTATCTACATTAAGATACCACACTATCCGATACCGCGACACATACCTTCCCTAATCCCACTCCCCCCTACTCCTTAAACTTCAGCTTAATCTCTTGCACCTTATTCTCCACCAGCGCCAGTCGTTTTTTACAAATCTCCGCCAATTCTAACCCTCGCTCAAACTGTTGCAAGCTTTCATCCAGATCGAGATCGCCCGACTCAAACTTTTGCACGATCGCCTCGAGTTCTTCAAACGCGTCTTTGAATGTGTCTTTTTTGGTTGCCATAGAAATAAATTACAATAATGATTGTTGGTTAGAAAGTGTCTTTGCCTGGCGCGTCCCATCGTGAAATCTAATATCTATCGTTTCCCCTGCTTTCAAACTTTCCGCCGTAGTGATCGTTTTTCCTTTTCTCTGCACGATACTATACCCACGTTTCAATACTTCCCCGGGCCCGAGATGCAATAAACTTTTTCGCAATTGATCAATCGACTGTGTCCCTTTTTCATACGAGCGTTCCATCGCCGATGTAATACGCTGAGTGTACCCTTTCAATCGCGTATCCAAATGAATGGCGTGTTGAGAAAATGACTCCAAGCGAAACATAAATCGTTTTTCCAGCTGTAAAAAATCGTGAAGCGTACGCGTGGCGGCACTTTCCAGCGTGTTGGTATAGCGCGCGACGGCGTTTCGATTCCATTCCAAACTCCCGTCGATATATTGATACATAGTACGCGCATTATTAGAAAGCTGACGATTGATCTCATCGCGATCAGGCACAATCAACGTTGCGGCATGCGTCGGGGTCGCCGCTCGTACATCAGCCACATAATCGGCCAATGACTCATCTCTCTCATGTCCTACTCCGCATATCACGGGAATTTTCGAGCCAAACACTGCGCGCGCCACTTGCTCGTCATTAAACGCGTGCAAATCTTCCATACTACCCCCACCGCGCGTCAGAACGAGCACTTCCGCAGGAGTTTGATCGGTATTGAAATATCGAAACGCGTTCACAATATCTTCCACCGCACCATCGCCCTGCACTTTCACGTGGACAAGCTCGATATTCAACCCTCCCCATCGCTGGTTCAAAATACGCATGAAATCAGTGTATGCCGCGGATTCGCGTGATGCAATAATCCCAATCGTTTGAGGAAATTGCGGAAGCAAACGTTTGCGCGATACATCAAACAAACCTTCTGCTTGAAGTTTTTTCTTCGTGAGTTCAAACGCTTTTTTAAGCGCGCCTTCCCCCACCATCTCAACACGATCAACAGTAATACTAAACTTTCCACTTTTTTGATGTACCCGGGGTGTTCCCGTCACTCGCACCGTCATTCCATCTACCAATCCACGAGGTAATTGATACAACACCCCGAAGCATGAAACGCGTGCATCCCCTTCTTTCAAGTCAAAAAATACCCACTTGTTCTGGCTTACATTGTACGATCCAATTTCTCCTTCCACCACGACCGGTTTTCGCGCAATCAAGAGATTGGTGTACTCGATAAAATCATGAACGGAAAAAATGGGAACCTCTTGGCCGTTTTCTGATACAAATTCCATAATTCAATGATATACTTAATGAATGCGTTGGATCAAAACAATGTTTTTCATAGTCCTCCTTCTTGCTTCATGGATTGCTTCCTTGCAACTTTTAGCGTATGTCAGTACGTATCGACTCCACTTAGCACCAGACACGTCGTATCCAGGGATGCACCCGCGAACCGATGCACAAGAGCACGCTTCATCATTTGTGCGCAATTGGCAACGCTTCGACTCCTATTGGTATTTAAGTATTACAAACCATGGATATTTTTACCAGGACAAAATACAATCATCAATTGTGTTCTTCCCGCTCTACCCCATTTTAATGTCACTGGCAAGCCCCCTTACCCATGGAGACCCAGCGATGGCGGGCATCATACTTTCTATTGTTTTTTCCTTGTTATCATGCGTATTACTCTATCGTTTGGCCGTATTTGAATATGACGAAAGTACCGCATGGCGCAGCGTGGCATTATTATTGATGTTTCCCACAGCATTTTTCCTAATTTCTATTTATACTGAGTCACTTTTTCTTTTTCTGTCGTTATTGACTTTTTTTCTCGCTCGTAAAAAACAATGGTGGCTGGCAGGCCTTACTGGTTTATTCCTCACGGCAACTCGATTCGCCGGTCTTGCGATCATTCTGCCGTTGCTCTGGGAATATATGCGACAGTCTAAGTATCACTGGAAAGCGTTAGTAGCACCAAAAATACTGTCGATGACGCTCATTCCTATAGGGATTTTCCTATTTATGCTATTTCTCCAAGGATCGTTTGGCGACCCCTTTTTATTTCTTAAAGGACAAGAAAGCTGGCAACGTAACTATGAACTTTCACGTACAAGTATTACTCATACATTTGATGCATATATTCAAGAATTTGAAACAGTCGAAAATCCATTGGACGCAAGTCCGCTGGCTACACGATATATCGACGTAGGATTTACGGTGGTGTTTCTTATCAGCGTTATTCTTGCGTGGTTTTTTATCCCAAAACCATATGCGCTCTTTGCCACTTTCATGTTATTAATACCACTATTAAGTGGGAGGTTACAAAGCATGCCACGATATATGTTAGGAGCCTTTCCTTTATTTTTGCTGTATGGAAAACTTTCTAAACACCCGGCGATCTTTTCAATATTGTCTATTCTATTTACCCTCTTCCTCTCTCTGTTTGCCATAATGTTTGTGGGATCGTATTGGGTAGCGTAAAAATAAATTTTAACAAATTTAATACGCACCCTGATTGGTGCGTATTGGTATTTCTTATCTGATAACTTTTTTAGCTTGCTTAAACCTCCCACTTTTTAAGATAGCTAATATCCTACGTCTATCCTGACCGGTAATCTGCCTATAATATACCCCAACGATATATTCCCACGGAATATTTATGGTGTCGCATTCTTTCTTTGGACAAAGATCCGATAGACTAAGAGCTAACTTTGTCCGAATCTCATCGCCCGTATCAAGCTTGAGTATCATGTAATAGTCGTCTCCTGTCACCCGAGAATCAAAACCAATCTTTTGAAGCATATTAATGATCTCAGAACCACACACAGCAGGAACTCCGCCGCTATAATGTTGACCAACTTCGTCCTTAATTCGAACAAGAAAAACATCATCGGACTCACCCACTTCTTTTTCTTCCTCTTGCTTTTTGCGCGGTTCTTTCTCTTTCCATTTTTCGTAAACTTCCAAAAGTGAATCAATTACTTCTAACATCATGCACTTAAGAAATTTTTCATAGTCCCCTAGTCCTGTTTTTTTAAGAATAGGACTGACAGGTAATCCGGAAGAGGTACATATATCCTGTGAAAAAGGAGTAAAACTAAGCATTCCTAATACTCTATAATCTTCTCCTAAATACGATGACAATCCATGAACTTCCTGACTTTTACTGTTTTTGGCCAGATCACTATGGGCGGATCTTTCCAAGGATGGAGTCATTATATTATAAGAAAGGCTTATACTTATATTGTGAATCAGTGTGAAACTACATAAGTATTCATCCGTTGAGTAACACATAGGCATTAGTACTATAAGGTCCTTTGTGTTACCGTGCTTCTTCAAAAAAAAGTCCATGAACGCAGTGTTTTGGGTTGCCTGTTTAATTATTTCCTTATTACGGATAATACGTTCATGCCAACCAGTAAGATATACCCCAGAAACACTATGAAACTTTTTATAGAGTGACATTGTTTTCTGAATGGCAGGTAAATATGCTCCTAGTGCCTGGAAAAACTTCTGTACAGTATGGCCTTTAATAAGGCCCAACTTTGACCCATCCCCTGAGATAAGATTGTATTTTGTACTTCCCACTATCTCCATTTGAGTCAGTTCAAATGAATGTGCTTTAGATATCAGATCGTAACATGCCACAATTCTCAAAAATACTGCGAGCCAATAGAGATCGACTGTTTCAAATATATCGATCCCGTAGCCAACATGATTGCTTGAGTATGTATGTTCAAAAAAAGTCAATACAATCGCCCAATACGATTCAGAATCCAAGTCTGTCATGTCCCGTCGCTGTTCGACTAATTCTCCGCACGTGTTAAATAAGACGATAGAGCTGATAGCCATTTCATTTACAAGTGCGGAGGGTACGTCGACTGTCTTTTTTCTATATGCCACACACGCAGTACGTATACTCTCTGCCTGTGCATCAACCTTAAAGGTATATCGACTTTGTTTATACCCCACCTTTGAAGCCCTTGAAATTACCATGTCACACAAAATATCAACGAACTTACTGAGAGTTTCTACATAGCGTTGCCGTTCATCTGGTTCCAGCGCTATAACCAGATTCTTCAATTTCTCTTCATCTGATCCTTCTAGCGTACTCCTTCGTACGTGCGCTTTTTTAAGCAGATCTACCAAAACACTCATGTGCCTATCATACACTTTGCTCAAGTTTGGATCGACAGGAAATACTGCTTTTTCGTTCATTGTTTTTTCTCCTTTTTGGAAGATTTTTTATTATATTTTCAAGTAACTTGTACGCTACTCTTGCTCGACAATATAGCATACTTTACCTATTTTGTCAAGACTCACCTGCTGTTATTGGAAGTTCCAAATAACTGCCTCCCTGCATCCCAGAACGAATTGTCCCCTAATCCCACTTTCAGCCAATACCACCACTCGACACCCCACAAATATACCTCGGGAAACCCTACTTTTTCTGCAAATTGAACGTTACTATTTAATTTACTGATACTCATTGAATCATCCATCTCTTTTCGAGTCATTTCAATAATCGGCCGTGAACCCCATGGTTCGGTTTGCAGTTCGGTAACAATGATATCTTTTTGAAATGGCGCGATAAGATCAGATTTTTTTTGATAAAATCCCGGACCGATAGGGAAAGGAATACGGCCCAATATATCATTCCAACTTTCACGATACATACTTATACCCAAGAGATCAGCCTGTTCCGCGGCAGGAAGCCATGTACTCCACTCACCGCTGTCAGACACCACTATGGGTTTATTGCTATATTTGCGTACGATTGCTATCTCTTTCTTCAGAGTCGATAATCCTAGTTTGTGAGTACATTCTCCAAAAGGGAAAAAAGGTTCATTCTCAACTTGCCAACGAGTCACCGCCGGATGATCTTTATATCGTTGTACCACCGTATTAACATAGACCAAAAGCTGCTGTTCAATCTCATCACGACTCATACCCTTCAACCATACCGGATCATGACACTCAGGCCATCGTGGTAGCTTACGGCCTACTGCAAGAAGCACGTGGGCGTGTCGCACAGCTGCCTGGTCAAGCTCATAATCGATATCACTAAAATCAAAATTATCATCCACCGGCTCACTATGATCCCAATATGCGGAAAGCCGAAAATACCTCACCCCGAGATCATCGAGGATTGCGATATATGCTTTCTTCCAGTCAATACCAAAACTTTCTTGATAGTAAGGACTAAAAGTCACACCGAACGAAACGGAACCTTGTACAGGGCGAGCTGGATAATTGAGAAACAAAAAGATTGCCGCTCCAATGGTAACCAGTGCAATAAAAAACCATACAACAATCCGTCGAACACGAAGTTTGCGACTAGGTTTTTTTGTTGATTTTAAAAACACACCCTTTCCGAATTAGTATGATTACTTTTTGCTTTTCTTTTTTCCCACTCCAACGCTTCCCAATTTTTCATTCACCCCCTGTCTGATTGTTTGAATCTTATAAGCAAGATGAAGCGCTACGTAAGCCAGCAGGAAAAACAGTATTCCCACCATCGTACGCAAAAGAGCTTCATACATAATAACGAGAATGCCAAACAACAAGAATATCAATCCGAGAGTAAACAAAGTCAGAATACTATTATTCACTTTCTCCTCAATGAATTTCATCATAAATGTTCCTGTTACGTATTAAAAATATATTACACGGCACTGGTTGACTCGGGTGATATGCCTTTATTTTTTTTTGATTTTCCCAGCACAAGCTTTTCAATGGTATAGGTGCCCATGATAGGGGCCTCCACAAAACCATTAATCGCCGCTCGAGCAAGCCAACCACTATTGATCCAATCAAACAACCACTCATCAGTATAACGAGGATCACCCTGGGTGATACCGGCTGCGATGGTTTTTAGCCATACCCGGTTAAAATCTTCTTGCGAGCCGACTGAAGGGGACATAATTATCGGCAGCCCCAAACCAACGTAAAAAGAAAGTTCAGAAGGTTTTGTCCACAAAACATCAGTGGTACGTAAGGCCTTATTAAACAAATCAAAATAATCCGCTTTTGTTTTCCCTATAATAACCTTCACACTTTCACCGAGCTCTTTGCTCAGCCCTGCGTCCTTTGCTGCTGCTTTGAAATAATCCGCAACCTCCTGGCGGGATCCGGCCACCAAATTAACATCAATTGATCCTTTTAGTATCTTCGCTTTCAAACTCTTAAGTACTTGTGCCCCAATTTCTTGCTGTGCCCCCGCACCTCCAACCGCAAATGTGAGGGTGAGTGGGTGAGTTGCTCTTTTGGGTATATTTTTACTTCCCAGATGATAACTAATAATATGTCCAAACTTATGCTGTGTATTGTGATTGGGATCAAGATTATAAATCCGTGCGCCAATATCCTTTTTTAATATCTTCTGATCTTCACCGCCTATATTTTCTTTTGGCAATGGAAAACCGGTAAAAAAGATATTCTCTTCATTTACTCCATAGAGTTTAAGGCGCTCAACAACTCGAGGATTTGGGGCAAGGTATTTGATGCGACTTTTCTTTGGATCACGCGGTACCCAGGTACGCGCCATATCCGCATCGCATATCTGTAGATAAATGTCTCCTTGATAACCATAAATCTCAGCTGCAAATGCGGGCAGAAAAAATGTACAAATGAGAGGAATATCCTGCTGTTCACTTAATACTTTTTGAAACAAATGTTTACACAACCCATCTTTTTCAATCAGTCGATAGGTATGAGCCAATTGCAAATTTGATCGTGAAAGATCGCGCCGAGGATAAAAACTAGGAATCTCTTGTATTTTATCGAAGATATCAAACAAAGCTTGTCCGATAACAGGTTTTGATTTCATGCGGGAAATCCATTCATATCCTTTACGACTATCGTTCCATGATTCTTTTTCTGCAGCCGGAATGCCAGGATAATCATTTACCGTAATTACGCCCTTATAAGCAATATCTCGCAGAGCATGAGCAGGTCGTTGATGACCATACCCCATATCCACGGTTAAAACCCACGCTTTATTAATCCTTTTTTTTCTTGGCATAGGGATGCAATCAGATGATGCATATATTGTACCATAGGAATACCGTATAAAAAAACATCCCCGTGTGGGGATGAATTTTTAATTGAACTTTTTTTCACGACCTGCCTTACGTTCGTTGCGTTTGAGCTTAGGAAGCTTGACGCCGACAGAAGGATTATTGTGATTCTTTATTTTTTTCTTTTTTCGGTTACCCTTCTGTTTATTACCCGCCTTTTCACCGATAGAAGACTCCTGACCTTTTGACGAGGTAGGGCTTACATTCTTTTTTGGTAGGAGTTCATCATTCATACATTAACGATATAATAAG
>JAHFJA010000026.1 GCA_023246095.1 bacterium | reverse complement strand
TCAACCCCCTTAAAATAATGTGCTTCATCAATACACCCCACAAACAAAATCACTTTGTCATTTTTTTCTATTCGATGTTTTTCCATCAACTCCTTATTTTTTGGTTTTGGGTGATGTAGTTGCGTATCGACTCCGTTAGGAAGATCAATAAACTTCGTACTGCCCACTTTCATGAGGGGCCCCAAATACGAATGCCTTCCGTAATCTTCAGACGTAACCAGTACCTTATCGGCACGTTCAATGATCTTTGGTAACATTTTTTCAGTATAGCGAGTAAAAAATGTCTTCTTCCAATCGCGTCCGACCAAATCCATGTGATACGTGACGAGAAGTTTTTGGTGTTTGAGTTTGAGGAATTCTTTTCCTACCCCAATAAACGGCACATGAAGATGCACTACATCTGCTTTGTGAAGATAATGTTTCAGTTGTGGCATGATAGCAGCATTTCCAAACTCAAACCAAGGCGATAATCGTCTTATCGTATATCCATCCTGATGTTCGACTGCTTTGGTGCTTGAACGGAGTCTTTTGTATCGAGGAGTAAGCACCGTAACCTCGTGACCTGCAACAGCAAGCTGACGCGCATTTTGACGACAGACACTGCCAATACCCCCTCTATAAGGAGGAAATACAGCTGATACTTCTACTATCTTCATATAAGTGGCTTAATTAACGCCCAATAGGCTCGAGTAAGAGGATTCATGACATAACGTATCAAAGGACTAGAAAGGTCCTGAAACGCGATGTCAGAGGTCATAAACGGTATCAGATCCCTATCTCTCTTACTACGCTGTGAATGAATTATACGACGCTGTACCTTTATATACTGCCAAGTGCTTTTTTTCATAAAAAATCCATAGGTGCGCATTTTAGAAAAAAAACCCAGCATTGGTACGCGTAACACAGAACCCATCACAGAACTCGCTAGCATTGCACCTTCGGTGATGATAAGCATAGGTGCAATAAGAAACAATGTCCGAACCTCGTAATTTTTAAATAATGTTAACAGTCGATTACGCTCAATGTAAAAAAACTTTAAATTACTTTTACTAAACACATATTTATGAAAAACGATTGAATCCTTTACTACTCCCAGATCATACCCCGCTAAACGCAAGCGCCACGACAAATCAGTGTCCTCGTGATACAGAAAAAATATTTCATCAAACAGACCAACTTTTTTTAGAGCATCAGCACGGAACATAACACAAGCCCCCGAACAATAAAAAAAGGGGCGGGTCGCATGATAGTCAGAAAGTTTCAATTTATGCCCTAGTGTATAACCAAACCCTAAATAATGGAGTGCATTACCACTGGAATTAATTAATTCATCTTCACCTTCCAGTAATATCTGCGATTGGACTGCTCCAATATTTACATTCCGTTGAAGACAATCAACAAGTGGCACAAGCCACTCCTTGCTAAAGACTAAATCTTGATTTAATACGGCTACATAATCGGCTTTTTGATCAAGTGCATACTGCATCCCTACCCTTACTCCCGCATACCCTTTATTTTCATCATTCTCTATGATGTGCAACCCAGGAAAATGTTTCCTTGAAAGCGCAACGCTTTGGTCATGTGAGTTATTGTCCACTGCCACCACTTTTACGTTATAGGGAACATCTTGCAATGATTTTCGAAGAGACTCAAAAAAACTCGGTATATCATCCTGTCCATTATATGTTGGAACCACGAGAAAGACTGAGGGGGCTGAATTGATTTGCATATACTAATAAGACGTTTGAACACGACCGCTGATACGATCAATACTTACCGTTCTAGTAATGGTTCCTTTTTGCAATGAAAATACGATTTGATTGCTTGATGTTCCGCCATTGATGCGCATATTGGCATTAGGAGACGCAAACGACAGATCAACATTACCAACAGGAGAACCATCAATTGCAATGCCATCATCAGCACCCGTTCCAAGGGTCACATTACCACGCGTATTTTTTAAACTAATAAAGTCAAGTACGACAGTCCCCATTACCACATCAGGGGCGGTTGCTGTAGCAGGGTCATACACATAGTTAGCGGGTGATGAAAGATCAGCGTATATTATTGCCATGGGCACATCCGATACCGTTGAAATAGCAACACCAAATGCAGAGGGAACTTGGCCATTTACTATTTTACCCGATTGTGCATAATTTTGAGCAGTCCGTATCGCATCCGACAGTGCACTTGCCGAACTCCTTACTACTTGAGAATCACCGCTCTTTCGAAAATAAATAATCGACATCATCATTATTATCATTAAAATAGCGATACTGACCATCAACTCCAAGAGCGTGAATCCTTTTTTATTTACTTTAGTTTTGTTCATGACATTGCTATTTAATATCACACTAACAAATAATATTGTATTAATCCGGTGATCTGCGGGAGCCACAATAGGACTATTACGGTTCCTATACTCAGAAATGTCCCGAAAGGTATCGCACTTCCCATCTTTTTTTTACCTGCGAGAATCAAACTCATACCCCACAGAGCACCGACCATGTATGATACAAACAACGCTATCGCAGTACCACTCAACCCCAAAATAACTCCCATAAGCACACCCAGTCTGATATCCCCTCCCCCAATCCACTTTCCCTTTGAAATAACGTATTGAATAAGAAAAAAACCTCCTCCCAGTATAGCGCCCAGTACATAGTTCGTCCAGCCAGCAATCGTATAGCATAAGGCTGTTGCTGGGTTACAAATTACCGCCGAGGTATACAAAAACGAGTTAAAAATGAGGAAAAAAAGTATCGCAGGAAGAGTAAAGCGATCTGGAATGAGCTGCCACCTAAAATCATATACAAATAATATCACCATCACGCACACCACTAACAAGTTGCGTACCAACATAAGCAAAGCGTCACCTGTGGGTACATCCAATGTCATTGTTCCTATGCTAAACGTGTACACCAACACAAACAATAGTCCCGTACTTGCCTCAACAAGCGCATATTGCCAAGAGATAGCCTTGCTACAGTAACGGCATTGCCCGCGGAGCGAGACAAAACTTAGTATTGGTACAAGATCATACCATTCCAATCGATGATGACAATACATACAGTGTGACCTCCCTTTGAGCCACGAGACTGCCCCACTATGGGTACGCAAAATCACTACATTAAGAAAACTCCCAATAATCGCGCCCAATGCAAAAATAAGTATCAACATCATATATATCAGTATAACAAAACACCCCCAGTAATGATACTGGGGGTGTTTCTAAGCGCTAACAGTACTTAGAAGGAGCAAGTATCTGCAAATACTGAGCCTTTACGAATACTCTTCACACCTGCCGTGGTAGTAGTTCCGACATTATTTGTAGCCTCAAGTCCAAAACAGATTTCGTAGTCACTAGTCTTTGAACCTGACTTTATAGAATACTTACATGGAGCACCACTTGCGCTACCACAGAGAGTAGTTGGTTTACTTGGATCTTTAAAATTAGCAAACACAAGGTCGGTATTTCCTACAATACTACACGTACTTAAATCGGTAGGGGTAGTGGCACCACATCCAATAGCTG
Organism: bacterium; assembly: GCA_023246095.1. GTDB lineage: Bacteria > Patescibacteriota > Patescibacteriia > JACQRZ01 > JACQRZ01 > JAHFJA01. The sequence goes on along the minus strand of JAHFJA010000026.1, from coordinate 4,561 downwards.
TATCCGGTACGTCAGTATCTTGAATTTCAAGTGCTTGAGCGATTTGCTTTACTTCAGAAACACGTTTTGCGTCTCGTGCTTTTTGACGGGCACTTGATAACGATACCAATGCGATTGTTGCCAAGATACCAATGATGGCGATGACGACGAGCAACTCAATAAGGGTAAAACCCTGCTTGTTTTTCTTCATACGTTCTTCATGAATTATTAATAATATGTGGATAACTCTTTAGACCTAGCTATAGTATATCATGGATCCATAGAACTCGGTAATATTTTTACAACTCCGTAGCAAGTTGATACATCGGCAGCAACACCCCGGCAACAATAACCAGAACTCCGAAGCCCAAAAGAACAATTACTACCGGCTCAATAATTACCAATATACTTTCAACAGCAATATTTACCTCACGTGTATAAAACTCAGTAACCTTTTGCAATACCTCTTCCAAGCGGCCCGTTTCTTCACCTACCGACAACATCTGGGAAACCATGGGGGGAAATAATCCTGGGTGCTGTGTCATAACAGACGCAATCGGATTTCCATCCTCAACTGATTTTATCGTTTCATCCAGTACTTTTTGGTGTGCAGGATTACCAATAACATCACGAACGATCAACAGACCTTCCGTAACCGTCAACCCTCCCACGAGTACTGTCTGAAAAGAGCGCGCAAATTTTACGATTACGATGTTCTTCAGCAACGACCCAAACCCTGGAATTTTTACTTGTGTCTTTCCCCACAACATTTTTCCCGACGATGTTCGAAGATACCACATCCCCCCACCCACGAGACCCGCAATACCAATGATAAATAAGTACCAATAATTTTGAGACACATAGGTGACTGCTATAAGTATTTTGGTCGCCAGTGGCAAATGTGATTGATCAACCCCTTGAAACAGTTCAAGCATGCTGGGGACAACATACACCATAACGAACACTCCCACCCCCAGTAATGCTGAAAATATAAATGCAGGATATAACATTGCCCCTTTTATCTTACTTTCGAGTTCATAGTCTTTTTCTTGTTGGTCAGCCAAATATGTCAGTATTTCATCTAACTTTCCGGTGGTTTCTCCGGATTTAACCATGTTGATAAAAAAAGGTTTGAAAATTGCAGGGTACCCCGCAAGAGCGTCAGAAAATTTTGTTCCGGCGTCTATATCATTTGCTATATTGAGAAGTGCCTCTTTGAGCTTGCGTTTCTGCATTTGGTCCACCAACATCTTGAGTGCCTGCACGAGGGGAATAGCCGATGAAATCAAAATCGACAACTGTCTCAACATTATGGCAAGGTCTTTTTTTGAAACACCGTTAAAAATACCTGTCGCCTTCTGTACGATAAGTCCCGCGATTTCCTGTTCTTTAATATCAATAATAGAAAGACCTTGTTCATTGAGAATTTCAGCAGCGTCATCAACACTCTTTGCCTCAACAGAACCATGAACGGTCTTAAGCTGTTTTGTTTTGGCACTATAATCAAAAAGTGGCATGGGAATCGAATATATAGTAGCAGTTGCTATTAGTATATCACATGCTACTAAAATATGTATAACCTATACTAATGTCCCATCGTACGAAGATTTGCAATACGTTCCTCTATAGGTGGATGCGTAGAAAAAAACTTATTAACAAAAGATGTCGCTTTCTCTCCAAAAGGATTTGATAAAAATAAATGAGCGGTAGCACGATTGGGGTGTGCCATTGGTCGTGATTGTTGAGCAATCTTTTCAAGGGCACTCGCAAGTCCCTCAGGATAACGAGTCAGAAGCGCTCCTGATGCATCGGCAAGAAACTCACGTCGACGCGAAACCGCTAATTGAATAAGTTGTCCTATAATAGGTGCAAGGATCATTAAAACAATACCAATTATCATAAATATCGGATTTTGATTCCGATCGTCATCTCGACGTCCTCCAACAAGACCAAACCTCCAAAAAAAATCAATCAAGATCATAACCACACCGAGCAAGGCCACCGCCAGTGTCGCAATACGTATGTCATAATTCTTGATATGTGAAAGTTCATGCGCCGCCACGCCTTCTAATTCTTCATTTTCAAGCATTTGAACGATTCCTGTTGTGAAAGCCACTGCTGAGTGTTTGGGGTCGCGTCCAGTTGCAAACGCATTCATTGCCACATCATCAATCAAATATACGTCGGGCATTGGTATCCCTGCGGTAATTGCTACGTTTTCAACAATATTATAAAGATACGCATTGTCTTTTTTTTCTATCTTTTGAGCGCCATTAACCGCTAATGCGATTGATCCTCCTTGGAAGTAACCAATAACATTTATCAATAGTGCAAAAAATCCCGCACCAATCAGTACTGAATAATCAAAACCGTAGACCAGCATTCCTGCATAGCCTACGGCGATGATTAACAGCGTCATTATTCCCATCAACAACCATGAACGCCGCTTATTTGAAGCGATCTGGTTATACATGAGTTATGAACCAAATGAAACTTTGACGTTCTCCCGCTCTTTCTCGTCTGCCAGTTCAAAGAATGATCGTTTTACAAATCCAAACATACCGGCGATAACATTACTCGGAAATGTCTCGATTTTAGTATTGAGATCTCGCACGTTGCCATTGTAGAAACGACGTGACGCCTGAATTTTATTTTCTGTGTCGGAAAGTTCATCTTGCAACTTTGCAAAATTCTCGTTCGCCTTAAGGTCAGGATAACTCTCCGCTAATGCAAAAATTGATTTGAGAGTAGAAGACAGCATATTTTCATTTTTTGCCTGTTCTTCCATCGGCGCATTGCTATTATGTGCATTCATAGCAACATTACGCACCTCGATCACTTTTGTAAGCGTCCCTTGTTCATGAGTAGCATACCCCTTTACGGTTTCCACTAGATTAGGAATCAAATCGTAACGGCGTTTAAGTTGTACGTCGATATCAGACCATGCTTCTTCTGTACGATTTTTTAGAACAACTAGACCATTAAAAATAGCTACAACTGCCAATATCAATAGCACCACGATGGCAAGAAGGATGTAAAACACCATCATAAAGTTATGTAAACAAGTAAGATTCTTGGTTCAATTATAGCAAATAGGGTAGGAATGTAAAGACTGTCAAGGTATCACCAATTGTACCTACGCCCGATACCTGGGTTGACGTGAAATCATGAAAAATTCGGCAATGGTGAGGCCAATGACCAAAAACATGACATTGTACCAGGTCAGTAAGTTTCGTGCTGCCAACAGCAACAGGCCGTCAATCAGTAGCGCAAAAAATATTGCTTGTCGGAAAGCAATTACTACTTTTTGAAATACTAACTCCTGTTTAAGGAGCACCAATCGTATGAAAAAGCCTACCACCGCAAAGGTGCCCGTCAAAGCCAAAAATAAACTTACATAAAATAGTGCATATCCTAAAAGCCCCGTATCGCTCACATCAATCATATTAAGCACCGCGAACCAGGCGCTCCAGCACACAAGCGTCGCAAAGGTCATGATAGCGAGGTATTTTTTTAGGGTCATATGCCAGGTATTTGTTTTTGATCAATAAGAAGACCTTCGGGGCCAAATATGTGAATCCCTCGTGGAGGTGAGCGGAAAATATCACGATTCTGCCCTGAGATCGATCGGGTTTTTTGTGGAACCGTCATAAAATATCGAGCACACCCTTGCGAATCATTACAGATAGTGTTCCCTTCGGTCCGTGGATAATAAATAGTAGCTGATTCGTCGGAAGCGTTATAGACACGAGATGCTTCAAGACATGCTTTATCGGTACTATTAACAAATCCTTCATCAATCAGGCATTTCCCTTGTAGTGACATGCCATCAGTAGGAGTTGTCGGGTACACACCGTGAATATGAAAATATAGTGAAAGAGCGCTATGCCACGCGAGTGTCTCTCCATACTGTTTCGCATCCGTCATCCGCGCAAATTCATACCAGATACCCCATATTGCGAGCGCAACAATCACTACAATCGTCGGGATACCAATCAAAAGTTCGTTTTTTGTAAATCCTTTTGGCATGTTAACTAATAACGCGAATGCGTTGAATTAATGGATAGGGACTTTCGGCATTAACTCCTTTCACAATTTCTTCTTGATGTAATCCTACTTCCCAAGCAAGCGGATGTTCAAGAGTCGCAATAAATAGAGTTTTATTCTGGATATATGCTGGCTGAAGTTTATTTCCTGCCGACTCTCCTAAATGTTCAACTATAACACGATGTGCTCGAGACAACGCCTGAGCAATTACTATTTGCTGCGTAATTCCCGTATGGCGCGCCACGTTCGGAAGGAGGCCTTGGATTGGTTGGAACGACATAACTATGGTGTCTATTACTGCCGATATTCACAAATATCGCGAAAGTCACAAAATTTACACTGGAAGCCTGGTGTTGGTTCAAAATTGCTCGCCCGAATTGCTTCGATGCGCTGCATTACGCGTTCTTTGACCTTTTGTTTATCCCCATCACTCGCGAGAAACGACGCAGTAGATCCATCCTCTAGATAATAATACGTTAATTCCTTAACGCTTTCTTTAAATAAATCTTCGCAGGCGATTTGATACAAAATGAGC
>JAHFJA010000002.1 GCA_023246095.1 bacterium | reverse complement strand
ACTGCCACGGTAACGTTCGCTTCCTCTGTTGATAATTCATTTCTCATTTGGTTAGGAATGACGATGGGGGGTATCGCCTTGACCCTTGTCTTGTTGGTCCTTTTGTCCTTGTATGGAGCCGTCGTTGCCCGACAAAAAAGAGAAGTACCAAAAAAGAAAACGTTCTCTCTGCTTAGGAAACGAGCAAAACCAAGAAAGTAGTCAATCACAGTATGTTAAAAAAGTAATGTCTGAAAAGACCCAGAAAAGGGAAAATATGAAATCAAACAGTATCCACCTTCGCCTCCTTACTCACACAATCGTCTTGTTCTCTCTCGCCCAAATCCTGGCACTGATTGTTGCCGATCGTATCCGTACTCTCAATGAAATGTCAGTGACGCTGACAGGAGGGATTTCGTTATCCATGTTTCTTGCGTATTTCGCTATAGGGACGATTCTCGTGTTGTTATTAATAAAACTGTATCACGGTCAAGCGCTCTACCGTATTTTATTTTTTCTTGGGTTGTGTTCGGGACTGGTGACGGTATTCCAAATGGTATTTCCTCTTCCTATTAGTTTGTTTGTGTCGATTACGTTTTGTGTAGGCCTTGCTTTACTCCCCATCATCTGGGTGCATAACATAGCTATCATCATTTCCAGTGCGGGTATAGGCGCACTGTTGGGTATGCAGATATCGTGGACAGTCGCGGCTTGGTTACTCCTCATTTTGTCAGCGTATGATGTGGTTGCAGTGTATGTTACGGGCCACATGGTTCACATGGCGCGAGCGTTTATTGCGCGCCAGGCAAGTTTTGCGCTGATTATTCCCGAGTCATGGTACGGCCTCTATGAACAATTAGGCGATGTGCGACCGAGTGGGGGATTTCTCGTGTTAGGGGGCGGTGATTTGATTCTACCGATGTTTTTGAGTGTTGCGATCGCACCGATAAATTCCAACGCATCAATAGGTGTTATTGTCGGTTCACTGGTGGGATTACTTCTTAACCATATTGTCCTCATGCGTTGGCAACGTCCCATCCCTGCGCTTCCCATGATTGCAGTAGGGTGTTTATTCGGTTTTTTGGTAGGGCTAGGGATGTAAGTATTTTCCGTAAAGCGTTACGTCCATGGTATAATAATACATTATGAACGATCGGCTCAAAAAACTTATTATTATCGTGGGGATCGTGTGTGGACTCATCATTGTCGTGATGTTAGTCGTTTTATTCATGAATCTTCCTTCACGGCAATCGACAGGGAAATCTTCTGTCACCCCTACACAGCCTATTACACTGAAATATTGGAGTGCGTTTAATGATCAAGAAGATGTGGCGGGGATTATCAGTGCGTATCAGGCGATTCACCCTAATGTGACGATTGAATATCGCAAATTCCGATTTGATGAATATGAAAAAGAACTCCTCAACGCTTTGGCAGAAGATCGAGGGCCTGACATTTTTTCATTACATAACACATGGGTAGGGGGGTATGTTTCAAAACTCGCCCCGATGCCACAAGTATTGAACGTACAACGAGTACAAAATCAAAAGAAAGGGTTAGGGGGTGAAACATTGGTGGGTAAAATTGAAAGTGTGCCCGGCTATAGTCCTAAGTATATGCGTGATACGTTTGTGCCCGCCGTAGCTGACGATGTGATGTTTCCCGATGAGACGGGCAATCTATTGGTGTATGCCTTACCTATGTACGTCGATACTCTTTCTTTGTTTTATAATCCCCACTTGTTTAATAGTGCGGGAATTGCACAACCTCCCACCAACTGGACTGAGTTCGAGGATGACGTAAAAAAATTGACGGTTATTGCACCTGACACCCATGAATTATTGCAATCTGGAGCAGCATTTGGTGGTTCGCGAAATATTGAGCGCGCATTTGATATTCTCTCGGCTCTCATGGAGCAAAATGGCACCGTCATGAGTAAGGACGGACGAGTGACTCTTCAGGAGGTATCACCGTATATAAAAGTGGCAAGCGATATTAATCCAGCGGCAGAGGCACTGCGTTTCTATACTGATTTTGCGTGGGTAACCAAAGCAGATGTGTATACATGGAATCAAGACCAACCAAACAGTGTAGAGAGTTTTTCCCAAGAACGTGCTGCGATGATGTTCGGGTATTCGTATCACATAGCCCAAATCAAGACCAAAGCACCGGGTTTGCAGTTTGAAGTCGCTCCGTTACCGCAAAAACAACCAGAACTTAAGAAAACATACGCCAATTACTGGGCAGAGGGAGTATCCAATAAATCAAAATATCAAGACATGGCATGGGATTTTATCATGTTTGCCACAGCACAGGAGAATGTAAAATCCTATTTGGAAAAAACTCAAGCACCGACTGCGCTCCGCGCGATGATTGATGAACAGTTAAAAAATGACGTGACACGGCCGTTTGCATCGCAACTTCTCATCGCGGATAACTGGTATCATGGCCTCGATGCGTCGTCAGCAGAAAAAGCGTTTTTGGATATGATCGACACGGCGTTGACTAGTAAAGGGGGAGATATCTCAGACGAGCGTAGTGTTATGTCAGGTCTCATCTATAGAGCCCAGCAGACTATCTCTCAAAGCTACTCGCAATGAAACTTCGTCATCCAAAAAAATACCGCCTCGCCATACTGTCATTTCTTTTTGGCGTTATGGTTATCGCCAGCATCGGCGCTACTGCTACGCTGGTGTGGGCAGATTCGACATTGGCGGGTAAATCAACAGCGTCGTTTGTTCCTGGGGGATGTGCAGGGGGACCGGCAATGTGTGCACCGCAATCAGGTGAGCTTATAAGCAAGATCATCCCGATGTGCGATATGTTGTGTTGTAATTATACCTTGGATGCGTTTATTCAGCTTGCTATCAATATCGCAACGTTTATTCTGGGCATAAGCGGCAGTGTCGCGCTTTTGATGGTGGTGTTGGGGGGCTTTCAGTATTTAACTTCGGCGGGGGATAAAGGGAAAGTGACAAAAGGGACAGAGACGATGGTCAACGCCGCGATTGGGCTCGTGATTGTGTTTACCAGCTGGATGGCGGTAAACTTTGTTATGACTAGTTTGATTAAAAAAGAAACGGGCGACAAGACACTTGCAGGTCGTCTGGGAGGAATTTTTAATGGTACTAGCAAATGGTCATATCAAGCAGATATTTGTACGCCGATACACTTTGGAACGATTGGGGTGGTGCCGGAGATACAACTAGCTCAAACTCAAGCGCAAAGTCAGGGTGGCTGTTATGTAACGTACGCCGAGGCCTCGGCCAAAGCATTGCAAATGTGTGGTGCGGGAAAATTTGAGTTTAGTACAGGGGTGGGCGCAGCACCGTATTGCTATCATTGTAAAGATGAGTCTTGTACTAGTACGGATCATTTTATAGCTAACAGTGATTGTGGTTTTGGAAGCGCTGTTTGTGACGCGGTCGCGAGTAATCAGACAAACAAGAATCGAGTGTTTGTATCGTCATATCTTATTACAGGAAACAAGTGTTGCTGTGTGTTGCCGATAAAATTAACGGGTCAAAAATGTGAGGTTCCACCAATGCAAGCGCAATGTGCGGGGACTCAGTACTGTACTAACCCAAACGACCCTGCGAATGGTACTTGTGAGTTAAAAAAGAACGATAATGAAGCATGTACAGACCCTGCACAATGTAAGACAGGACAGTGTACCGCAGGGAAATGTGGCGCTCCTGTAGTTATTTCAAATGGGGTATGCTGTGTATCGTATAATACCAATGGATCAGGGACTGCATTTCATACCAGCGAGTCTATCTCATCTACTGACTGTCAAAATAAGGCGTTTTTGGACGTAACAATTCATAATAAGTTCTACTGTCCTAATGCGACATCCTGTGGAACCACAGAATTTATTGGCATGGATGAAAGATGGAAAGTAGACTGTCCCAACGCAATAATCTATTAAATCGAATTAGCAAGAAATATGCCCCTCCCCAAAAATAGTACCGTCACCCTATCAACAGCGATAGCCGGCATCACCCTCCTTACCACTCACTTCGCATACGCCGCTGCTGGTAACGTGACTCTTGAAAACCCTCTCGCAGTGAATAGCCCCGCGGAATTTATTGGCTTGGTTATCAATGCATTTCTCGGCCTGTCCGGCTCAATCGCACTGGTGGTCTTTGTTTATGGCGGTATTCTCTGGATGACCTCGGCAGGGGATAAAGGAAAAGTAACAAAAGGCATGGATACCATGATATGGGCCGCAATCGGTATGGCGGTCATCTTCGCCAGCGCCGCAATCGTCAGATTCCTCCTCACTGCTTTGTTGGGGAAATAAAGTAACACACCGATGTGTAGACATGATATCGTTTGCGCGATTCTTTCTCTGTTGTTATAATTCCAAAGAGTACTAAATATAGTACGTTTCGGAAATCTATGAAGTACCAACAATTACAAGGAGAGTTGAAAGACTTTGCTGTTTTTTCCTTGGTGGATATTCGCAAGATCGATCCAACTTTTTATCGTCATCAGCTTAATGAGTGGCAAAATAAGGGATATATCAAGAAGCTGCGTCGTGGTTATTACATGTTTGCCGATCTTCCTTTGAGCGAAGAGGTATTGTTTTTGATTGCAAATCGGTTATACCCGCCATCGTACGTATCTTTTGAAATGGCGTTGTCGTATTATGGTTTGATTCCGGAGGGGGTATATTCGATTACCTCGGCGTCCAGTAAGAAGACGGCCAGTTTTAAGTCACCGGTTACGGAATTTTCATACCAACAAATTAAAGCGGAGTATTTTTTTGGGTATCGACTGGAAACAAAGAATGGATATACGTACAAAATTGCGGAGATTGAAAAAGCAGTGCTCGATTATGTATATCTCCACCCAAATATTATTAAGCCTGAAGATTTTTACGAATGGAGGTTCAATAGTGAAGAGTTTTTAGAAAAAGCCGACATAAAAAAATTTCGGAAATATGCCATGGTGTATACAAGTAGGGGGTTTCTAAGGAGAACAGAAGATCTTATCTCGTTGATTAAACAATCAAAATGATATGTTGACCTTGCAGCAAATCGAACAACAATATCCGGAGTCGTTACGTCCATTCAAACGGGGTATTCTTCGAGAGTACCTTCAGTATAAGATCCTTGAAATTATTTTTGCTTCCCCGCATGCCGCTAAACTGGCGTTCTTGGGTGGTACTGCGTTACGAATTATATATGGGAATACCCGATTTTCGGAAGATTTAGACTTTGATAATTTCAATCTGGAAGACGGCGAGTTTGAAGAGCTTGCGCACATCATCCAAGTTGAACTGGAGCGGCAAGGTTTGCGCGTTGAAATCGATACTGTTGGTAAAGACGCCTATCGGTGTCGAGTGCGGTTGCCTGATATACTATTTGTGAATGAACTGTCACCATATCAGGAAGAAAAGATTCTCATACAAGTTGACAGTCTGGCTCATGGCGTCTCTTATCAACCAGACAAGAAAATTCTTAACAAGTTTGACGTATTTTCGGAGATTTTCGTTACCCCTCCTGACATATTACTTTCTCAGAAGATGTTTGCGGCGATAAATCGCAAGCGCGCGAAAGGTCGTGATTTTTATGACATTGTCTTCCTTTCCTCGTTTACCAAACCGAACTATGAGTATCTTCAGGCAAAGATTGGGGTAGGGGATCCGGAAGGGCTCCGCGCGAGAATGTTGGAATCAACGGCTGGACTGGATTTTAAAGAACTAGGACGAGACATACAACCTTTTTTGTTCGATGCGAGTGATGTTCGGAAAGTTGAACTATTTCGTGAGTTCATTACGCAGGCACCACTATGATTAGATGAAGTAGTAAAAAGTAATTCACTTCCGCTCTTAAAACAGTCTGCTATACTATAAGTACTTAATAAGAATTTATTTTTAATTTCCTTGTACGTTGTATGAAAACAACTCTCAAAAACGTAGTACGAACGTTCCTTGTCGCGAGTGTATTGACGGTAGGTTTTGGACTTTTGCCTGTGTCGATGGTGAATGCGGCGGCGCCGGTTGTCCCAACGACTGGATATGGATTAAACGATTCAAAAAATGCACCATTGCCAGGTCATGATTCGACAGCTATTGCCCCCTACGAGACAGTGGTATCGGTTATTAATTTTGTTCTTGGGTTTCTCGGTATTATCGCCGTGATTATCATTTTGATTGCAGGTTTCAAATGGATGACCGCAGGAGGTAAAGATGAACAAGTTGAATCCGCACAAAAAATGTTGATACAGGGAGTTATTGGGCTTGTTATTATTCTCTCTGCATGGGGCATTGCACAATACGCGTTTAGTGTTCCTGCGACTATCATTAAATAAGCTGCGCACATAGATTTTACTCCCATGAACAAGACTTTCTTCAAAGTCGGCATCGGCGCCCTGCTATCAACTCTGATAGCAGGCGTTCTTGTTTTTGCGCCAGGGATTCCAATCCCTGTATTTGCTGTTCCTCTTTCAACCCCACCGCTAGATAGTTTGAATAAAAGCGCGGAAGGGTTCAAAGGTTTTTTTGGCTTTAATAATCTTGATGAACAAACACTTCCCGCAATAATCGGTGTTTCCATCCAGATCATTTTATCTGTTCTTGGTTTGGTATTTCTGATCCTTGTCGTGTATGGCGGTATCCTATGGATGGTGGCGGAAGGGGATACGACAAAGGTAGGAAAAGCACGCGGTCTTATATTTCATGCGGTACTGGGTCTTATCATTGTGCTGTCTGCTTACGCGATCACTGCTTTCGTCTTATCTCGACTAGTAGGGCCAATAACCGCTGCTCACTAGGTATGAAAAAGATTTTTTTTGCAATTATTGTTTCGGTAAGTATGTTGGCAGGAAGTGGTGCGTTTGCGACGACAACACTGACAACCAATATTCCCCGTACTCAGATAGCAGCAAAGAATGACATTAATTCTGTATTTGACCAAGCTAAAACAGCAGCAAAAGTGACGGCAACCGCCGACTCAGTCCCGCTTATTATTGGCGCAGTGATAAAAGTGATTCTCGGTATAATGGGTATCGTGCTGTTGATTATCTTACTCTATGCCGGCACCAAGTGGATGACCGCAGAAGGGGATAAGACAAAGGTAGAAAAAGCGCGCGGAATGATCACGACGGCAGTGATTGGGCTTATCATCGTTTTGTCCTCCTACGCCATTGCCTATTTCGTGGTGGAAAGCCTTAAACCCATCACGGGAGTGAAGTAATAATACCCGAAAGGCATCTGCGATATCTTCGATATGAAAAAGAAGGTAACAAAAGAAAATACTATTTTAGCCAAGTCCGTCGCGGAGCGCATGAGTCATGCGGTTCGATATATTGGCATGAGTGCGATGGTATTCACCCTCGCTCTTGCGGGTATTAATGGATTTGCTGTTACCACCTCTGATTGTGCTGACAAAGGAATATTAGATTATCTCCAAACGGCGGGTGGTGCATGGGGGAAGACCTGTGGAGCTACGTCGGGTGCACCTACCAACTCAATAGGTATGATTATTGGGAGTGTTATTCAAATATTTCTTGGGTTTCTTGGCATAATATTTCTCATTCTCACTCTTTATGCAGGATATCTCTGGATGACGGCACAGGGTGAAAAAGAGAAGGTAAAAAAAGCACAAGATCTCCTCCAGACGGCAGTCGTTGGTTTAGTAATTATCATTGCGGCACAGGGACTGACCTACTGGGTTCTTTTAACAATCGCTAAAGCCGTTACGGGTACCTAGATATGAATATATTTTCATCAATACAAAAAGCACGCACGTTTATTGCCATTGGTATGCTGACCTTTACTTTGGGTAGTATGGTCGTGACCGTAATGCCTATTTCCTCGTATGCGGTGTCTCTGTCCGATATACTCACAGGAGGTGAGTTCAAGAATACTACGGGCACTAAAGGTACCACCTTACCACAGAATAAGCTTGAACCAATTACACTGATAGCAAATGTACTTAAATACATTCTTGGTTTTCTTGCTATTCTCTCCGTCTCCCTTATCCTCTATGCAGGCTTTCTTTGGATGACCGCGCATGGAGAAAAAGACAATGTAGAAAAAGCACAACACATCCTTAAATACGCACTTCTCGGTTTGGCCGTCATCCTCTCGGCGTGGGGGATTACTCAGTGGGTCTTCAAAGTCCTTGTTGAAAACATAATACTTGACGAAACGACCCTAAACATAAAAGGATATCTGGATCATTTTAACGTATAGTTTTGTTACGGATTGAACGGTAGTACAGGTATATTTTTTTGGAGAACTACCTTAATTAGTACATAACTAGTCTAGTGAACTAACCTTATTCACACTGACTTACTCTAAGTTATAGACTTAAAAATAATTTTGATCCGTGTAGTTGACAGGGAGCAACTAATAATGTATAATGGAAGTAAGAGTGTATAGTACTTCCATCAAACATATCGTCATGGATAACTTGATTGCTATATTGTACCAGTCCCCCAAAACAATCCTTACGAGCAAGGATTTAGCTTTATTATGGGGAGAAACGAATCGAAATAACCTGAAATCAAAGATATCATATTATGTTAAACAAGGAGACTTAATCCGCCTTACTCGTGGTGTGTTTGCAAAAGATAAGAATTATAATTCAAAAGAACTCGCGACGAGTATCTATACTCCTTCATATATCAGTTTTGAATCCGTGCTTCGAGAAGAAGGTATGGTGTTTCAGTATTATGACGCAATTTTTGTTGCCGGCCCCTGGTCGAAAACAATGGTTATCGATTCGACAACTATCATATTTAGAACATTAAAAGACACTGTGTTGTTTAATGGAATGGGGATAGAGAACAAAGGCACGTATGGTATTGCCTCGGCAGAGCGAGCATTTTTGGATATGATATATCTTTTTCCCGACTACCATTTTGATAATCTTCGTCCTGTTAATTGGGATAAGTGTTTTGATTTGGTCTCGCTATATGGGAACGAACAGCTCGTCAGACGATTGAGGAGATATCAAAAAAAATATGCTGAATAGAGAAAAACACCAACTCATAATGGGACGGATTTTGCGAGACATATATGCTGATGTGTCAATTGCGCCATTTTTGGGTTTTAAAGGGGGTACGTGTGCATATTTTTTTTACGAGTTGCCACGATTTTCAGTTGATTTGGATTTTGATGTGATTGGTGGCGATCAAGATACTTATACATTAATCTTCGAGAGGATTAAAACGATTTTAGAGCGATATGGCATTATCAAAGACAGTTACATAAAAATGAATACTATCTTTTGTCTTCTTTCTTACGGGGATACTGACCACAATATTAAAATTGAGATAAGTACAAGAAGGGTGGTGCCTGACCTCAAGGAGGAATATGAACTAAAAGAGTATTTGGGGATTTCAATGTTCGTTGCCAAAAGGCCATATCTATTCGCAAGCAAGCTTGCTGCGTTGACCTTGCGAAGCGAAACCGCAATGCGTGATATCTACGATGTGTGGTACTTTGCAAAAAATAACTGGGATATTGACAGAGAGGTGTTGGCGAAGTGGACGACAAAAAGCCTGAAAGAGTACATCGATGACTGTATTTCTCTTGTCGAACAAGTGAAAGATGCACAGATATTGCAAGGATTAGGTGAGCTTTTGAATGAAAAAAATAAAGCGTGGGTCAAGACGCATCTCAAAACCGAAACAGTATTTTTGCTTAAGAACTATCAATCGGTTTTGAGATGAGAAGTGATTTTGGTATCTTCGTCGAAAAATATTATCCATTTATATATTTCATGGTATACTTTCTCTATAATAATCTGAGACCCTATCCACAAGGGCATCTACGATCTGCAATATGAAAGAGATAAAGAACATATCAACATCATCAGAACTAAAGTCGAAGAAGGGGATAGCCACTACAAAAAAAGTACTGCTTCCTTTTTTGGTGGTCGCGGTTGCCTTGTTCGTGTTCATGGGTCACCAGGTTGCACAGGCAGCGTTTAAAGAGCCGGTACAGCTTCCTCCCTACGGACAACCAGATACGGGTGCTGGTCCTGGGGGGTTAAAAAGTGTTCTTGATATTAGCGCCGATGCTTCCAAATTTTTGGGTGATATGGTGTTGGGAAGTAGTGCAGGGGGCAGGCTTGTTGTTTCCACTCTTTGTTTTGGACCTGCCTCGAGTCCTGATTGTCGAAGTGATTGGCTGAACATCAGTCCTTCACTTCAAGACGTGACGAACAAGGGACGCTTTACGACACACGGGGTCGTGCTGGACCAAGATGGGGATGAGACAACCGCTATCGGGGGTATGACAACTTTGGGTACCGTGTTTGATGTTGCTCTGGGCCCTATTAGCCCGGGTCCTATCTTGGCTGCAGGGACAAATCTTTTGTTTGGAAATGTGCATAATAATACGTTCTCTACAGGTAACCCGCTTACTACGCCGAATTTTCTGTTGTTTGAAAAAGGGTTTGTTAAAAAGTTTCGCGTCGACACTGACGGAAATATGGAAGCCGCAGGGAATTTGGACATAAAAAATGGGGGGATTATAAACAAGTTTGTTACGCTTTTGAATAATAGGATGGGGATCGGGAATGTTAGTCCCGCGACAGCGCTTGATGTAAACGGGACAGTGCAATCAAGTACGGCTAATAATCTAGGAAAATTTCAAATTGGAGGTAAGTCGGCAATAGAATCTTCCGTGGCTGATGGAAGCTTACTGAACATCAACGGGCCAATTGGGGGTTCTAATGCTTATACTAATGTTGCGATAAACGGACTTGTGGGTATTGGGAGAGCAAACCCCGCAGTACCACTTGATGTGAATGGGACGATACAGTCGGGTACTGCTTCCAAAACAGGAAAGTACCAGATCGGAGTGGGGACGGGAGTTAATGCAGTGAGTGTTCTGGAGGGCGCATCAACGGGGGATTTATTGAGTGTAAACGGGACGAGTCCTTCCGGTAGTTATGGGAATCTTCAAATAAATGGATTGGTCGGTATCGGAACACCGCCTGTAGCAGGGAATCGTTTGACTATCGGGGGCAATACCGCCATCAATGGAACGTTAGATGTATCGAATGATACGACACTAAAAGGTAAACTTGGTGTTACAGGCGCCACCACTATCACAGGACTCTTAACTGCTAATGGGGGTGTAGTCACCAACGGAGCTGGTATTAATGCTGGAACTGGTCCTATTAGCGGAGGTACGGGGACGTTTACGGGACTTTTGTCGGCCAATGGGGGTATTGTCACCAACGGAGCTGGTATTAATGCGGGTAGTGGGGCGTTAACCGCAGGAGCGATTACTGCAACAACCTCGGTGACTACACCCTCGATATGTCTTAATGGAGCAACATGTATCAGTACTTGGTCACCGGACCGGCTTGTTCTTAAGGTAGGAAATCAAGGTCTTGGTGATGTTCTTGCTATTAACAATCAGGCACCAACTCAAGATATGCAGATCCGTACACTAAGTGCCGGTTCCGTTACTACTACTGGCCAGATTGTATCAGGCGGTATAATCACGGCTACGGGTGCTATTACGTCAAATATGCAATTAAAGGCACCAACGGTTTGTATAGGAACAGATTGCAGAATTGGTTGGCCATCACCTATGCAGTTGCCTTCCTGTTCCAGCCAGCAAGTACTCAAGTATAATGGCACTGGTTGGGGGTGTGGCAAAGATAATCTTGGAGATACCAATGATAGTACGTCAATTACAAACGTTATCACATATCCGTCAGGAAGCGGTTCAGTGGGCACGTTGCAACAAGTTACAGACCTGGGGGCTGTTACGAACAATAAAATTAACCTTCAAGGTGGATTACAAATTGAGGCACTACCTATGATTGGAGGGCTGCATCAAAATGCACTACAAGTTGACGATTTTTCTTGGTTTAGAGAGCAAGCCACGTTTGAGGGGCTTGCAAATTTCAAGGGAAATGTCTGTATCGGTGGTGTTTGTAGAACAGATTGGCCGGGGGGTACAGGGACAGGGGGATCTGGTGATCTTCAAGCAGTTCTTGATGCTGGATATGTAGCAAACGGGAAAGATATAGCTTTAATAGGTAGTTTAACTGACCTTACTCACGGAGGGAATATTGGTGTAACAGGAGAAATAGGTGGAGATCGCTTACATTCAGGTAGAGATACCGATGTGGGGCGAGATCTTACTGTTGGGCGTAATATTGTTGCTGATGGCGATATTGTTTCTGGTGGAGATTTGTCTTCAGCTAATGAGACATATGTAGGTCGAAACTTATTTGTTGGAGTAGCTCTTGAAATGGATCTCGGTATATTAAAAATAGATATGCACCCAGCAACAGTAGGTTCGGGTCTTCCATCGATGTATCGATATATGACGTGTAGTGCTAGGTACGAAAATGGTAATTTGTTTAGTCCTGGTGGAATATATTTTGACAAGGATTGTATTGGTTCAGATTTTTAATTGAGATATATAACTACCACAAATTATATATGATGATAAGTTCAAAAAAACCTCAGACTTTATTTTTTCTAATCGTTGGCTTATTCGGTGTCATTTCGCTGGTATCATTGTTTTTAACAGTTCGATTGACACTGCAAATCAATAAAACGAGCATCGATAGCGAACCGACAAATATGGCAGAGATTTCCAATCTGGAAAAGCTTAGTAAACCGATAACTAAGAACGAACAAAACACTACCCCAACTACAATGAAACAGTTATTAGGCTTGGGGGAAAAAACAAGAGTAGCCCAACCAGCAACTAGAGTATCTGTCGTTGCTGGATTGCCTGTTGTCGGAGAGGTTGATAGTGTTAATGATAAAACTTTGGTAATGAGGGCGTACGAGAACAATATGAAGATACAAACAACCCCAGGGACACTTAGTGGAAAAATTTATACTTTTTCTTTAAATGAGCAAACAAGCTTTGTTACACCAGTTTCTGATGTAAACAAAAAAATAACTATGACAATTGGAAAACGTGAGGATGTCAAAAAAGGAGATTATATTCAAGTCAATACGACAGATCCTACTTTGTTAAATCAAACTCCTGAGCAAGTCATATATTCAAAAAATAATCCTTATACTAAGAAATAAGTATAGTCCTTTCAAAAAACATTATAAATTAAAAATCCCACATGAATGCGGGATTTTTAAGTAGGTATCTGCATAGGTCCTGGCACCCTAAAGGGCATCTTTGACATAATAGTTATAAATTCATGAATTAAGAATAATTTGTTAAGGGTCAGATGTATGTATTATAGCACAATGTACGTCGAATATAACGGTTGTTGTTTTTTTGAAGGTTTGATATAGTTTCTTATATCTTAGTGCCATTAATAACATTATATGGACACCCCACTTTCAAAAGAAGAATTTACACAGATTCTTAATACAACCCTCGAAGCTCGTTTTGACGATTTTGCTCTGATGGTGGGAAAGGGATTTGCTAATATGGCGACAAAGAAAGACCTTGAAAACTTTGCTACAAAAGATGATCTTCGTGATTTTGCCACAAAGAAAGATATTGAGCATTTTGCTACAAAAGAGGATTTAGGTTTGCTGAGAGCAGACATGGGAAAGATGGAGCACCGTTTGATGGATAAGATTGAAGACACAAAGAACGAGATAAAAATTAACACTGCAACACTTCTTCGTAATAAAGAAATAATCACCAAAAGCGAGGCAGTACAATATATAAAGAATGATGTGTAGTTACGAATGTGCCCCTTTCTATATTTAAAAATCCCGCACTATGGTTTGTGGGATTTCAAAATATCGGTTATATTTTTTTATGGAAAATCCAAGAGGCCATCTGACTTCTTGGGTGAATTATCACGTCAGCCTAAACACATTCCTGGTCATAGAATCGTATCATTTTGATACGATTATGATGCCTCAAGGATACGAGTCTATGACTCCCGTGCATCTGTTACAAGGAAGACTTCTTTTCAAGTTTTAGTTCTACTGATTCCAAAAAATCCAATGCCGGCTTACCGCACTCAGTGCATAAAGTCACCCATCGCAAGATTTTTCGGCCAATGTAAATATTGTCTTCTGCGTGAGATATCTCTTGCAAGCACAAATCGCATTTATAAACCGTCATAAAAGTGTGACGTTATATTTAATATTGCCACTATATCATGAAGAAATTTTTGGCAATAATGCTGTACTTGTGGATAAGAAAACAGCTCAGTCGAGACGTAAACAGGGGGGGGCGATTGTATTTTTATCCAATTTTAGGTAGTATGGGTATATGGAACAAGCTATACAACAATTTTCAAATACAATACCGATTTTAAAGAAATCGGGAGTTTCTCGCGCTCATATATTTGGCTCGTACGCGCGAGGAGATGCAAAAAAAACGAGTGATCTTGATCTTCTTGTCACATTCAAAAAGAATAAGAAAGTTACCCTTTTAGGACTTCTCGGTTTGCAATTTCAAATAGAGGACCTCATTGGTAAGAGAGTGGATCTCATAACCGAAGAGAGTCTTTGTAAACACATGCGCTCAAATGTCAACAAAGAAAAAAAACGACTCTTCTAAGAGGGATCAGTTATACGTTAAGCATATTGCCGATTCTATCTATGCGATAGAAAGTTATATTAAGGGTGTAAAGAAAACTTCTTTCGCTGGTGATACTAAAACACAAGATGCTATTATTCGGCGTATTGAAATAATCGGTGAAGCGGCAAAACGTATTTCATTGTCGATGAAAAAACAATATCCGGATATTCCTTGGAGAGAAATGGCAGGAATGCGAGATAAATTGATTCATCACTACGACGACATTGAGTTACCAATACTGTGGGACACATTGAAGGAGGATATACCGACATTGAAGAAACTTCTTAGCCCAATAAAGGAGTAAGGTATTGCAAAAAGTGTGTCAAAAATCCCGCACTCAAGTTGCGGGATTTTTTGCGTTGTCGGCGGGGCAGTATCTCTACTCCAACGGACTTGCTTCGGAATAGTTCACCTCGATCGCATCAAACGTTGTCTGCTTGTTTACATCAGAAAGAGTCGTCGCTGATGCGTACATACCTTTTTTGATATTCGCTAGATTACCCGCTTCTGCACCAAATGTTTTTGTTGTGCTATCCTTTTTGCTGGTGACAGGGTGGTAGACAAATTTTGTTGCGCTCGTGATTTTTGTGGTATAGACCGTGCCGATAGCTGCTCCTTCTTTGGTAGGAGCGATGCTTTCTAATGTCAGTGTGTCAGCGGTAACGCTTAAAACTTTACCAATCACTCCTTGTTCGCTCTGAGCTGTTTTGCTGGTTGGTTCAGGGACATAAGGGGGAGCTTCTTTTGTAGTCGATTTACTCTGAGTAGTTGGTGAAGGAATCATTGCGGCATTACTGGAAGAATCAGATCGACCAGCATAGATAACAGTAAATGCTACTAACACCGACACGACGACAAAAATTGTCCAATGGAGATATTCCTGGTTACTGCGAGGAATAGTGATCTCAGGAACTTCCGCTTGTTCTGGAGCTGTCTTACGAACACGGGCAGGTGCGCTCTTCGTACTCTTTTTCTTGGTAGGGGGCATCGTTGCTTTTGGCATAGGGTAATAATATTATGACAATATTGTAGTATAGCATATTTGAAGTAGTAATGAGTCATTTTCATGGGCATAACTTGATTTTTCGGCCTTCTCGTCGTAGGATAACGATATGTAATCATCGTCTATTTTTTTATGAAAGAAATACCATCAATGGAAGAACGTATCTTGGCCTTCTGGGAAGAGGAGCAGATATTTCAAAAAAGTCTTGATCAGCGAAAAGAATCGCCGACGTTTGTATTTTATGATGGTCCTCCTTTTGCAACGGGGTTACCTCACTATGGTCATATCGTGGCGAGCTGTTTGAAAGATGTTATCCCTCGATTCAAGACAATGCAAGGATTTAATGTTCCTCGCCGGTGGGGGTGGGATTGTCATGGTTTGCCTATTGAGAATCTTGTAGAAAAAGAATTGGGGTTCCAATCAAAGAAGGACATCGTCGCCTATGGCGTCGACAAGTTTAACGAACAATGCCGTTCGAAAGTATTGGAGTATGCTCAAGACTGGAAATCATATATCAGACGGCTTGGTCGCTGGGTTGATATGGATAACGACTACAAGACCATGGATCTGGGGTTTATGGAATCTGTGTGGTGGGTGTTTAAAGAGTTGTGGAATAAAGGGTTAGTGTATGAAGGGTACAAGTCGATGCATATTTGCCCGCGATGTGAGACGACATTATCACATTCAGAAGTTGCGGAAGGGTACAAGACAATTAAGGATCTTTCTGTTATCGCCAAGTTTACTCTCACTGATTCACCTGATACGCATTTTCTTGCATGGACAACGACACCATGGACGTTGCCGGGAAATGTTGCGCTGGCAATAAATCCTGAAATTAATTATGACCTTGTCCAGTGGGAGGGAGGCAAGTATATTGTTGCATCAGTTCTCGTTGAAAAAGTTTTTTCAGACAAACCATATACAGTACTGCAACACAGTATTGATATCCAATCATATATCGGTAAAACATATCTACCACTGTTTCCTTTTTTTCAAGATAAGAATTTGAAAAATAGTGAACAGCTGTACACGATACAGGCTGCTTCATTTGTGACGGACACTGATGGGACTGGTGTTGTCCATATTGCTCCGGCGTTTGGTGAAGATGATTATCGTCTTGGACTAGAAAAGGACTTACCGTTTATTCAACACGTTGGTATGGATGGCCGCTTTACTGCAGATGTGACGGATTGGGCAGGACAGCTCGTCAAATCAAAAGATGATCATCAAGCGGCTGATGTAGAAATCATCAAATACTTAGCGAGCAAACAACTACTGTTTTCCAAAGAAAAATATGAGCACTCATATCCGCACTGTTGGCGTTGTGATACTCCGTTATTAAATTACGCAAAGTCTTCATGGTTTGTGAAAGTGACCCAAGTAAAGGATACATTGCTTGATAACAATAGTAAGACGTACTGGTTTCCTACACACCTAAAAGAGGGTCGCGCGGGACAGTGGCTTGAAGGTGCGCGCGATTGGGCGATTTCAAGAGAACGGTTCTGGGCATCGGTCATGCCTGTTTGGAAGTGTGATCACTGTGACACAGTGGAGGTGATTGGGTCATTGGCTGAGCTCAAAGAACGTTCAGGACAAGAAGTTAACGATCTTCATAAACACATTGTTGATCTCATTGTTTTTCCGTGTTCTTGTGGGGGGCAGATGAATCGTATTCCGGAAGTGTTGGATACATGGTTTGATTCCGGATCAATGCCATTTGCGCAGAATCATTATCTGGGGAAACCACTGGAAGATTTTGATCCGGAAGGGGGAGTTAATTTTCCGGCCGATTTTATCGCAGAAGGTGTCGATCAGACTCGTTGTTGGTTTTATTATCTTAACGTCATCTCAAGTGCGTTTGTAGGAAAGCAGGCGTTTAAAAATGTTTTGGTAAACGGCATTGTGCTCGCCGAAGACGGACAAAAAATGAGCAAGCGATTGCAAAACTATCCTGACCCCATGGCGGTGATGAATGAGTATGGTGCTGATGCACTACGGTTTTATCTTATGTCATCGCCCATTGTAAAATCTGAAGATTTAAATTTTTCCGAAAAGGAAGTGCGTGAAGTATATAGCAAAGTGGTAAATACTTTTTGGAATGTATTTACGTTTTACTCGATGTATTTTCCTACACCGGAACAGTTTGAAGGGTATGACATGAGTACGGTTCGCGACCCGCTTGATCGCTGGGCTCTATCAAGGCTTGAACTTACTGTACAAGAAATGACCGAAAGGTTGGAAAGTTATGATCTGTCTGCTGCTACGCGAATAGTGTCTGAATTCATCACCGAACTTTCCCAATGGTATGTTCGACGTATTCGTGATCGCATCAAAGATGAATCGGCGGATAGCCGGATTGACGCGGGGGCAACGTTATTTTTCATTTTGCGCGAGACGGCAAAATTGTTGGCACCACTATGTCCATTCATGGCCGATGAAGTATATCGAGGTCTTGGCCCGTGGAGTGCAAAAAAACCATCGGTTCATTTGGAAACATGGCCGGCATTTTCTCCCGAACTCGTGCATAGAGAAAACATCGAACAAATGGAAACAGTTCGCATATTGATCGAGCGTGCCCTCTCAGTTCGTTCCAAAGCGGGTATCAAGGTTCGACAACCACTAAACACGCTGTACATCACCAAGACCTCAATTGATTCTGATCTATACTATCTTCTTTCTGAAGAGGTAAACGTGAAACGCATAGAGTTGGTGGAACAACTTCCCGCTGGTTCCACAATAGAAAGTAGTGATGACTCTCATTATTCTGTTGTGTTGGATACGCTGATAACTGAAGAGTTGAGAGAAGAGGGTTTGCTTCGCGATATAGTGCGACAGATAAATGCGTTACGTAAAGATAAAGGGCTGACGATTCAAGATCGCGTTGTTGTAACTATTCATGCGGATGCGGAAATTGAAGAACTCGTACTTCGAAACAGCGAGGATCTTGTTCGTCAGGTATCAGCATCATCAGTAGTTGTAGGGGAAGCGAAAGAAAGTATGACTCCTATAAAACTTGAGAGTTATAACGTACAGGTATCTTTGGAATAATTATTATGATTGGATATCTCAACGGTACAGTACACACAATAACGCCCCCCACACTTTTGTTAGAAGTATATGGAGTGGGGTATATTGTGTATACTTCTTTTTCTGTTACTCATGAGGTATCGGTGGGTGAACAACTTCAGTTATATATTCACGAACATATTCGTGAGGATGCGCGTGAGCTTTATGGTTTTTCAAATCAGCAAGACCTTGAGTTATTTACGCACCTTATCTCGGTAAGTGGGGTGGGGCCAAAGACAGGAGTGGCTGCACTCAATGTTGCTTCTTCGAGTCATCTCCGTAGTGCCATCATCAACGGCGATGCAAGTTTATTGCAGCGAGTTCCCGGGATTGGACAAAAAACAGCACAGCGTGTCGTTCTTGAACTCAAAGAACGTTTGGCAAAAGAATATGGAGTAGATACGGATGGCGATCAATCGTATCGTGATGATGCCGATGTGATTGATGCGTTGGTAGGTCTTGGATATTCCGTCCATAATGTCCAAATAGTAATCAATGAAATGTCTCCCGACATTATTGGTATGCAAAACAGACTCAAGGCGGCATTGCAGCTATTAAGTAAAGGATAATCTCATGGAATTTTCCGGTACTCCACAAGAATGGAATGCATATATAGCAGGACAGCCCCATGCTCAGTTTTTGCAATCCTATGAATGGGGAGTATTTCAAAAATCACTAGGGAGGCGTGTGTGGTATCTAGGAGGGGGTGAACAAAAAGAATCGGTTCGTTGTCTGGCTATCGCGTATCCTCTTAAGGGAACCATGTTTTATTTGATGTGTCCTCGTGGTCCTGTTGGTGTACCAAGCGATGTCTGGTCAAAAGAATTTATCAAATGGTCACATGAACAAGGTGCACAATTTGCGCGCATAGAACCAATTGAGTCTGTACCAATGAAAGCGACGCATGTTCGCGACGTGGAACCTTCACACACACGCATTGTTGATCTTTCAAAAACAGAAAATGAACTGTTGTCGGTAATGCATCCAAAAACGCGATACAATATTCATCTTTCTCAAAAGAAAGGAGTTATAGTGGCGGCAAAAAAATATAATGAAATAACCTCGGATGAACTTGCCATGTGGTGGGCGTTAAGCAGTGAGACGGCAAAGCGCAATAAGATATCAGTGCATTCACGCGAGTATTACCAGAAACTTCTGACCAGTTTTCCGTATATCACGCTCTATCAGGCAAAATGGCAAGGGAGCGTTGTGGCAATGGCAGTGATGGTGGGTTTCGGTGATACTATGTATTACCTTTACGGTGCGAGTACGCAAGAGCACAAAGAAGTTATGGCACCGTATCTGTTACAGTGGCAGGCCATGGTCGATGCGAAAAATGTAGGATATAGATATTATGATTTCTGGGGCGTAGCTCCTGATGATAGTTCCACTCATCCGCTTGCGGGGGTAACGCGATTCAAGAAAGGGTTTGGGGGAGAAGTGATAACCTATCCAGGAACATTTGATATACCATTTAAGAAACTTCCATATATTCTCTATACGTTATTGCGCCATGTAAAGCGATCATTATGATGCAAGAAATCCATGAACTTATCTCTGATTACTCGGTTATTTTTTTTGACCTTGAAACAAACGGTCTTGCGGTAAGCACCGACGTTTTGGAAATTGGAGCATTAAAATTTTCACCTGGCGAACTTTTGTCCAAAGAAGAACCGGTGGGAATACCGTTTCATCGGTATGTGTATTTTGATGGCATCCCTGACAGGGGAGCGTTTGGAGTAAACAATCTTGACCCCGATACGTTACGCTCGCAAGGTGTTCCCATGAGAGAGGTTTTGAATGAGTTTAATTCATTCTTGGGTGAGGGGATCGTAGGAGGTCAGAATGTTAAAGCGTTTGACTTGCCGATATTGCATTTTCAAGCTATACGGCATAGTATGCCACTTGAATATAGGCATATTTTGGATACGCGACTTATTGCAAAGAAAGTGCTGTATTTACCAAGTTACAGTCTCGCATCCATGTCGTCGTATTTTAATATTTCTCATCGTCCCACTCATCGTGCGCTTGATGATGTGAAAGCGACGGTGCAAGTTTTTCGTAAACTTATTGGTGTATGATTCATACTATAAAAAACATTATTCGTGCGGTTGCGCCAAAAGGACTATTCCGTCTCTATCATACGGTCCTTACTTTTTTTGCTGCATGGAGATATGGTTTTCCTTCACGGAAATTGATCGTGGTTGGCGTTACGGGCACGAATGGAAAAAGTACCACATGTATTCTTATTGCCGATCTCTTGAAAGCGGCGGGTAAGAAGGTTGGTCTTGCCAGTAGTGTGATGTTTCGGGTGGGGGAGCGAGAATGGGTAAATACATCAAAAATGACAATGTTGGGACGCAGCCAATTACAGTCTCTTCTTGCCGATATGGTGAAAGACGGATGCACCCACGCTGTTATAGAAGTTTCGTCGGAGGGTTTGGTGCAAGGGAGGCTTGCCGGTATTGATGTTGACGTTGCACTTTTTACCAATTTGACCCCTGAGCACATAGAGTCGCATGGAGGTTTTGAGAAGTACAAAGCGGCTAAGGCAAAATTATTTTCTACGCTCTTATCGTCCTATAGAAAGACTCTTGATGGTCATCCAGTGCCTAAAGTCATTATCGCCAATACCGACGATGAGCACGCCGGCTATTTTCTTAGTTTTGGTGCAGACAAGAAGGTTGGATTTGGGGTGAACACATTAGTGAATCACTCTCTTGGTCATCAATATGAAATAAAAAATATTGAGTTCAGTGAGAAAGGATCATCATTCCAGTTGGATCAATATCGTATACAGACGGGTTTAGAAGGATTATTTAACGTATATAATAGTGCAGCGGCCTATGTGACAGTCCAGGAGTTGGGAATTTCCATTGATACTCTTCGTGATTCACTTCAGTCTACTCATGGACTGCCGGGGCGAATGGAGTGGATCGAAGAAGGACAAGAGTATCGAGTCCTAGTGGACTATGCACCTGAGCCGGCATCGTTGCAGGCGCTCTATGATTATCTCGAGAAGGTCTATAAGGGGTCTACAGGACGTTTTATCCATGTCTTGGGTTCGGCGGGTGGTGGGCGTGATTTAGCGCGCAGGCCTGTCTTGGGAGGTATGGCAGCTCGTTTCGCAGATATTGTCATTGTGACCAATGAAGATCCCTATGATGAGGACCCGGAGGTTATTGTGAGACAGGTTGCGGAAGGTGCCATTGAGGGTGGTAAAATAGAAGGGCAGAATCTTTTCGTGATACAGGATCGACGGCAGGCCATAAATACGGCCTGTAGTTTGGCCAAAACAGGCGATTTTGTTCTTTTGACAGGCAAGGGTGCTGAACAAGCAATCATGGGGCACGGTGGTTCTAAAGAGGCATGGGATGAGAGGAGAGAGGCACGTTTGGCAATCAAGCAAAACACCAAATCCTCAGTATAATAAGGATTCGTGGCTGTGGATAACATGTGCACTAAGGGGGTCCAACTGTTGATACATTTTCGTGTGCAGTGACTCGATGTCAAGGTATTTTCGGACGAAAACCTTATGATTAAGGGCCTAAAATATAATGAATAGTGCTTCTTGTCCTTGTTGACAGCCCTACTTGCTCCTATTCTCCTTGACTTTCTCCGAAATTCTGGTAGTATGGCTTATACACACCGCTTCTTGTTGTAATAAAGGAAGGAAGCATACCATGGGATTTTCACGTTTGGCACAATCATTTTAGTCGGGTTTAATTCCTCACCCCTGTTGGGTGGGCATTTTTTGTTCTTACATAGCTTTTATCGTGGCAGCCGTATGATAGTAGTAAGCAAAAGAGAGGAGTGATTTCCTTTTGCCCTATTGTCTGGTATGGGCGCACCCTTTTTAACTCTCCATGCTCGCGCTTTTAGCCGTGACCTCTATATATAGGAGCACGACCGGTGCAGGCTAAGTTTTATCACCACTATATGGCGACGACTCCTTCCCGTCGGAAGTACTTTACTAAGGAGCATAACATCCAGCAGCTCCCTAATCTCATCGAAGTGCAGCGCGATTCGTATCATTGGTTTTTAGACACAGGGTTACGCGAGCTTCTCGATGAAATTTCTCCTATCAAGGATTTCATTGGACGAGACATCGAATTATATTTTTTAGACTATTACCTCGACGAACCGAAGTTTGACGAAAAAACAAGTCGTGCAAAGAATCTTACATTTGAAAGTGCACTGTGGGTAAAGACACGTTTGATAAACAAACGTACTGAGGAAGTTAAGGAACAAGACATATATTTGGGTGATTTTCCTATCATGACGGATAGGGGAACGTTTGTGATTAACGGAGTGGAACGCGTTATCGTCTCACAGCTTATCCGTTCAGCGGGAGTATTTTTTACTTCAGAGCATCTCCGTGGTTCAGAACGGAGTTATTATGGTGCAAAAATCATTCCAAACCGTGGTGCGTGGCTTGAATTTGAAACCGATGAAAACAATGTCATCTGGGTAAAGATTGATCGCAAGAGAAAAGTTGCCGCAACCTCACTTCTCCGTGCTATGGGCTATGGATCGAGTGAACAGATCATTGATTTGTTCAAGGCTGTCGATACACACCCTGACAACCAACACATAGAAGCCACTCTTTTGAAAGATACGGCTACCGACGAAGCCAGCGGACTGGTTGAAATTTACCGTCGCGTGCGTCCTGGAGACATGGCAACACCAGAAAATGCACGTCAGCTTGTGCACGATATGTTCTTCCGTTTTGACCGATATGATTTGGGTGCAGTAGGACGCCATAAAATGAACCAGCGTTTTGATGAAGATATTCCTGCACGTAAAAAAGATGGACGTATTATGCGTCCTGAAGATGTCGCTCATGTCATTAGCGAAATCATTTCATACAACAATTCACAAAAAGAACCCGATGATATTGACCACCTTGGCAATCGTCGTATTCGCGCTATTGGTGAGCAGGTTCAAAACCGTTTTCGTATCGGTCTGGTGCGTATGGAGCGCATCGTTAAGGATCGTATGAGCACATTAGATATTGATCATCTAAGTCCAACAAAACTTATCAACGCACGACCGGTCATTGGTGCGGTGAAAGAATTTTTCATGTCATCTCAGCTTTCCCAGTTCATGGATCAGACGAATCCGCTTGCAGAGCTTGAGCACAAACGTCGTTTGTCGGCATTGGGGCCAGGAGGACTTTCTCGTGAACGAGCAGGTTTTGAAGTTCGTGACGTGCACGCAACTCACTACGGTCGTATCTGTCCTATTGCTACTCCTGAAGGTCCAAACATTGGTTTGGTAGGCCACTTGGCATCATACGCTCGTTTGAACGAGTTTGGGTTTATTGAAACACCCTATCGTCGCGTGAAATCAAAGATTGAAAACAACGAGGAACAGACCCTTGGGGAAATTATTCGAGTAGAAGTCAAACATCCTTCAACCGGTGAAGTTCTTGCAAAGGCAGGCGAACAGGTGACTGACAGTCTTGCAAAAAAACTTGCAACTCATAAAGACGCGATTTCTCATATCTGGGTTAACCCTCGCGCAACAGCGGAGATCGTGCATCTTGATGCATTCATGGAAGAAAAGTATACGACTACTGCCGCAACGACTCCTATTGATGAAAAAGGTTATTTCCTCACCGATCGTGCTGAAGTACGTCGTCGTGGTTATCCGTCCATTGATAACACTCATAATATAGACTTCATGGACGTTGCACCGAACCAGATTGTGAGTGTGGCGACTTCATTGATTCCATTTTTGGAACATGACGATGCAACTCGTGCATTGATGGGAACAAACATGCAACGTCAGGCCGTTTCTTTGGTGCGTCCACAGTCACCGATTATTGGAACAGGTGTTGAAGCTCGTGCTGCATATGACTCAGGGCACTTGGCTATTGCGGATGCTGATGGAACGATTGTAGGAGTTGAAGCGGATCGGATCAGTATTCAGGGAGACGACAATGAAGTGTACAACTATGACTTGGTAAAATTTCAACGATCAAACAACTCCACATGTATAAACCAAAAACCAATCATTAGTCTCAATGACCGCGTGACAAAAGGACAGGTGTTGGCAGATGGTCCCGCCACTGAAGGGGGAGAGCTTGCTCTGGGACAAAATGTCGTGGTTGGATTCATGTCATGGGAGGGTGGTAACTATGAAGACGCTATTCTTGTTTCAGAACGGCTTGTTCAGCGTGATCGATTCACTTCTATTCACATCGAAGACTACACATTGGCAGTGCGCGACACAAAACTTGGTCCTGAAATCATCACTCGCGATATTCCAAACGTGTCTGAAGAAAAACTCAAAGACCTTGATGAAGATGGTATCGTCCGCGTCGGTGCAGAAGTATCAGCGGGCGACATTCTTGTAGGAAAAATTACACCGAAGGGTGAAACTGAATTATCGCCGGAAGAAAAATTATTGCGCGCAATTTTTGGAGAAAAAGCAAAAGATGTTCGCGACTCTTCTCTTTATCTTGAACACGGAGAACGCGGAAAAGTTATTGATGTAAAAATATTTTCACGTGAACAAGGGGATAAGCTTACCGCGGGAGTACTTAAGACAGTCCAAGTTACGGTTGCAAACCTTCGTAAGATTCAGGTTGGTGATAAGATGGCGGGACGTCACGGAAACAAAGGTGTTATCTCTCGTGTGGTAGCTCAGGAAGATATGCCGTTCATGGCGGATGGAACGCCGATTGATATCATGTTGAGTCCACTGGGTGTTGTTTCACGTATGAACCTTGGACAGATTCTCGAAATCCACCTTGGTCTGGCTGCCAACACGCTGGGGTATAAAGTTGCAACACCGGTTCTCGATGGTATTCCGGAAGACATCATTAGTGCAGAACTTGCTAAAGCGAATCATCCGACCAACGGGAAAGTACAACTGTATGATGGCCGTACCGGCGAATCATTTGATCAGCCAACAGTGGTGGGGGTTATGTATATGGTTAAACTTAATCACATGGTTGAAGATAAGATTCACCAGCGTTCAATTGGTCCGTACTCGTTGATTACTCAGCAGCCTTTGGGAGGTAAAGCTCAGCAAGGTGGTCAGCGTTTTGGAGAAATGGAAGTATGGGCGTTGGAAGCATACGGTGCAGCACACACGCTGCAAGAAATTTTGACGATCAAATCCGACGACGTCCAGGGTCGCTCGAAAGCATACGAAGCAATTATCAAGGGTGAAAAAATTATCAAACAAAACGTCCCTGAAGCATTTAACGTGCTCGTTCGCGAGCTCAAAGGTCTTGCGTTAGATGTCGAACTCTTGAAGGATGGCCAGGTAGCGCAACCGCCATCACTAGAGCAGGAATAATCCATCCTTATTGAAATTATTATGAACAACAATCTCGAAAAAAAGGATTTCCAACAAGTGCTCGATTTTGAGGCAATACGTTTGCGTCTCGCATCTCCTGCTGATATCCATCGTTGGTCATTCGGAGAAGTAACACGACCTGAAACGATTAATTATCGTACTCAAAAGCCGGAAAAGGATGGATTATTTTCTGAACGTATTTTCGGTCCAACAAAAGACTGGGAATGTTATTGTGGAAAATATAAAAAAGTTCGATACAAAGGAATCGTGTGTGACAAGTGCGGAGTAGAAGTCACCCGTTCGATTGTGCGCCGTGAACGAATGGGTCACATCGATTTGGCAGCACCGGTATCTCATATTTGGTTTTTACGCGGAGTTCCTTCCAAGATTGGAACGCTTCTTGACATCTCAGTTCAAAATCTGGAGAAGGTCATTTATTTTGCCAGCTTCATCGTGTCTGACGTGAACGAAGATCTTAAGGTGCAGACCGTTGAACAGGTGAAACAAGAATTTAAAAACAAGAAAAATCAGATTGAGACAGAATACAATCGAAAAATAAACGAAGCACGTTCGGTTGTAGAAAATAATGCGGAGATAGCTGAAAAAGCGAAACCGGCAGCAATTAGTACTGCAGTGGCAGGCTACGAAGCAGCAAAAGAAAAAGAATTAGTTGAGCTCGAGCAGAGTTTTAAAATGGAAGAAGAAGAATTGAAGAACCTCAAGCCGTTGCGTATCATGAGTGAAGAAAGTTATCGTGAACTTTCCATGAAATATGGGCATATTTTTGAGGCAGGCATTGGTGCTCAAGCAATCAAAGATTTGCTTGTCCGTATGGATCTGGAAGCGATGGAAGCGGAAATGAAGGAGCAGATGCTCAGCGCACAAGGACTCAAAAAGGAAAAATTGATCCGCCGTGCAATTTTGGTAAAGAACTTGCGCAAAAACAACATTCGTCCTGAATGGATGATCATGACGACGGTGCCAATCATTCCTCCTGACTTGCGTCCTATGGTTGCATTGGATGGGGGACGATTCGCGACGTCCGATCTTAATGATCTCTATCGTCGTGTTATCAATCGAAACAATCGTCTCAAACAATTGGTTGACCTCCGTGCGCCAGAAGTGATTTGTCGTAACGAACGACGTATGTTGCAGGAAGCGGTAGACGCTCTCATTGATAACTCTGCTCGTCACGGAAAGACTGTTGTAGCTTCAACAGGACAAAAACGCACATTGAAGTCACTTGCAGACATGTTGAAAGGGAAGCGTGGTCGATTCCGACAAAACCTTTTGGGTAAGCGTATCGACTATTCCGGACGCAGTGTAATCGTTGTTGGTCCGACTCTTCGCCTTGATCAGTGTGGTTTGCCAAAACGTATGGCGCTTGAATTGTTCAAACCATTCGTGATCAGCAAACTTATTGAACGTGAATATGTCTACAATGTTCGCAGTGCCTCTCGTTTTATTGAAAGCGGACGCGATGAAGTGTGGGATATTCTTGAAGAAGTGGTAGATGGTGCGTATGTTCTTCTCAACCGCGCACCGACTCTCCACCGTCTCGGTATTCAAGCGTTTCGCCCAATCCTCATTGAAGGAAAAGCTATCCAGGTACACCCAATGGTATGTGCGGCATTTAACGCTGACTTTGATGGTGACCAGATGGCAGTCCACGTACCGCTTTCAGAAGAAGCACGCCAGGAAGCAGGAAGTTTCATGCTTGCGAGCCACAACCTTCTCAAGCCAGCGACCGGTGCTCCTATTGCCCAGGCAGATAAAGACATCGTATGGGGTGCATTCTATATGAGCTCCACTGGTTCAGATCAAGATGACCGCGCACCAGAAAGTATTAAACGTTTCAGCAGTGAACAAGAAGCAAAGCTCGCTTATGCCACTGATGTTATTGGTTTGCGCGAAAAGATTAGTATTCGTATCTCCCCAGAATTAGCTGTACGACTTTCACCTGAAGAAAAAACATCGACTCGTCTTGAGACCACAATCGGCCGTATTTTGTTCAATGACATTCTTCCTCCAGAAGTAGGGTTTTACAACAAAGAATTAAGAAAGAAGGTATTGAGTGAAATGGTATCGTTGTGTCTCAATCGTTGCGGACAAGACAGAACCGCTGAACTTTTGGATGCTATGAAAAATCTCTGCTACTCATATCTCACGAAAGCAGGACTTTCCTTTGGTATGTTCGACGTTCCTCCGGTGGTAGAGAAAGAGGGATTTATCAAAGAGGCAGAATTAAAGATTACCGAAGTAGAACAGCAATATGAAATGGGGTTACTGACTTTCGCAGAACGCCGCGCGCGTATTATTAGTGTATGGACTGAAGCAAAAGATAAAGTGTATGCAAAGAGTGAGCGCTCACTTCACAAAGACAATGCTCTTTATTCCATCATTGAATCGGGTGCTCGCGGAAGTTGGTCACAGCTCAACCAGATCATTGGTATGAAAGGTCTCATGGCAAACCCATCGGGAGACATTATTGAGTTGGCCGTTACGAGCAGTTTCAAAGAAGGTTTGGGAATTTTGGAATTCTTCATCTCCACTCACGGTGCGCGTAAAGGACTTGCCGATACTGCACTTCGTACCTCCAACGCAGGATATCTTACCCGTCGTTTGGTTGACGTTGCACAAGATGTAGTAACTGCGATTGGCGACTGTGGTACAACAGAAGGACTCACCGTGACGAAAAAAGAAAGTGATCAGATTGATGTTGATTTCTACGATCGACTCTTGGCACGTGCTTGTTTTGAAGATATCAAAGATTCGAAAGGGACAGTGATCGTTCAAAAAGATCAAATATTTGATCGCGCAGCCGCAGATCTCGTTAAAGCAGCAGGTATTGAAGAACTTAAACTCCGATCATTACTTACTTGTGCATCGGTAAGAGGTGTATGTGTTCAATGTTACGGACTTGACTTGGCTACCAACGCTCCCGCACTTTCTGGTATGGCCGTGGGTATTCTTGCAGCGCAGTCGCTTGGTGAACCATGTACACAGCTTACTATGAGAACTTTCCATACTGGTGGTGTGGCGGGTGTCGATATTACCCAGGGTCTTCCTCGTGTAGAAGAACTTTTTGAAGCGCGTATTCCAAAAGTAAAAGCAATCGTCACTGAAGTCTCAGGAAAAGTTTCGATTTTGGAAAAGAGGAAGTCCATCGTCGATGAAAAAGGAAAAGAAGTAGCACAGACAACTCAGGGCCAGAAAGTAGTAAGTATTGAATACGACGAAGTGCGATCCGATTTATATCGATTCAAGATTGTCCGTAAAGCAAAGGTGGAAGGAGAAGAGCCAGCACCAAAGAAAGGTAAGAAGGGTGATTTGGTCATGAAAGTACAGGAAGATGACGCAGTAATGGAAGGCGACACATTGTTTATTACTGAATATGGTATTGATGTAAAAGCGTTGCATCCCGGTACGGTAAAAATTGAAAAAGATGGCGTTAAACTTACCGCCACTGTGCGAGGAACACGCGAGTATATCATTCCGACAACTCTTACCTTGTGGGTACAAGATGGTGACCTTGTTGCAGCAGGGGACGCATTGACTGAAGGAAGTGTCGATTTGCAAGATTTGTATGGATACAAAGGCAAGTTGGCAACTCAGAAGTATATCATCAACGGTATCCAAAATATCTATGCCTCTCAGGCAGGACGCCTTAATGATAAGCACTTAGAAATCATTGCACGCCAGATGTTCTCCCGTGTACAAATTACTGATTCAGGAGATACCGACCTTCTTCCTGGTGAAATCATCGAGTACTCAGAATGGATGGAAGTGAATGAGGAAGCAAGAAAAGCAAAGGGTAAACCTGCTCAAGCATTAGAATTATTGATGGGTATTACCAAAGCATCTCTTGCGACGCGAAGCTGGTTGTCAGCTGCATCTTTCCAAGAAACCGCACGTGTATTGATCAACGCTGCAGTGACGGGAAAAGTTGACCATCTCGAAGGGTTGAAAGAAAACGTCATTATCGGTCGCCTGATTCCTGTGGGAACAGGGTACGAACAGCGACGTAATAAGAAGAAGTAAGACAGTTTAGGATCGTATAGAAAACCCCTCAGAAAAGAGGGGTTTTCTTGTGTTTCTCGAATACAAACACTCTTGACAAAGTGGCTTTTTTGTGCTATAGTGATCGCACGTTCGTTCCACAAATGTCTCCTTACCTCGACAAGAACAATTCTCTCTCCTCCGGTCTGTTTCAATACAGACTTACGTCTTGTCGAGGTAAGGGGATTTTTTGTTTGCTTTGTGATACACTTTTATATGTCTACTAGTCATAATTAACTGAAGCCGTATATATATGAATTTTGAATCACCAAGCATGGTTAATTCGGAAGAGAAAAAAGTAGAAGTAAAGGACTATAAGCTTCCTGAAGTGAGAGCAGACCGGGATCTTTATAATGACAGTAAGAATTCGCACGATTTCCAGGAGAAGATAACAGATAGTAAACAGTCTGTAGAAACGATTTCATTGGATCCAAACTCTGCACTAAAGGAATATATGGCAGTCCCTATCCCCGATAAGGATAACCAGTTTATGGTCATGATTCCTCGATCTCTTAATATTACAAAAGCTGAGGAACGCTTTCAGTCTGCATTTGATGGTATAGATATCAAAGGAGAAGAGATGTATACCACTGATAAATGGGAAATGGTCAGACCTGCTATTTATGCAAAAGATGGAGATAGGTGGACCCTCGTAAGTAAAGGAAAGATAGATTTACAAAAGTAACATTTTACAGAAAGAGGTTCTTGCCTCAGGATCCCGAACACGCTATAATACAAGCATTATACCGTGTTCCCATGGCACAGATTACTCAACCGCACCGCCCTCGAAGCAGGCGCGAAGAACCGCAGGGCTCGTCTTCCATTTCTGTATGGTGGGCAAGCATCAGTCCCGACACCAAGAAGGCGGTCGGTATCGTTTTTTTATTTGCCCTAGGCCTATTAGGTTTGTTGAGCGTATTCGAGATGGCCGGCAGTATTGGTGTTTGGATGAGCTCCATGATGGGGATATTGTTTGGCCGCATAAAGATAATATTTCCTTTGTTATTGCTTTTGCTTGCCTATGTATTTTTGCGGCCTGATCGATATAGTGTGAAAGGGATGAATACCGTTGGTCTTATTATTGTCGCAGTGAGTTTCGCAGCGTTTTGGCATATAGGCATTGATCCGGAAGTCGCATGGAGTACTGCACTCCAGGGTGGTGGGGGAGGTATTTTCGGTTTTGCATTTGCATACCCCCTCCATGTAACATTAGGATTTTGGGGAGGACTCATTATTTTAGTCGCAATATTTGTCAGCGCGCTTTTGGTTATTTTTAATACGTCACTATCCTCGCTGAGCGGACACGTAAGTGCACTGAAAGATATTGGCAATCGTTTTACCTCGATGTTCGCCCGGTTCAAGCGAGAAAAGGGTGAGGGGCAGGATGACACACAAGATCAAGCGGTGGAACGTGAGGGAGAGGCAGCCCAAGAGGAGCCTGTGCCAGTTTTTTCCACGATTGCGGTAGCAAAAACGCCTGATTCGGGAACGGCGCGCGAAGAAGAACTACCGATCGTCAAGCCAAAAATCATTCATAAAAAAATTCAGGTCCCCATGGATCTTCTTAATACGCAAAAATATCAACCTCAAAGCACGGATATAGGGAAGAGCAAGTTAATTATTCAGCGGACTTTTGAGACCTTTGGTATTGCTGTTGAAATGGCCGAAGTGAACGTGGGACCGACGGTGACTCAGTTTACGTTCAAGCCCGCGGACGGAGTGAAGGTTGCATCCATCCTTTCGCTGCACAATGATCTTGCTCTTTCTCTTGCTGCACACCCTATTCGTATTGAAGCACCCATCCCTGGAAAATCGTTGGTGGGGATTGAAGTACCGAACAAAAAAACAGCGATGGTCACCATGAATGAGTTGTTGACTTCTGAAGAATTTAAACGCCGATCAAGCAACCTAAATATTGCACTAGGGAAAGATGTATCAGGTACGCCACGATTCGCCGATATTTTACGGATGCCTCACTTGTTGATCGCGGGTTCAACTGGTTCAGGAAAGACGGTTTGTATGAATTCAATCATCATTAGTCTTTTATATCAAAATGGTCCTGATGAATTGCGATTTATCATGGTTGACCCAAAGCGTGTCGAGTTGCCGATCTATAATGATATACCTCACCTTCTAACGCCGGTAGTTACGAACGTGAAAAAGGCGGTCAATGCACTCAAGTGGGCGATCGGGGAGATGGATCGTCGCTTTGAGATTTTATCATCCCAGAAAAAGCGCGATATCGCGACATATAATCGCGACATGAAAGAGAAATTGCCGTATATCGTTATTATCATCGATGAGCTTGCCGATATTATGGTGACGTGCGGACCAGAAGTAGAGAATCTGATTGTACGCCTTGCGCAAATGGCGCGCGCGGTAGGCATCCACTTAATTCTTGCGACACAGCGCCCATCGACCGATGTTATTACTGGTTTGATTAAGGCCAATATCCCTGCCCGTATTGCATTTTCCGTCCCATCGCAAATTGATTCTCGAACTATTTTAGACACCCCAGGTGCAGAACGTTTGGTGGGAAGGGGGGATATGTTGTATGTATCATCCGAGAGCTCACGGCCTCAACGTATTCAGGGTGTGTATGCAGCGGACGAAGAAATTCGTCGCGTGACTGATTATTTGCGCGAGCAGGGAGAAGCGCAATACGAGGAAGATGTAACCGAGAAGATCGCCAAAGTCGGAGGAAACATGGGTGACGGAGATGATGACGATGACGAGTTATTACCTCAAGCGAAGGAAGTGGTCATGCAAGCAAAAAAAGCATCGGCGTCATTGTTACAGCGTCGTCTGCGTGTTGGCTATGCACGAGCTGCCCGACTCCTTGATTTATTGGAAGCACAGGGGATTATTGGTCCGGGTGATGGGGCTCGGCCTCGTGAGATTTTGGTAGGGAATTTGGATGAATTGGACATGCTTGACACATCTACTGATACCGGCGAAGAGGCTGAGTATAGAGAAGATGAACCATATCGTTGATCGTGTATTTTTCCCCTTGACGCCCTCTGAATAACGGGCGTATACTAGGGATAATTATTGTTACTCCATGCTGAACAAACAGACAAAAACCGTTGGGGATATTTTGAAAAAAGTACGAGAACAACAAAAACTGAGCATACACCATATCGCT
Organism: bacterium; assembly: GCA_023246095.1. GTDB lineage: Bacteria > Patescibacteriota > Patescibacteriia > JACQRZ01 > JACQRZ01 > JAHFJA01. Next base: position 72,415 of record JAHFJA010000002.1, on the reverse strand, counting down.
AATGAACTTGGCATCAGAGCACAGTATTTGACCTGTATTGAACAGAATCGGTTTGATATTTTGCCTGGTAGTATATACGCGACGCGATATGTGAAGGCCTATGCTCACTTTCTCGGCTTAGAAACAGGTCCTCTGGTGAGAAAAACCCGTGCTTTGACCGCTGAAAAGGGACATACTGTTCCTCAGTATCGTGTCAGTCGGGCAAATTTTTGGGTAGGTCCTCGTATATTAAAATTTGTAGGATTGGGGGTATTGGCGCTGAGTTGCTTTGGATACATTGTGTGGCTGGGTGTGGCAACGATTACTCCTCCTGTTTTAGACGTAGTGAGTCCATCTGATAACCTGACCAGTAATGACCGAAATGTGGTTGTTCAAGGCCACACAACAATAGACGCGCAGCTCACTATCAACGATCAGCCGGTTATGAAGCAAGAAGATGGGTCATTTAAGCAAGAGATCCAATTAGCACAAGGCGTGAATACATTAAAAATATCTGCAGTAAAAAAACATAGTAAAGAGCAGACAATTTATCGAACAATTCGGTACGATCAGGATAACAACGTGTCCTTTCTTCGGGGTTCCATTATTCAATAATTCATAGTACGTAAACGGATATGGCAAAAGTTCAAAATTCAGCCGCTATGGCACGAGTAAAGGCAGCACAGGAAGCAATTGATCAGATTAAAGGACGCTTTGGCGAAGGCTCAATTATGTTGTTGGGAGAAGCAAAGCGCATGAATGTAGATGCAGTAACAACAGGATGTCTTTCATTGGATATTGCACTGGGCGTAGGGGGATTGCCGCGTGGGCGTGTCATTGAGATTTATGGACCCGAATCATCAGGAAAGACGACATTGTCGCAGCACGTCATAGCTGAAGTTCAAAAGCTGGGCGGGTTGGCGGCATTTGTTGATGCGGAACATGCACTTGATCCTGAATATGCGCGCAAGATCGGGATTAATGTCGACGAGATGTTGATCTCACAGCCTGACAATGGAGAACAAGCGCTTGAAATCGTCGAGACGTTGGTTCGTTCAAATGCGGTCGATATTATCGTGGTAGACTCTGTTGCCGCTCTTACCCCGAAAGCAGAGATTGAAGGGGATATGGGAGATTCTCACATGGGTCTTCAAGCGCGTTTGATGAGCCAAGCGCTTCGCAAGTTGACTGCTATTATTTCAAAAACAAAAACGATCGTTATTTTTATCAACCAGACTCGTCAAAAAATTGGTATTGTATTCGGTAATCCAGAAACAACAACAGGAGGTAATGCACTGAAGTTCTATTGCTCGATCCGTATCGAAGTACGACGTGCTGCTCAGATCAAAGCAGGGGATCAGGTAGTGGGTAATCGTGTGAAAGTAAAGATTGTGAAAAATAAGGTCGCACCGCCGTTCCAGTCGTGTGAATTCGACATCATGTACAATGAAGGAATTTCTGTGCCAGGTGATGTGTTGGACACAGGTGTGGTGTACGGGATTATAAAAAAGAGCGGAAATTCTTATACGTTTGAAGAAGAAAAATTGGGTGTTGGTCGTGAACAAGTGAAGACATTCCTCAAGGCAAATCCAGAACTCACCCAGCGTATCCGCGATATGGTATGGAAGAAGATCCGCGGTATTGAAGAAGGAGAAATTGAAGCACCGGGGTTGCCTATAGATGAAGAAATGCCAATTAGTGATGATGAAAACATGATTGCATCGCTTGAGGAGGTGGTATAATTCTCGCATAATCTTTTATCTAATGATTGTATGGGGATAGAAACACCACAGAATCCACAGGAGATACAAACAGAAGTAGTTGCCGCACAAAAAGGAGCTACACCAGATATTTCGGTACCAAAACTAGTAGAGAATCTTTCAACTAAGGAGACTGGCAATAGTTGGTTAGAAAAGACCGCTAAGTCTACTGCCTCGTTTGCCAATAAAAGGCTTATGATCACTATCGCTACGGGAGTGATCACTTTGATCGGTGCAATGGGTGAAAAAGAAGCCTTTGCTAAAGGGAAATTGTTGGATTCCCCACAAATTTCTTCGCAAGGGTATGATGTGCTTGAAAAACAAAAGACAAAATTGTTAAATGAAAGTGAAAAAAAAGAGTTGGAGTCTATAGAAAGCGAATTTGATTCAAGAACAAAAATGGAAGCAAGCAAAGAGGCGATAGAGAAGCATTCTTATACACAACCGGTGATTGTTTTTGAAAATCGTTCCACTCTTTTTGCTGAGTTAAAACGACAAAAGGTTGAGTTGGGTGCCTATAGCGTTAAAACACTAGCAGATAATAAAGAAGCTATTTTTGACACTACAGGTGCGTTCGATGAAGGGTTACCTCATGAAGGTGAAAATTTGCGGGACTGGACAAGTAATGTTGTATTTAACGTTGTGCGGATCGGACCTACCCCAAATGATCTGATGATTGAAATCATAAGTGAAGATACAGATGGGTCATTGACGAGGATACATATTTTAGAGGGGAAGTTGATAGAAAATAAACATTTTAAGAGTAGAAAATATCTCGACAATAAATGATATGATATCAGAATTAACTACCGTGGCCAGCGAATATGGTGACCAGGCTAATCTTTCAAAAGAAGAGTTGTCGGCATGGAACTCCGTTGTTCATTATATATCACCCAGCGAACAGGAAAACATAATTAAGATATTCAAAGAACAACCCGAAGTTATACCGGTTATCATAAAAAACACCATCAGGAAAATTGAATGTCTCAAAAACAATGATCTTAGTGGGCTTGAAGAAATTTTGAAAGAAGAAGAAGTATTGTTGGGGTAAATTCAATACTACCCCTTCAAATGCTCATCGAGAAACTCAGCAACTTTTGGATAGGCATCGAGCCTGTTTTTTAATTTTGCGAGACCGTGTCCTTCATCCTCGTAGACGAGAAATTGTACATCGATGTCCCTCGCCTTCAGGCTAGCTACGATCTGCTCTGCCTCGGATAATGGTACACGAGGATCATTGGCGCCATGGATGACAATGAGCGGTGCTTTAATTTTATTTACAGAATTGAGCGGAGAAAACGCTTCAAGGAATGTTTCGTCAGTTGCCAGATATCCGTATTCAGCTTCGCGCATAGCACGCCGGTAGGAAGAGGTGTTTCTAAGGAAATTTCCTAAATGAGAAATACCAACGATATCTATCCCCGCCGCCCATAAGTCAGGCTGGAATGCAAGTCCAGCAAGTACCATATATCCACCATAACTTGCGCCCATGAGTGCAATTTTTTTATCGTCGACTTCAGGTCTGCTTGAAAGGTACTTGTGTAAATACTCAAGGTCTTTGACAGAGTCCATTCGTTTTTCTCTATCGTCAAGCGCCATATATTTTTCGCCATATCCGGAGCTCCCTCGTACATTGGGACGGACAACAGCATATCCTCGATGGAGGAAAAATTGGGTCAACGAATTAAAGCTCGGTCTATCTTGTCCTTCAGGTCCACCATGGATGTTAACAATGACAGGAATTTTTTTATCATCAGTTGCCACGGGGAGATACAGAAATGCGGGAATTTCCAAACCATCAAATGAGGAAAAATGAATAAGCTCAGGTTCAATAAGGTCATCAGGATTCAATGCACAGAGACTATGGGTGATACGGGTGATTTCATTAGTTTCCATTGACCACGAATAAATATCATTGTTGTGTTTCGCATTGTTAAATTCAAACATTAATTTTTTTCCATCATGCGACCATTGCGCGCCATGGATGATACCTTTGGGAAATTCGAGATGAGGGAGTGTTTGGAAGTCAGTCGCATTACGGATTTCGATAGTGCCATAGCCATCTTCATTCATAACTAATGCTATTTTTTTACCATCATACGAAAGCGAAAGTTCCTCACATTCCCACTTACTGTTAAGTCTGTATGTTCGCTCGCTTGTTTTGATATCATGAAATGCAACGCCGACGATATCTTGGTTTTCGTCAGTACGCACAAAGAATCCGCTGGAATCAGGAAGCCAGTGCGGCATGCTATATTTTGCGTTTCCATCGTGTGGTGTCAGTAAGGTCGTAATACCCTCACTAATATCTACTAGGTATAGGTCGCGATTATATGACGCGTAACTTTTTATAATCACGGCGTATCTGCCGTTAGGAGAAAACCCCGCAGGATTACAAAAACCACCTTGATCAAAAATAGTACGTACTTCTCGAGTCTCGACATTCATAACAACCACGTCAAAATCAGTACCGTTTCGTTCATTGTGGGCATACATAATAGAGGTACCATCGTATGACCATCCGCTGAATTTATATTGTACTTCTTTATTGGCAGTAATCGGGCTCACTGCATGTGTGATCAGGTCAAAAAGATAGAGTTGTGTATTCTCATTCCCGCCCTGCGCCATGCCAAATATGAGTTTGTTTTCTGTGGGAGAGAATTCACCAAATGAGATAGCATCATCGTAGGATGTCAGCTGTTTTTTGGTACTAGCACCGAATGAATATATATAAAGCTGGCTTACCCCCGTGTCATTATTAAGAAATGACATCATGGTATCATCGTAGTTTAATGAATATCCATGAGATGAACGCGTTTCAAGAAAATCTTTCATCTCTTTTCCTGCGTGGCGAGGGAGTGGAATGGTGTTTGGCATATTGAGTTGCTGCTACTATTAATCTTTTTACTATAGACACACTACTAGATAACGAGCACAAAAACAAGGGATCATAAAAACAAAACGAGCACCTGATGGGCTCGTTTTGTTTAAACTGAATTTTAATCGTGGTTTTCTGCAAGCCATTGTATTACCATTTTAGGATCGTCCGAGAAGAACAGATTCTTTGAAAAATCTTTCTGTATCACGCCGGTGATGTTTTGAAGATGGTCAGCGACACCGCCCGTGTTCGTGAGGACAGCTACTCGTTTTCCCTCTTCAAGTGCGATGGTAAATTCGGACAAAGTTCCCATACGACCATTGAGTGCCAGTACTCCATCAGCATCCTGCAACATCGCAAGGCTTCGCATAGTGAAGCCACAAAAATGTTTGACTTCATTGAAGTGATGCAACGCAAGATTGTCGTGACGACGATGATGGTTCTCAATATTTTCATCAGGAGAGTAGGCGATGGTATGAATACCTGCTTTATTGGCTTTTTGTACGATTTGGCCAGGTACACCAAGGGATCCTCCAGTGAGAAGTTTCATGTTTGGCATTGTTTTCAATTGTTCAATTAATTTATTGAGTGTAGGCACAATGAAATCTGGCACATCAGGATGTGCTGAAGAAATAATAGCGATGTTCATATATTATTTCTTTTTCCCCACGACGATAAAGAAGTCGGGATAGATGTCGCGACCAGGAAGATCGGCAGATTGAGGGTCGTGATGCTCCGAAAAGTAAACCATGTCGAAATGGTTAAAGTACTTTGGACTCAAAAATTCATTGAACGTATGACTCGGCTCTGTGATGGTAAATGCCCCACCAAATAACACCATGTCAACATCTTTTTGGGTGAAGTAATCCTTTTTAACATCACCTGGTTGTTCCATAAAAAGACGCATTGGGTGAGTGGTGAGGTAGGCAAACATGCCCCCACTCTTTAAGACACGTGATGCCTCAGAAAATACCGCACCTATATCCTCAACAGTCCCCAAGGCATACTTTGAAAGCACGACATCAAAAGAGTTATCTTGATAGGGGAGAGTGCGCATATCACCAACCTTGAAATCAATATTAGGGCGATTTCTTTTCGCTTCTGCTATAAGGTTTTCAGAAGCATCAACTCCAAAACATTGGGCCCCGCGCTTTTCGTACTCCGAAATATCTTGTCCGTCCCCACACGCCATATCGAGCAACTTCTTACCTTTAAAGTCAAAGGAAAGAGATTGATAAAATGGTTTTCTAATTACGTCATCTGTACTAGAGACATAATGAGAAAATGATTCACTAAAATTGTTATATTGTTTTGATAAATTTGTCATATTTTTATTTAACTTTTACTTATAAAGTAATTATGACGTAAATGGTCAATATTAGAAAAATAGAGGCTAAAATGGCAAGAAATTAAACAAAAAGTTTAAAGTATGCTATACTTTAAATATATGATTTTTTCAACAAAAGAGTCACTTGAAGACAGGGTAATTAGACTTCTTCTCAACAATGCCCACGCCGTAAAAGACCTGCAGAAACTTCTTCACGATGAATCTATGCATGTAACGATCCAAGGTCTTTATAAAAGTCTGGGTATTCTTTTATCTCAAGAGATAATAATAAAGCGAGCAACTATATATTCCTTAAACGAAGAGTGGAGGAATAGGGTGGTCGAAAGATTAAGTAAAACAGCCTTTGGTTTGAGTTTGTCAGATGGTGAAAAAATTAGTTTTGAGCTCTCTTCGCTTGTTCATTTGGATCAGTATTGGAAAAATATAGTATTCCCTCTTCACCAAGCTCATCCAGAGGAGCCGATATTTCTTTATGAACCTCATGAGATATGGATTCATCTCAACGAAACCCGCAAGGTAAGCGAGTATGCTTATTTCTCTTCATTTGCAGAGAAAAAAGTATATGCTTTTTGCCAACTGGGTGGCGACACGATTCATGATCGTGCAATGAAAAAAGAATTGCAGAATGAGTATATGCAAGTAGCGACAAGTGTCGAATATTTTTCAAAAACAGATTATCCTGCCATTTTTAACGACTATATCGTAACGACGCGTTTATCCAAGCTCCTCGTAAAAAAAATAGAAGACTGTTATCAAAAAAGTACCACCATGGCCATACTCGAGGAGCGCTTGCACGAGATTGGCATTGAAAAGAAAAAAGTGCGTCTTATCGTTGAACGTAATCGAGTGAAAGCACGACGGTTACGTAAAAAAATGTCTAAGAATTTTTTTGTACCACAAGAAGTGGTTCAGAAATTCAAATTATTTTAATTGTGCAGAATTGGCACATCAAGGAAACGTACTGTTGACCTCCTCATATTCTGTTGTATACTATCACTCACGGTATTCTAGCTGAGGAGGGGAACAATATGTTCTTAAAAAATAAAACAGTATTGATAACAGGAGCAGGCGGTGGACTTGGCAGGGCAATTGCGCGTGCGTGTGCCGAAAATGGTGCCAATCTATTCTTGCATTGTCGTGAAAGAGATAAAGATATTCTGGCGTTTGCGAGGCAGCTCAAGGAGTATGGTGGGGAAGTAAAAATCGTCGGAGTTGACCTCTTGCAGTCTGATTCGATAGATACGCTCCATCAGGCGGTGGTAAGTAAACAATATACGATCGGTGCAATAGATGTGTTGATAAACAATGCAGGGGTGAAGTCTTTTCAAAAAGAATTCCCGCTTGTAACGCAGACCAATTGGATATGGTGCATGAACGTTAATGCAAGAATACCATTCTTTTTATGTCAGCGCTTTATTCCCGATCTTTCAGTCAATAAAGGAGCGATTGTAAATATCTCTTCGTTGTCTGGACACATGCCAAGAGGACGTTCAATAGATTATGCGATGTCAAAGGCCGCCTTGGATATCATGACCCGTTGTATAGCAAAGGAATATCCTCAAGTTCGAGTTAATGCGGTCTCTCCAGGATATGTAGATACGCCCATGGTGAGTGAGAAAACACGAAGTAAGGATCCAGCTCCTTATATTGCTAAGCCAGAAGAGGTCGCACAGTTAATTATGTGGTTGTTATCACCAGATGCGGCTCATGTTACGGGGGAAGTTATTCCTTATATTGGAATCCACGAGTTGGAAGACCTAAAGGTAAAATATTCAAAATAATTATCAAAAAAGGAACCGAAACGGTTCCTTTTTACATGTAGGAAAAATAATTATTATGTTACGCGCTCTACGTATTCACCCGTCTCGGTATTGATCCTCAGTACATCACCTTCTTTGATAAACAAAGGAGCGTTGGTAACAAATCCACCATCAAGAGTTACTTGCTTTGACCCACCACTTGCGGTGTCACCTTTGAGTCCTGGAGGAGCAGAAACCACTTTGAGCTCTACTTTAGGAGGTAGTTCAATCGTGATAGGTTTGTCATTGAAGTAGAGAACACTGACAGAGCTTCCTTCTTTCAGAAGTTTTGTTCGATCACCAAGGGTCTGTGCTTCAACATTGAATTGTTCGTAGCTTTCTTTGTCCATGAAATACACACCACTGGGATCTTGATACAAAAAGTCAGCGGGTTTTTTCATCATGTCTGCTTCTTCAATACGATCGCCTGGTTTGAAACTGATTTCTAAGACCTTGCCATTGATAAGGTTACGAAGCTTGGTTTGCATAACCGGCTTTCTTTGTTGCATGCGCACGAAGTTAGCCGTTAACACTTGATACGGCTCATTATTGACCAAGACATTAAGACCTACTCGAATCGAGTTAAGGTTTGGGAGGACTGCCATGGGGTTGTACGTTACAGGTAAGACGTTTTATCGTACTACAAACGGAAGAAGAGCCATGATACGAGCATTCTTGATGGCATTTCCTGTCTTTCGTTGATGTGAAGCGCAAAGACCATTACGACGACGTGGAGTAATTTTACCGTATGAGGAAATAAAGCGTCGCAATGTTTGCACGTCCTTATAGTCTACATGAAGGACGTTATGAGCGCAGAGTCGGCAATGTTTTTTGATTGGTGATTGTTTCATCATAAATATAAAGAGGGAATCGAACTAAAATGGGATTGTTTCGAGCGTGTGCTCTTCCTCTACCACTTCTCCTTGGTTATCCATCCGTGTCGCAGTTGGCTGTGAGTTCATAGGGCGAGTGCCACCATTTCCTCCGCCAGTACCGGTTGGCGCATCAAGCATAATCAAGTTCTCGGCAACGATATCAGTGCTGTAACGTTTGACACCGTCCTGTCCGACCCAGTCACGAGTCTGAAGACGACCTTCAATATATGCACGTCGTCCTTTGCCAAGATATTGTGAGCAGATTTCTGCCAGCTTGCCCCATGCGGTAACGTTATGGAACTCAACCTTTTCTTGGCGTGCACCAGCTTGGTCGTTGAAATAGCGATTCGTAGCCATTGAAAAACTGGCTACCTGCTGGCCTGAAGGCGTAGTACGCATTTCAGGATCTTTTGTAAGGCGTCCGATAAGCATCACTTTGTTGAGGTCCATAGATGGGTATGGTTAGAGGTTATCTCAATTTAGACGATTTCATTGTTAAGGATTTCATCAAGTTTTTTATTGAGCTCATCGGTGTCTACCGAAACAGGCTCGAGTGATGGAGGTGTTCCGACTGATTCTGATGTTTTTTGGTCAAGGTCTCCGGTAACATCAGTGACTGCTTGATCGACAACTGCCCTGATTTGTTTAGGGGATTCAGAAGGGCGATCGCTCGATGATCCACGATGCTCCCGTTCGCGAGGCGAAAGCGAGAGAGTTTCTTTTGCACCGCCAAATGGGATGAGAGGGGCAAGGCCAGGAACTTTAATTTCGATGTGGTGCCGGAGGATTTCATTGGAAAGCTCCAAGTCTCTGTTGATCAAGTTGACCGTACTTGGATCGCAATCAAACTCCGAGAAGATGTAGTAGCCATAAAAATTATGGTCTACTGGGTACGCAAGTTTCCTTCGTCCCCAAGAGTTGGTGAATTGAATGAGTGCGCCGTGCTTGCGAAGAGTATCATCGATCAACGTAGTGACCGGTTCCAGTTCGTGTTCGGCGTACTTCCCACTCACCAACGTAAGAAGCTCATAGTGTTTCATACGTGATATGGTTTGGTAATTGGGTGAATTAGTACGGCAATAATACCACGCACTCCGTAAAAAGGCAATAGACTGCCTTAAACAGCTAAACCTCTATATTATAAGCTTTTTTTGGAAGGAAGGAGGAGTCGGACCTCATGAATAGATATGCCTTTTAGTAGCAAAAGAACAAGAGGGTAGGAGATAATGCCAATAAGCAAGACTATGAGCAAAGGAAGATGGGTCGAACTAAACCAAACAAGCAGTCCCATTATACCACTAGCAGCAATGATCGCGGGTAGTCGCTTAAGTTTTGGCCGCAAGTGGGTTCGTCGATAAAAAACTATAAAACCAATAACCATAATGGCTCCTTCGGTCACGACGGTCATCCATGCCGCTCCCCAAAATGAAAAGAGAGGAATGAATATGAGATATCCAACTAGACCACCGATTGCTCCCGCTGCGTAACCCCACAGCATTGTTTTTTGTGCGTTTATGATATTTATGAGGTGCCCAAAGAGAGTACCGACAAACACCATCCCCGATGCGACGATCAGTATGCGTAAGATTTGTCCCGACACTGCAAATTCTTTACCAGAGATAAAAGTCATAAGATCAGGAGCAACGATGATGGTACCCACGACGAGGGGGACTGCAATGATAATCATGGCGTCAAAACTTTTTTGCAAATAACGACTAAATCGTGCGTAATCTTTTTGGGCCCAAGCATTTGCAAAACTCGAAAGAGTGATACCCATAAACATCATAGGAATGGTAACTAACACCTCAAGTATGCGATATGAAGCACCATACAGACCTACATCTCCTTCGGGACGAAAGAGGGAAAGGATGAGGATGTCTGCTTTTAGATAAATAAGATTAAAGGTTACCGATAGGGCGATAGGCCAACTGCGGGTAAATACATCACGGGCAATCGCGCGGTCGATGGCGATAGTAATAGGGAAAATTTTTCGTGCTTTGATATAAAGAAGAAGACACTGGGTGGCATTTGCTAGTACTGTTATTATAAGAATCTCATACAATCCTCGATGAAACACCATCGCGGCGATGACTCCACCTAAAAGAATAAGCCGGCCGACAGCATCCGCATAAGAGGGGAATACCATAGCCACTCGTTGTTGAAAGAGGGCGGTAAAAAGCTGAATGAGCGATGAAAAGAAAAAAGAAAGAAAGGTGAGGGCAATACCGACTTTTACTATGCCTGTGTAAGGGAAGAGAAGAGCGATAAAAGGAGCAATTCCCAGAGCGATAAGTGCGGTGACAATCCGGATAGAAAGTACTGTGTTAAAAATATCTCCTTCTTTTTCGGGTTGTTCACTCATCATCTGAATGGCAATGATGGAAAGGCCCATATCAGCCATAACGCCAAATATACCCAAAAATGTGGTTATGATGGTGTACTGCCCAAAGCCTTCCTGTCCTAAATATTGGGTTAACAGTGAAAAGGCTGCCAATCCCAGTGCAATATTGAGTCCTTTGGAGATGATTTGTATAACCGTGTGGGTTAGAATCGCCTGTGCCTTCGACATAAGATAGTGAACAATAATGTGATACAGCTATTCGTTCTTTTCATTATAGCATTTTTTCGCTGGATACCATATTTATACACATAGTGATGATTGACGAAAGGGGAGGAAAATGGTATATTTAATGCGTGAGTTTACTAAGTATCTATGACACAATAAGGTACTTATACCAATGAACTCGAACGGTCGGCGCCGCATTTTTGTATGAACGGCGTTTTTAATTACAATCCAAACAACTACAACTCGAACGGGATGATCAATCTCAATTCGAAAAAGGGGATGGTGTCATGGTCAGGCGTGCTTGTCGCTATGGCAATTTCTCTTTTTATTGTAGCAGGACTCTCGTTCACATTACACGTTGTTACTCAAAAAATAACCAAAGCACGTATCCCGGACTCAGATAGTTTGGTATATTCATGGCTCGCAAGATCAGCGTCAATTCAGGAGGTTAACGCAGTAACTCAATATAGTACTCTCGATAGGAGCGCATATTACAATAGCAACAAGGATGCCTACACAGGGAAAGGGCGTACATATTTCTCTATTGTAAAAGGAAATACTAAGACAAGCACTACTAAAAGTAGTTCTGTTGTCGCAACTAAAAAAGTGACAACAGTTAAGGCGGCCACCCCAAAGGTTGTTATCGCATCAACGACTGCAAGTAAGTCCGTCAGCGCTACTCGTCTTATTCAGAGCGCATCAACAATGAGCCTTGGGAAAAAAGGTACTGCTAATCTCATGATTGGTTTAAAAAATACAGGTTCAACAGTGTGGCCTTCTCAAGGTTTGAGCTTGCGATCTTCATCAGCTACAAGCAGTTATCTTGCACATAGTTCATGGGCGTCAACGACAGTGGTGAAAGATTGGATTTCAAATGCAAAACCAGGGGAACTTATTTACATTGCGGTTACTATTGAAGCCCCTGATGCGAATGGAGTGTATACTGATACCTTTTATTTGAGTTACGCTGGACAGAAGGTGAGTGGCACTGACACAACACTGACGGTGGTGGTGGGAAGCGGGGTGCCTGATACACAAATTAGTTCAAAGTCGGTGCCTGTTGTTTCAACCGTTTCTAATGTTGTACCCACCGCCCCTACTGTCATATCAGATAGTGGAAGTGGGACATTTAGTGCGACCAAACTTATTCAGTCGGCAACAAATCTTACTATTGGGCAGCTGCAAGCTGCTGATTTTCAGATTGGGTGGAAAAATACCGGTACCGCTACGTGGAAGGCAGGAGAAACACCTATTCGTATTCGTTCTTCGGCCCGTGTCGAAAGTTATCTCCATCATTCTACCTGGGATGACGGGGTGTGGGTTGCTACGCTGAAAACAGACGTTAAGCCGGGAGAGGTAATCTATACACCCTTTAAAGTTGAAGCACCGACAAGTTTAGGAAATTATAATGAAACGTTTACGTTGTATCGAGGTTCTGTCCCGTTGAGTTCAGCTACTGCAGTACTCTCTGTGCAGGTGGTCAAAGGGGCGCCAAAAGTCCAAATCGCTCAAGAGGGTATCCCTACCCCTATTATAGATACTCCGATTGTTAACGCCCCAGTGATTACCCCAACGGTAGGTTCATCAGTTGTCGATGCTATTACTGAGAGCGAATCAAATATCCGCGTTGGAATCTTTAACTCCCGTGAACCAATAAAGGTCACTGCAAATAAGCCGTTTGACGTGCGAAATGGACAAGGACAAATTATCGCAGCATTGCAGGCCGGAAGTATTGCAACAGTGAGCTTTGACTTCGCACAAAAGATCTATACTTTGACGACAGATTCTTTGACTACAACATCACCCACGTATCTTCGGTTTGTAGGGACTGGATCACCACTTGTTGGTTTACCAGATCAAGATACTATCTTTGAAATCGTATCCTATACTGATCATCCCGGATGGAGTTCAACTTTAAACGATAATCGATTTCGTGCGGTGGTAGAAGTGCGATATTCAGAATCTAAAGATCGAGTGTGGTTGATTAACGACTTGTCATTAGAGAAATATCTCAAGGGTTCAGGGGAAACTTCAAATAGTTCACCGTACGAATTCCAGAAATCCCTTGTCATTGCTGCTCGTACCTATGCAAAGATTGTGATGCGTACCAACAAATATCCCGGCGAAAACTTCAATGTTCGTAACACTGATGCAGACCAGGTGTACCGTGGGTATGGCGCAGAAGTTCGTATGCCCCAGTTTTCAAGGGCAGTGGATGAAACAAAAGGAATTGTTGTTATGTATAACGGTTCGATCGTTATTACTCCGTATTTCTCAAATAGTGACGGACGGACTCGTTCATGGGAAGAAGTGTGGGCAGGAAGTGCAAAGCCGTGGTTAAAGAGCGTAGACGATCCATTTTGTGCAGGATTGAAGTTGTGGGGTCACGGGGTTGGAATGTCAGCGCGCGGTGCCGTAGCGATGGCAGCAGCAGGCAGTACGTTTGGTCAAATCTTGACTCATTACTATACTGGTATCCAACTTACCCGCATATATTAAGTACGAGTAGTCGGATTGACAACCGTTTTCCCTCGTGTCAGGCTATCACTACCAATTATACTCAAGTCTATGACGCTCAATCAATTACTTACCTACGCACAACAACATGCCGCTTCTGATCTGCATCTCTATGTGGGGAAGCGGCCTATTATTCGTGCAGGTGGGCGTCTGCGAGAAATCGAAGAACAAGACGTGCTGACCCCAGGTTCGGTACAAGATCTTGCGTATAGTGTTCTGACACCAATGCAGAGAGAGTTTTTTGATGACGGAAAAGAGCTGGACGTTTCACACGAGATTGAAGGGGTAGGGCGTTTTCGTATTAACCTCATGTGGGAAAAAAATAGTGTTGGTCTTGTGGCGCGTCTTATACCTGTAGATATTCCCACGATGGATGATTTGCATATTCCTGAGGCGGCACAAAATTTCATCAACATGAAAAATGGTCTTGTCTTGATTACGGGTCCGGCAGGGTGTGGTAAATCAACTACTCTTGCCTCCATGATTGATGCGATCAATAATAATCGCGGAGAAAACATCATAACTCTTGAAGATCCGATTGAGTTTCTTTTTACTCCCAATAAGTCTATTATCCGGCAGCGACAGTTGGGACAAGATATGCGATCGTTCAGTGAAAGTTTGAAGTATGTTTTACGCCAAGATCCTAATGTTATTATGGTCGGGGAAATGCGAGACTTAGAAACTATTGCAGCAACGATCACATTGGCAGAAACGGGTCATTTGGTGTTTGCAACCTTGCACACGTTTAGTGCCGCCGAAACTATCAGCCGTATTGTTGATGTTTTTCCTCCTTCCCAACAAACACAGATTCGCTTGCAGCTTGCAACGACACTTAAAGGAGTTGTTTCTCAAAGATTAGTAGTTACGCAAAACGAACAGCGTATTGCGGTGCGTGAAGTGCTTCTTAATACACCTGCTGTTGCGACATTAATCCGGGAAAATAAGTTGCAGCAGATTGAAACAGTGTTACAAACAAATGCAGGAAAAGGGATGTGTACTATGGATACCAGTGTGAAAGATTTATATAAAAAAGGATTGATTAGCCATGATGAAGCTTTATCATATATGGTGCACCCAGAAACATTGAAGCATGTAGAACAAGACGAGGTTCAAGAATAGTATAAATGGATAAACAGGTTGTTTTATTTGGATGGCCGTGTATAGTGGTTGGGTACATGCGCTCGTAGCTCAGTGGATTAGAGCATCTGGCTTCGGACCAGAGGGTCGGGGGTTCGAATCCCTCCGGGCGCACCAAAAGTGTTATTGTATGACAATTGACACTTCACACGTCGGACGATAGGATGTCCCTGTTATGCGCTCATAGCTCAGTTGGTAGAGCAGTTGCCTCTTAAGCAAACGGTCGGGGGTTCAAATCCCTCTGGGCGCACCAAAAATGTTGTATTATCAAAATTTTATATTATATTCTACAAAAAAGTAGCCACGTGCTACTTTTTTGTTTTGTTAAGATGGTATACTGATTATAGATAACTTTATATATTATGCGTCATTCGTCTTTTGTAAGATATTTCCTTGTGGGGGTGTTGGCTATCGTTATATTGTTTTTTGTGGGGATTGCTACACCTCATCGCGTATTTGCTGTTGATGATGCTATAAAATCTTCGAGTTTGTTTCCCGATTTTAAACTTCAAGTTCCTTTTCACGGGTATGATGAAAAGGTTAAACTTATCACTGCTGATGGTAATACTATTGTGGCAACAGGTATGGCCACCTATTTTGGACAATTGTACGCGTGGTTAATTACTGCGGTGGCTATAATCGCCGTGGTAATGCTAATGGTAGGAGGGATGCAGTGGATGACTTCAAGAGGCTCTTCGGGGCAAACACAAAAAGCAATAAAAATTATATCGAATGCATTGATTGGTCTCGTTCTTACTCTCGGTGCTTATTCTATCTTGTACCTTATCAATCCGGTTCTGGTTCAATGGCCAGTGATACGTTTGGGGGCAATACAAAAGATGGACATTACTGTGGCGGAAATTCGTCAGCAACAAAGTAGTGGTGGGGGTGAGAAAGGTGTTGGTAGTGCGAGTATATCTCAAAATCTCACAACATACGATACGGCCTTAAAAAGTGCAAGCACGGAATTTCCGGGTGTTGATTGCACACTCTTAAAGGCATTTATGTTTGCAGAGTCAAGCGGTAACCCCAACGCGCAAAGTTCCGTTGGGGCACAGGGGCTTATTCAACTTATGCCCGCCACTGCGGCGGATGTGAGGTCCCGTCATAATATTACGGGGGGCAGTAGTTTTGACCCACTTACCAATGCACGCACTGCTGCTGCTTACTTGAGCGACTTGAAAACGGGTGGTTGCAATGGTGGGTCGACTAATTCACAATCTGGATGTGATATGACACAGATTAAGTATTTAGCAGCAGCATATAATGGCGGGCCAGGTGCAAATAGACTCAGTTCGTCTTGTTCTGGGACGACGTTGTGGGAATGCGAGGTTAACACCGGGTATAAGGAAACTCGGGTTTATGCCCCTCGGGTTGAAGGGAATTATAATAAGTTGAAAGCAAATAGTTGGGGATGTTAGAAGAATCTGATATACTAGTTTCATACTGTAATTAATACATATTTTTATGAATAAAAAAATCTTAATTCCCGTTCTTGCGATTGTTGTTGTGGTGGGTGCAATCGTGTTTGTGTATACGTCTTCTCCAAAGAAACCAGACACTCAATCAAATATCATTACTACCCCCAATCCTAATTCTCAAAACCCTAATGAAAATATGAACACAACTCCTGAATCAGTAGTTTCTTCTGAGGCAACAGTTAAAAAACCACTTACGGATCTTGAGATCAATGATACGGTCGTGGGTACGGGAGCTACAGCGGTAAAGGGAGATATATTGACAGTCCACTACAGTGGAAAACTTGCTAACGGTGTTGTATTTGATAGTTCATATGTGCGTAAACAACCGTTTGAATTCCAGCTTGGTGCCGGTATGGTGATCGAAGGGTGGGACAAAGGGTTTGAAGGTATGAAGGTGGGCGGAAAGCGTTCATTGTCTATTCCTGCACGAATGGCATACGGCATGGTCGAGAGAGGCAGTATTCCCGCTGGTTCCGATCTCTTCTTTGAGGTTGAGTTGTTAAGTATCAAAGGAAAGTAGAGAAAATAAAGATAACCTGTGGAAAACAAAAATACCCCGAAAGGGGTATTTTTAGTGGCTGGGAAACAATTATTTCTTCTTTTCCTGAAGTGCATCTTTGAGGCCTTTTCCTGCTTTGAAACGAGGAACGATGCTTGCAGGGATATTGATCTTTTCGGTGGGGTTCTTTGGGTTGATGCCGACGCGTCCTTTTCGCATCTTGGCCATGAATGAACCAAAGCCAGTGAAGGTAACTTCATCACCATTCTGCAATGAGCTGGTGATGATCTCAAGCAAAGCTTCGATCATATCCTCTGCTTGCTTCTTTGATGCGTCTACCTTAGTGGCGAGCATGTCTACCAGTTCTGACTTTTTGAGTTTTGCCATACACGTTTCCTTAAAAAATTAATAACAAATTAAATCTCAACTTCCTTATAAATACGAGAAAAATGTGTTGCGTTCCCGGTATTTTCATCTACCGTGATCAAAACAGCACAGAAATTTGCTGTACCTGATTCAGGAATGACAGGCTTGGGGGGTGTTTGCAAAAGGTGAGTTTGGATCCCGGTTTCGGGGCTAAATCCTAACACCGAATGTGTTGCACCAACAAATCCAACGTCGGTTATATATGCAGTACCTTTTGGAAGGATGCGCTCGTCGGCAGTAGGGACGTGAGTATGAGTACCCAATACCGCGCTTACGCGTCCGTCGCTATATAGACCGAACGCCTGTTTTTCTGATGTGGTTTCCGCATGGAAATCCACGATTATGGCTGCAAATTGTTTCTCGTGATGCCTTGTAAGGATCGAGTCTAATGCTCTGAAGGGGCAGTCTGTGCTGACCTTCATGAACATCCTTCCTAACAAGTTTATCACAAGTATCGATTTTGTGCCAATAGTAAGGACTTTTTCTCCAACACCAGGCCAACCTGGGGGGTAATTTCCCGGACGGATGATAGGGGAGTCGGGCTTTGCTAAAATTTCGAGTCCCTCACTTTTGTTCCAGATGTGATTGCCTGATGTGCCAAAATCGACGCCAGCTGACATGATTTCCGCAAGGGTTGAATGAGTGACTCCTTTGCCGTGAGCAAGGTTTTCTACATTTGCGATTACAAAGTCAACACTGTGTTCTTTACGCAGCTCTGGAAGCAGATTGACCACTGCTTTCCGTCCGATCTTTCCGACAATATCACCAATAAAAAGAATGTTCATAATAGTTTAGCGTGCGTACTCAACGAATCGTTTTTCTCGAATCAAGGTGACTTTGATTTCACCAGGGTATTGCAAGTCATCCTCGATGCGCTTAGCAATGTTTTTAGCGAGTTTAAGGGCACCGATATCATCGATATGGTCGGGGTGGGCAAATACACGGATTTCGCGTCCGGCAGAAATAGCGTAAGCGCGATCAATACCTTCAAAACTATTGGCAACGTTTTCAAGTTCTGTCACACGCTGTACATAACGTTCGGCGGTGTCCTTGCGGGCACCAGGTCGGCTTGCAGAAAGTGCGTCAGCAACTTTGACGACAATTCCTTCAAGTGAATGAGGATTATCTTCATGATGGGCAATCGACATGTAGGCAACTTCTTCAGGAAGGCCAAATTTCTTCATAATGTCATAGCCGATTTGAGGATGGGTACCTTGGACTTCATGGTCTACCGACTTTCCAATATCATGAAGGAGTCCACCTTTTCGGGCGATGATAGGGTCAGCACCGATACTTTCTGCTAAAAATCCTGATAGATGGCCTACCTCGATTGAGTGTACTAATGCATTCTGTCCAAAACTGGTGCGGTATTTGAGACGGCCGAGAATTTGAACAAGACGAGGATCGACACCGGTTACCCCCAATTCAAATATAGCGTCTTCGCCCGCTTTCTTAATATCCAAGGCTAATTCCTGTTTTGCTTCTTCAACGGTTTCTTCAATACGTCCGGGATGGATACGCCCGTCTTTGATTAACTTTTCAATGGCAATACGTGCGATGTTTCGGCGGATAGGGGAAAAACCCGATACGGTGATTGCATTAGGGGTATCATCGATAAGGATTTCGACGCCGGTAAGATTTTCTATCGCTTTGATGTTGCGTCCCTCTTTGCCAATAATACGTCCCTTCATTTCATCGTTGGGGATATGAACAACCGAGGTGGTGGTTTCTGAGACGACGCTTTGGGCATATCGCTGGATGGCATCACCGAGGATACTCTTTGCTTTTTGACCCATCTCCTCTATGCCTAGTCTTTCAACCTTTTTGACACGTGCAATCATGTCTTCTTGCGCTTCTTTCTCGACTTGATCAAGGAGCATGGTCTTTGCACTGTTGCGGTCCATCTGGGCAATCTTTTCAAGCGTTGTGATGTGGCTTTGTTTTACTTGCTCAATTTCACCTCTGAGGGCTTCAACGGCGGCAGCTTTTTCCTGGATCTTCTGGTGTCGGTCTTGGAGCTCAATTAATTTTTGATCAAAAAGAGCCTCACGACGTTCGATTCGTGATTGACTAGCTCCAAGTTCTTTTCGGCGCTCAACTTCTTCTTTCTTTGCTTCCTCGATGATCGCCATGGCTTTATCTTTTGCCTGGATCAAGAGATCTCTCTGTTGTACTTTTGTTTCACTAATGATTTGCTCCGCTTTGGTCTCGGCACTGTTAACACGGTTGAGGGCCATTTGGTGACGGTATATATACCCGATGCCAATGCCTGCTGCCAATGCCACAAGGCCTATAATAATTGTGGTGATCATATACTCCTGTACGTGGTACAAAGGAGCGTATGTAAAGTGCTATTCTAGAGATATGTGGGTACACGAAACGACCCCGCAGACGAGAATTATCGTGGGGGGACCTGTTCAAAACTATTAATTACATGAGATGAATAAAGAGTCATAGTTGAGAAAATCGTTACATGAACGCATCATTTGCACCTATTTACGCTCGTTTTGACACACAAAATTTAATATTTTTACTCCTCTCAGCCTAGCATAGTAGTGGGTTTTACGCAAGGTGAGGTTGTTTGATGTGTATCATTGGTGTTTTTTGATCTTTATATTGTGTAAATAAAATAGAGCATTGTTTTAATGCCCTATTTATTTTTTTTGGAGTAGTTATACTTCGTTTGGATACATGATTGTTTTCAACGCCATAAGGTCTTCTTCCGAGGTTATAGTAGGAATACCGAATAGCTTGGCCTGTGCGGTAATGTCACTAAAGTCTTTGCTGGCAGGATCTAATTTTCGTATGGTATCGAATTTTTCAACAGGGAATGACTTCCGAAGGTCGTTTAAAGCGTAGTTTTTCCAGTACGCTATGTCGGCATCTGGATATATCTCCCATGAACCATCAACATACTTTGCTACGTTTTGACCACCCCTAGGTTCACCATCAATGTAGTAAGCTACCGAAATTTCTGTTTTAGAGTATATCTTACCATTTGGAGTGGTCCCTTTTTTCACGTATTCATATTCATCCATTTCTCCTTTACTTTCGCCGGAGACTTGGAATTCCATGAAATAAATAACACCTTTGTCATCTTTTCCTCTCCGGTCTTTGTTTTCTTTACACTCCTTTCCTTTGGTTATTGTTCCGATGAAAGCAATAACGTCCTCGGGTGTGGGGAAACGTTCAGGCGCAGCTATTTCAAAAATTGTCTCTGGTTTGTAGATTATAGCCGATCTAAAGCTTGCGCCTTCTTCTGTTCCAAAAAGCCAATCTTCTAATTCAATACTAAGGTCCCCATTGGGGTTGTTTTTGAACACCTCTAAGTATTCAAGGGCCCTAGGGTGTAAATCAGTGCCAATGATTTTATTACCTATGTGCTTTTGAACCGCTTTCACCATGCTTTCAAAAGTGATGTCAACTATTCTCAGTTCCATTCCAATTCTCCTTTGTTTTTTATAATTTCAAGTAACGTTTAGTCACTCTCTAATCAAGAAAATAGCATATTTTACTCTTTTTGTCAAGCATACATGGTTGAAAAACGTTTGTACATAAACAAAAAACTGCTTTTGAGAGCAGTTTTTTGAGTAGAAAATGAAACAGCGTTTACTGTATAATCTTATCCACCAATCCATATTTCACTGCCTCTTCGGCGCTCATGAAGTTGTCGCGGTCGGTGTCGGTGTCGATTTTTTTGACGGGTTGCCCGGTGTGTTTTGAAAGGATGCCGTTTAATTTGTCTTTAATGCGAAGGATGTGTTCTGCTTTGATTTTGATATCCGTTGCTTGTCCTTCGGCACCGCCCATAACTTGGTGGATCATAACTTCGGCGTTAGGGAGAACATAGCGTTTTTTCTTCGCGCCGGCTGCAAGAAGTACGGCACCCATAGATGCGGCCATACCAATACAGATCGTTGAAACATCCGGTTTGATGAATTGCATGGTGTCGTAGATTGCCAAACCGGCACTCACGGAACCTCCGGGAGAGTTGATATAGAGTTTGATGTCTTTTTCTTTATCTTCGCTCTCGAGGAAAATCAGCTGAGCAATGACGGTATTGGCAACATCGTCATCGATCGCATCGCCAAGAAAGATGATGCGCTCTTTCAAAAGGCGGGAATAGATATCATACGCGCGTTCGCCCATTGATGATTTTTCAATCACGGTGGGGATCATGTGATAGTTCTTCATAGGGTAATGGTATTAATTCTCTTTAATACTATCTAAAAGCGCTTCAACTGCATAGCCTTCGACTTGTTCTTGGTCGATGCGGTAGGAAAGTTGGGGGACATAGCGCATGGAAAGTTTGCGGTTGAGGGTATGCTGGAGGGGGCCGGAGAGTTTTTTGAGAAGGGTGATGACTTCTTGTTCGCGATCAGACGGAAATACAGTGATGTGCACCATTGCTTCTTTTGCTTCGGGATCGCATTCAACGGAGGTGATAGTCACTAGTGTACCCAGACGAAATTCGACCGTACGAGCGATAATCCCAGAAAGTTCTGATCGAATGAGTTCATTGATTTTGGAAATGCGTTTTTCCATACGTTAATCTTCCAGTTTTCGTACCGAGCGTTCTTCTTTGTAACCATGGAGGATATCATCGATTTGGATAACCGGGTCTCCTTGATATTTGATACCGCACTCTTGTCCGGAAATAGCTTTGGTTGCATCCTGTTTCCCGAGTTGCAAGCCAGTGATGCTGCCGGTGCCGACTTCCTGGCCGTCACGTAATACAATCACCTTAACTCCAGGGGTAAAGGTACCTTCCGTGATAGCACCTCCCACAATCATAGAGCGGGGATCGGTACGAAATACTGCCAGTATTTTGATATCGCCGACATCGACACGTGTGACCAACGGGGCAAGGAGCTTCTCAATGCGAGCTTTTACTTCGTCTAATAGCTCATAAATAACCTTGTAGTATTTGATTTCAACATTTTTTTCTGTGGCTATCGCGTGGGCTGAAGGGTGGGCACTCACATGAAATCCCGCGATATAGCTACCGGTTGCCTCAGCATTGAGAACATCAGACGACGTTATATTACCGATATCTTTGACGGTTATATTGATTCTGACCTCAGGGTGATCAATTTTGAGCAACGAGTTGGCGATTGCTTCCAAAGATCCCAACGTGTCTGCCTTGAGAATGATATTGACACTCGGCATGTCGTCTTTTGCCTTTGACTTCTTTGGGGTGACAACTACCGCTGCTGAGGACGTTAGTTTGAGTTTTTTATCAATATGCTTAGGAAGTTCTTTGTAGCTCTGCACGACGTATCCGATGATCGGTGCTGCTTTCATGCCGATGATTTGGACGGGATCGGACGGGAGAGCTGAAGTAATTTCTTTGCCTGAATAGGACTTCATAGCGCGGACTCTGCCATAAAAAGCATCGTCAATGACTAAATAGTCCTGGGTATGCAGGGTGCCGTTTTGTATAAGAAGAGTTGCGACGGGCCCCGTATGTCGGTCGACGTTGGATTCAATGACTACCGCAAGGGCGTCACCGGAAGGATTGGCAACAATATTGTCTTTTTCAAGTTCTGCGATAAGGAGGACGTGTTCAAGAAGATCATCAATTCCTTCTTTTGTTATTGCCGAGACACCAACGCACATAGTGTTGCCGCCCCAGTCTTCAGGGATAAGTCCATTATCAGATAATTCACGCTTTGCCTTGTCCAAGTTAGCATCGGGTTTGTCAATTTTGTTAATGGCGACAACGAAAGGGAGTCCTGCTGCTTTAATGATTTTGATCGCTTCGATGGTTTGGAGTTTTACTCCGTCATCAGCCGCGACAACGAGAATGGCGATATCGGCAATTTTTGCACCACGGGAACGCATAGTGGTGAAGGCTTCGTGTCCAGGGGTGTCGATAAAAGTTATGGCGCGTTTCTCTTTGCCACCTTTGAACTTTTTGTAAATTTGATAGGCACCGATGTGCTGCGTGATTCCTCCTGATTCACCACTCATGACGTCTGTCGAGCGGATCGCATCAAGAAGTTTTGTTTTTCCATGATCAACGTGACCCATGACCACTACGATAGGGGGACGGGGGAGCAAGTGTTCTTTTTCAGTAACGAGCGTATCACGCACAAGGTCGGTCATACCGGCCGACATCACTGACTCTTCCTCGTTAAGTCGAAGGGGAGTATACCCAAGATCTTCGGCAATGATGGAGGCTGTCTCGTAATCGATTTTCTCATTGAGGGCGGTGAGGATACCATTGTTCATGAGCACGACAAGAAGCTTGGTGACGGGGATATCAAGTAATTGGGCAAAATCACGAACCGTGACGGTGGTGGCTATGGTGATCTCTTTTTTTGTGGCGATGTTTTCAATAATCGCTGCCTCGTCAGACTCTTTTTCTTTTTTCTTGAGACGAGCCATGTTGAACGCTGGCCATGTGTGCATGATTTTGCGAGCAATGACATCGTCGACTTTGATAGCGCGAAGTCCAATGTCAAAACCCATCTGGGGGAGAGCTTCCCTCAGTTCATTGGTGGTCGTTCTTAATTTTCGCGCGAGTTCAGTGATATTCATAGGGTGAGTGGGCATCATTTTCGATGATGCGATATGCGGGAACTATACATCAAAAAGTTCTCGGCGTCAACAGTTTGGAGACGTGAACGAGAGATGTCATCGGGTGGTCCAATTCTTTTATCCAAAAGAATGTTGGTATTTTTTTTAGGTACTGATATACTTTGGATATATTCATTCTTCTTCTACGTATGACTGACCAAGAAATTCTTAACGTAAACCTCGTTGTCGCACTTGGTTTAGAGTCGTTGTCAGATGATCAAAAATTACAACTACTCAACGATGCGGCGACACTGGTACAAAAGCGGGCGATGGCGCGAATTATCGAAATGCTCAATGACGGACAGCGCGATGAACTCAATACGTTGATTGAGAAAGACGGTGTACAAGGTGAAGAAGTAGGAACGTATTTACGAAATGCTGTTTCTTCGTTGGATGATATATATAAACAGGAACTTATCGCAGTAAAAAGAGATCTTATAGAAAAAGCCCAAGAGATCGCCCCATAGTTTTTTGATTTGCTTGTCCCATGCCATCAACATCAACACTTTCCGCCCCTATCGGAAGTGACATTGCTCTCAAACGCCGCCGTGGCCGCCCTTCAAAGACAGGCGTTGCTCCACAAATGGCTTCCGGCAGTGTTATAACGACAAAACATTTTCTAGGCTATTCCTTGAATAAAGACGCCAACGCGTTTTGTATATTTCAAGATTTCGAAGAACAGCGTGGTTTGGAACATACCGCTCAGACGACAGAGACACATATAAAAATCCCCGCTTCGTTGGAGGAAAAATTTTCTGATGCTGATTTTCGTGACGAGGTATTAGGATATGCAGAGCGCATTCGACATGATTTGGGACAGAGAGATAATTATAAGCTTCACCTACAAAAAGAAGCACCCGATCATGTGTATTTTTCGTACTCGATTGACGGAGCACCTACCACTGAGTTGTATATTCATCCTTCCCGGGTGGACGTGTCGGTTCAAGCCTTTGAAAGTCCAGAGGAGAAAGAGAGTTTCCAAATGGCCGTAGCGCATCAGAATTTTAGCAATAAGGCATATAAAAAATGGAGAGAGGTGGTGAGAGATCAATTTCTTGATGATGTCATATCCCATGAGTTAGTGAAGAAATTCGGCAGTGATGAAGAACAGAAAGAAGAAGCGAGGGCGCAAAAGGTTGCGATGCATGGGCATAATGGTGCGAAGAAGGTCATCGAAGAGGTACTTGTCTCGTCAGAACCAGAAACAGAGATTGCCCTTGTTGTTGTTGCCGCCCCCGTCGAAACACCCAAAGAGGAAGAGAAACCACTGCTTTTGGAAGTTCCTCATACACCCGTATTGACTATAGAAGGCGGACAAGGATTAGTGCCAGTCAAAGAACCCGAACCAACGGTATTAGAGGCGGTGACACTGGAAGTAGTTGAAAAAGCGACACCTGCCCCTGTTATCCTTCCTCCTGTTGCCGAAGTCAAACCTCAGGAGGTAGTGAAAGTACCCCGTACACGGCCACGAATATCGGTTGTTTCTCGCCCTGCGTTGCCAATGGTGATCGATGATGCTACTCGTTCCGCTACTCCTTCGGAATATATTGAAGCAAAAAAAGCGTTTGTTGCCGCAGCCAAGGTATTAAAACCATTTGAAGGTATTTTTGGATCATTTCGTAAAGAGTTCCAACATGATGATTTCGTCAAACAGGTAAAACTATATCGTGAAACAAAAGAACGATACGATAAGGCACGTCTTGAGTACGCGGTATTTGTCGTGACACGTCAGATCGCTACGATGTTGGGAGCGATCCATCTCGATGTGGTGATTCAACGGAAATTTTTGTCGCTTTCATTTTGGGTATTTCAAGGCCAGGCAATGTTTTCACAAACACGCATTGGGCATTTGATTTCGGAAGAACGATATGAGAAATACGAAGAATGGTTGCGACATGGGACGGATAACCTCGATATGCAACTCGAATTTCGGACGTTGTTGAATATGGTTACATTGGAAGGATCCACGATTGCCGGATTGTTGGGTGCGCCGTTGGGTGTCGCGACTGATAGGGATCCTAATCAGGCGGTGCGTATCGCTGCTGCTGCCAGTGCTGACTTGAGTGTGTTGCGGGAGGGATTGAGAGGAAGTTTTGGTATAGAAGCGTGTCGAGTGCCGGAAATGTCGTTTTCTCAACGCCGTACTCTTGATGAGATGGTGGATCTTTCTCATATGCGCGATATGGTGACCATGCTTGAGTTTCACGCCCGATTAAGAGGGGAGGTACTTTCGATGGAACGCCATCACACGACATATTGCGATTTGTATACCCAACTGTATGAAAAATATGTGAGCGTGGTAACCAATCCTGAAGGAACTATTAGTGTGGCACACGGCCTCGGAAGAGAGAAAGCGTCCATTGCACTGGTGGAAAGTTTGCTCCGCCAAGGAAAGACATTGAAAGAATATGCCTCAGTCAAACTTGACGGCATGAAGTTTTTGGAGGATATAAGTCATCAACCTTCTCCCGAGAACTTGCATGAATTATCACGCGTCTTTGCCTTGAGTCGTTGGCAAGGAACGGCAATGGGGGAACGCGCGCTTCATATGTGGAATTACTGGCATGATAAGGGAGGAATAGAAAAAGCGGGCATGGTATATATTGAGCTTCAACGTGCAGAGACGTTGCTTGGTGCATTGCGCCGTATTGTCTGGGCACATGGTGATCTGTTCCCTGATCAAGGAGAAGGGGAACAGAAAGTATATATGACGCTCCGTCAGGTGTATGAGCAGATGGGCTTTACGGTCGTACCTGAAAATCCCCGTCAGTGGTTACGGTTGGGCAATGCGGGCGATAGGGTATATGTGGATGCAAACGGGCAGATATGGTATGCCAATACATCGGGAAAGGAAGCGGGATTTTTGGAAATTGACGAGTTTGAAGGCTTTGTCGAAGGAACTCCGGAGTATGTTCTCTGGAAAATGGTCCATGATGGAGGCGAGGAAATGTTCATGGATTACATCAAAGATTTCACTGATATATTTTTGAATTATTATGAAAAGAAGATCGATTTGCTTCCTGAGGCGGGGCGCGTAGCATTACGCCACCGACTGGAAGGATTGGTTGCCAAAGATCATGATTCTCGTGAAGAGGCGGAGGTGTTTTTCCGAGACTTTTATCATAGACATCATAAGGATGCGATAGAGAAGGCGAAGGAATAGGGGATCCAAAGGACACCCCTATTTTTTTGGTAAAAAAACAATCCCCAGGACGTTAATGTAAGATTATGTACATTAGCGTCCATAGGGACGTTTAGGCGATGACGGGTATTTTGTGTTCGTAATACTTGACGTCACCTAATTCTTTAGCGACTTGTCTATAAAGAAAAGCGTCATGATCTTCAGAAGACTGAGCTATCCATGTGTCAAAAGCAGTTTTTAAAGGATTTTCTACGTTCTTTAATGATGCTGCATTTTTGCGGATTTCATCAGCGATCTGTTGGACTTTGACTTGCCTATCATTTAAGGTGGTCTTTTTTTTTAAGACTGGTGTTGTTTGTTCTGTTTCGGTATTGTCAGGTTCTTTATGGATTTCGCCATTAAGAATCGTCTGAATGATTTCAGTTGTGCTGCCAAAATGGGAAACAAGAACGTTTATGCCATCATTTTCAATACCTAAACGTGTGTAAGCCATTGCTCTGGCCAGTTGCAGTACGGGAGCTTTTCTTTCCATAAAAGCTCTCATGGTGGCTGATGTCTTCAAATTGTTGGGGTTACAATTTTTCGACAGTTTATTGAACGATTGTTTAACGATCTCGGCTGTAAAGTCATCCTCTAAATGTAGGATGTTTTTAAAATGTTGGTATGTTCCGTCGGCATCTATAACATGTTCAAGGTCATATAACATTAAATTTCTACTAAGCTCAGCCTTAATCGCAAGTGCTGTTCCGGTCGCACTTACCTGGATGCCTGCCATGGTAGGAATTCCGTAGTACTTGTTCCCTTCATCTATCAAGTCTAATGTGTAGGTTTGACCGATTTTAGGTTCGGAGTTGAAAAAGTACTTCCAGCGAGGGAATGGTGTAATTGCCTTTCCTGTTTCAGGGTGATACGCAAACAGTGTGTGTTTTCCTTGCTCAAATGTAACGGTTACAGGTGGAATACTGTCACGAATGTTATCCTTGTTAACAATTGCGTCAGGCCCTAATTCAGCATGACCAATCTTTTTACCGTTAGGATATTCGACCACCTTAACGATACATTGATAGGGGACACCGATATTTGGCAAGAACCTCTCCACTGGATGGATTTTGTATTCTCCGGATTCTTTTTGGAATCCTTCTCTGTAATCTTTACGTTTTGGAAAGGGATTCCCAAAAAGTAAATCTTCAATTGTAAAGGTTTCAATGATTTTTTTTGTAACTTTAGCCATGGTTAGGCCTCCTTTTCTTTATAATAATCTGATTTTCTATATAAAAGTATAGCACATTTGTCATATTTTGTCAAGTGTTTACTGGACTAAATTTGGATGGCCTATAATTATAAGGAAATTTAGGAAACTTTATAAAATAAGGTATAATTATCAATTATAATGACTTTATCAACATCGGTATGTCAGAAGCACCAAAAACCCCAGAACAAATTTCCCGTGAGAGAGAAGCGGAGATTGAAACGCGCGTTCAAGAGGTAAATGACGCTCTTTCTTTAGCCCCTACAGGAGAAGCGAACCCGCACAAGTATATTTTTGATATGAGTGTAGAAGATAGCGATGAATTGGATGACGATATGAAGAATCGTATTGCAGAAAAGCTTGGTATTGAGCGGTCTAAAAAGGTAGATAAGGAGGCCACACCAAAAAATGAACAGCAAGAGGAACAAAACACTTTCTTCAAGTATAAGTTTGACCAAGATGAAAAAAGTGGTGACTACTATCTTCATAAGACAAAAAAGAAAAAAATAGAAAAAGACGGCAACGTGATATTGAAAGATGTAGACGTAAATGCAGACAGTCTTGGACTTAATCTACCGGAAGCGCTCAAAAAGAACTCTAAAAATGAAATAGGGGAAGCGGAAAATATATCTAATCAATTTACCCAAGAGCTCAATAAAAGGGGCGGTTTTTCGCTTGCGATTGACCAGGAGGTGGTAGATAATCTTAAACAAGCTGCCGAAGCAGGTGAGATTAAAAAGGATGTGGTTATAAGGTGCCGTGTGAAGGCAAAAGTCGGGGGTTATGAATATGACATCCCCAACTATCTTGACACTAAGGATCTAACTAAAGATCTTCGAGCCAATATCGTTGAGAATCTTGATTTTATTGCAACAGGAAACGAAAAAGGGATTCGCAACAATGTACAAATAAGCGAAGGAACTAAAAAATGGTTGGGGAAAGAGAAAGGTGTGTTTCAGGATTACATTGTTCATCGTGAGTTGATAAAAAAATACGGTACGGAAGATGAGAAAAAGATACTATTCGAAGAAGCGTTTAATGGTGCAAGAACGACTGGCGACCTTTTGAACATTATCGACGAAATGGAAAGGACAGACATTAAAAATGTCGATAATGTAAGTTCTTCAGATCTCAAAAGCGCGATTGAGGCCGCTCGAAATAATGTTTCGGCACTGGATCAAATTCCAGAGGTTATGGGTATAAAAAAGGCTGTATCGGAAATACTAGAAAAGGAAAAACTACAAACACGGGATACTGACGCCAAAAATGTCCCCAAAGAACCTATTTTAGATCAAGGAAAAGACTTTATCCCCGGGCAAGGAGAATTAATGAAGAATCTTCTTACTCTCTCAAAGAAGGCCTATCAGGAAGCCGTCGCGGAAAATAAATTTTTTAATGTAAATGATTTTCTCGTGGCCAATGCATCCTACAATAGTGATATTGCTACAGAGGATTTTAAGAATGAATTAACTCAACAATTGAAACAAGAAGGTATTAAAGACTTGGTGGGTGGAAATGTACAAGCGGTATTAGCAGAGGTTCTTCCTTCTTTGAGACTTCTATATGAACAGTCGAAAAGACATCCAGAGGCGGTTGCTTTTGACGTAGATAAATATCTCGATTCATTTGATTCATTTCAAAAATTGAGTAATAAGGAGAAAACAGTTTTTAGTCAGGCGCTTACAGAAGCAAGAGACGGCGTAGGGAATCAAAATAATGCGATCTTAGACGTGACAGGTGATCCCAATAAGGTTATTGATATACCAAAACCAGAGCAGGTGAATACCCCAGAACCAGAAAAAGGTGAGCCTGTTTGGAAAAAAGGAGACATAATTGAGTTTCCGACATCTAGGACCCCTAAGATGATTTATGCGAGTTTCGTTATCGACAGCATTGATGAGAACGGTAATGTTATTGTGTATTCCATCAGTAAAAGTGGTAGGAGAGGAACATCACCGCAGCCATTAAGTAAGAGTAAAATGGCAACAGATGCTCGGAGACCTCAACTTGTCGAGCCGGCAAAGGTTGAAAAAACGACCAGTGTCGTGACGGCAGAGCCAGTGAAAACAGGTGAACCTGTGGTGAAAAGCGCTGACGTTACTCCGGTAGATGGATCTGTCGTAAAACAAGATGCAACGCAAGAGCTAGCGAACACCAATAATAACGAAGGGACGCCACCAAGTACAAATCCAGAAACACCCGGGGGACAACCAGAGGGTACAGGTGAGGTTGTAGGAGAAAGAACGCCAGAATCTGCTCTTAAAGATGCCTATTTTCTTGCAAAGAATAAATATCGTGATGCACAGGCAAACTTTTCTAAAGTTAAAGAACAATCTGACGAGTTGCAAAAAGCGAAACGTTTTCTTGGGCTTTTTGACAATGCGGCCAAACAAACAAAGCGAGCAGAGATAGAGGAGGAATTGTTGAAAGCACAGGGAATATTTGAGAAAGCGAAGACAGACTTTGAGACTCAACGAGCAGCCTATTTGAGTGTTGAATTAGTAAACATGATGAATGAACAGAGCCAAGAAATCGACGTTCGTGCGGACAAGGAAGGAAAATGGGGAAGACTAGCGGCCGGCTGGAAAGCGTTGGGTGATATGAACCTTGAGAATTACTTTAAGGGCAAAGGGAGTTTTCAGGGAGAACCAAAAAATAAGAAAGAATGGGCGCTTCGTTTCCTTGCACGCCAAGCAAGTGTGAGAGCACTTCTGATGGCCGGTGTAGGTGGTATCGCTGGTGCTGCGGCGGGTGCCGCCGCCGGTGGATGGGGTTCGTTTGCTGCCTATAGAGGTTTAGCAAGCTGGTCAACAGCTACATTGGCGGGTGAGCGTGCGGGAGGAAAGAAATTTGAATCGAGTAGTGTTGTTCGCCTTCTCGGTGTTGATCCATTTAAAGAAACACAATTAACAAAGGAAATGCGCGACACAATTCAAGGGATTACCGATGTCGGTCAGGCAGAGCGGTGTCTTTCAGATATGCAGGCAGCGATGATAACGCAAGGATTTAAAACAAAAGAGACGATGGCTCTCGATATGCCACCCGCGTACGAAGAAATCTTTCTTAGGTTGTTGGAGTTAAAAAAAGAATCATTTGTACCTCAAGCTGAGGCACCTAAAGCTGGCGACGAGGTGATACAGGCACCTGTTGAGACTACTCCTCAGATTGTACTCAATGAAGAAGAGAGTGAAGGGGAAAGCGCAGAACTGGACCCTAGAACTCAAGCAATTCTTGATTATAAAAAGACTTTGGAAGAGAGTGCAGATAAAAAGCTTAAAGAATTTAAATGGGATCGATTGAAAGCGGCTGGATGGGGTACGGCTTTTGCGCTCGGTGCCGGTGCGGCAGCGCATTATGGTGTCGGTAAGATTGCTGATGTTGCAAGGGAAGCATGGGTTACAGACCAGCCTACTGCAGTGCTTGAAAAAATAGGTCACACACAAGCAGAGTATGCAAAATACGCAGTCAATTGGCAGGAACGGCTTGAGAATATAAGGGGTGAAATAAATACGAAACACACTCTTGCTTCAGCGAAAGAATTATCAGAATTGCGCAACATAGCTTCATGGAAAGGAACTGAATTGGGTACGGATGCTGAAAATGTTTTGAAATTAATTGATAGAAACCCTTCTATTTTAGAAAATTCAGGGATTCATGAATTGAGAGTGCCACATGATCTTGGAGAGCTTTCTCTTGGGGAGTATATTCACAAGTACGCTCCGAAACTAGTTGATGATAATAAAGACCTAATAAGTAAGGCTGAGACCTTTTTTGGTACGGGCGCGGGGGAATTAAAGATCCATGGTGGTGATGTGTTGTATTTTAATGTCGATCATGGAGCCCCAACAAATATGTATTTTGCGGGCGACTCAGGCCATGCTTTGGGGTATCAGGTAGATGTTCAACCTGACACGCTCTATGCACCTATTTATGAGAACGTGATTTCTCATCATTGGGGTACGTCTGATAAAGATGGGTTATATGGGCTTCTTCGACAAAAAGGATCTGAAACGCTATTTCATGAGTACTATGGAAATAAAGTAGGGTACTTGTCGGGTAATATGGAAAAGCGTCTTGATGATTATATCGCCGCATTACGTCACGCTAAGAATCCAAACGATATGTCCAACCCTGGTGTCGTCTTCTTTAAGGCATTCATGGAAAACCACAGCCGAGAGTTATTATCCGAGGAGTGGGCACAAAAGATTTTAGCTGAGACGCAAGCAGTATCGAAGTAGGAGATAATAATTAACCAACAGAGTTATGGCTGGCTTTGAACGATTACCACACATTGAGATCACCCTGGATGACGAGCCGGAAGAGCCAAAGAAACCAGAGCACATCGATATTACTGTTGATGACGAGGAACCACCTCTCAATATTGAAGTTGAGCCTGATATTACTATAGAAATAAGTGATGCAGAATCGGAACACGACGAGAAGTTTCAAAAATTGTTTACCACCGAAACACAGCGAGACATCGCTTTGAAGGTGATTGACAGTGTTAAAAGGAGTTATGATGCGAGTACTTCGGGGTTTAGTACAAAGGAAGCGTTTAAAGAGGCCGGTTTTTTTAGGAACCTAAGTGCGGAACAGCAAGAGGTATTGATGGATATGGCGGCAGATAAAGGGATAGAAGATCGGGTGGCGATGTAATAAATTTTTCCTAAAAAAATTCACCCCTCTGGTTGCTACCAAAGGGGGAGTTAAGGTTTTTATTCCTTTAATTTTTTATTTAACTTTTTAAACTGGTCATCATGTTCCGGATGATGAAGTGTCATCCTTGCAAGAGCGTCTATCAGTCCTTCATTTGTTTTCATTCTACAATAGGTAACTTTTGCGTCACCATATTTATTTTCTTCCTTGAGCCAAAGAGCTCTCTCCTTTTCTGATTGGTCTTTTCCGAAGATCCAATAAATATGAAGTTCAGGATCTTCATGCTTACAGACGGTACGTACGGTCAGTGTTACTGTTTCACCTTCACATTCAAATGTCGGTGCAGGACCTATACCTTGAAAATTGTCCAAATAAGGGCCAATTTTTGTAGGTGCGGTTGTAACTTCAATACCTGTTCTTGCAATATTCTCTAAAAATTCTTGAATTCTGGTCTGTTGACCAATGGTTGCTGAATTCATTAAGCACTCCTTTTTTAACTAAAAATGTAATTACAAGTCGCACTATAGCAAAAAAGTACCATTTTGTCAATGGTACTTTCCGAAAGATGATATATGGGGCTTTTACTTTACCTTCTCAACAATCTTGGTAAACACTGCGGGATAGTCTTTTGCCAATGTCGAGAGAATTTTGCGGTCGAGCATTACGTTGTTTTTGTGGATGCGATCCATAAGTTTGCTGTAGCTCAAATCGTGGAGCCTGGCAGCAGCGCTGATCTGGATCTGCCAGAGACGGCGGATAACACGCTTTTTATTTCGGCGGTCGCGGTATGCGTAGACGCCAGCTTTAAGCATAGCAGGGCGTGCCAGCTTGATGAGATTTTTTCGACCCCAACGGTAGCCCTTTGTGGCGGCCATCAATGATCGGCGCTTTTTAAGATGGAGCATTCCTCGTTTTACGCGTGGCATACAGGTTTACAGCTGATTGCTCAGAATTTTAATAGTTTTGGTAAATGCAACAGACATCGTGTCGTCACTGCGCTTGTTTCGCGAAACTTTGCCGGTATCACGGGCGTTGAAATGGTTCTGGCCAGCATGGCGGCGGATTACCTTTCCTGTGCTAGTTACACGGAAACGCTTGGCGACGGTCTGTTTTGTCTTGAGTTTGGGCATAAAAATATACAGATGAGTATGCCTGAAAGTGCCTTACTTGTCAAATGCTGTGGGCATGAGATCTCTGGCACGAGCAGTATTTAGGCGCGTTTAAGGCCAATAATGGCATGGAGACGGCCTCCTTGGATTTGGATTTTGTTATCCCAGGTAAGGACTACCCCATGATCTTTGTCCAGTCCGGCGATGAAGGATTTGATGATTTCTTTGGCATGTTCGGTGTGTCCCCGTTCACGGCCACGAAGTACCATTTCTACTTTTACCTCGTTCCCTTGTTCCAAAAACTTCTTTGCTTGTTGCATACGGACTTCGATATCATGAGCCCCAATACGCAAGGAAAGGCGGACACCCTTGGTCTCAGTTTGCTTCTGTTTTGCCTTTGCTTTGCGTTTTTGCTTCTCCTGTTCGTATTGAAATTTGCCGCTATCGATGATTTTACAGACCGGGGGATTGGCGGTTGGTTCGATTTCTACGAGGTCAAACTCGAATTCCTTTGCTTTTGCAAGGGCTTCTGCGATGGTCAGCAAGCCGATATGATTGCCTTCATCGTCAATAACCCGCACTTCAGGTGCGGTGATTTGTTCATTGGTACGATATTTTTTCTCGTTTGCATCCGGTTTTCGCCGGTGATAGGTCTTTCTCATTGTATGTAAATAGTGCCCCAGTAGGGCGTTTGGTGGAGATGGCGGGAGTTGAACCCGCGTGATATACGACAGAAATAGTACGGTCTACACGTGTAGTCGATCGTTTGTACATACTACGACACGGAGATTGACATCCTTGATCGTAATCGTGCATACGTAAGTTTTGGACTATAGAGGGTATGCAATCCATATAATCCTATCCTGATAAAATGACACCCGTGCTCGTCCATCAGGCATCAACAAGACGGATGGCTTCTACGTGTATTACGCTGAAGCGGTAGCAAAGTTCGGCATGAAGTTTGAGGCTAACATGCGAGCATTGCCGGAGATAGTGTTTTTTGCACTTATCAGTTGTGTACAAGGATTGACGAGTCTAATACACCTGCTCGACGTGCGCATCCTATACTGTTCGCATATTCGAGACCCGGCATCCCCATAATGGCGGAAAGCCTTTATGAGCGTGGGCGTTTGAGTGCGTGTTGTATGGTTCGCTTGATATCACGGTTTTTAATGAGCTCTCGTTTTTCGTGTTTTTGTCTTCCACGAGCAAGACCTACGGATACTTTAATCCTGATTCCTTTAGTATATATGCGCAGAGGCACCAATGTCAAGCCTTTTTGTTGAAGTTTTCCTTGTAATTGCGACAGTTCTTTACGGTTCAGAAGTAGGGCTCGACTCCGGGTGGGGGAATAATGCTGTTGCGCAGCAGGCTTATAAGGGGAAATGTGGGTATTGAGAAGTTCCAAATCATTGCCGTGAAAGACCGCAAAACTTCCTTTTAATGAGACATGACCTCCTCTCAGCGACTTTACCTCGGGTCCGCTTAGCACAATGCCAGCCTCATATTCGTGAAGAATTTCATATTCGTGAAGGGCTTTTTTGTTGATAGCGAGTACGGGCATACGGGATATGGTAGTATGTTTTTGTGAAGAAATCAACGCCGGAGGACGTGAGTCCGTAGGCACTAACCGGTGCTTCGTGGTATACTTTCTCTACGATATGGCATCACCTCGTGAAACAATAATGAATATAAACGTCTCGACGCAAACCTTCATCAAGGTATTGGTGATTATGGCTGCCTTGTGGTTCCTGTATCTCATCAGCGACGTCCTCGCATTGTTGTTTGTTGCGTTTATTGTGTCATCAGCACTTTCGCCTTCAGTCAATGCAATGGAGCGTCGAAAAGTGCCGCGCGTGGTAGGTATCCTTCTCATCTATTTAGCTATACTGGGAGTTGTCGGCCTCATGTTGTTTTTGTTGATACCGGCTTTAGTTGATCAGGTGAGTCAGCTGGCTCTTAATTTCCCTGTATATTCAGAACGCTTACTCGCTATTGTCCGAGGTTTTCAAAGCCAGGCACTGGATGCCAATCTTATCGAACAGATAAAGAGAGGTCTCTCAGCGATGGAGTCAGGGTTATTGACCTTTGCGAGTGGTCTCTTTTTGAAAATTTTTGATGTTATCGGTGGGGTCGTCGCTTTGTCTGTGGTGATCGTGTTGAGCTTCTATATGACTTCTCAGGAACACGTGATCCAGAGGGCTCTCACCTTTGTTATGCCAAAGCGCTATGAGGAATATGTTAACCACCTCATTACCCGAATTCAACAGCAGATTGGGAAATGGCTTCGAGCTCAATTGATTCTCAGCTTTATCATATTTGTGTTGAGTTATGTCGGATTGACGATTTTGGGGGTGGATTACGCACTTACCTTGGCTATGGTGGCCGGTCTCACTGAATTTGTGCCAGTTATTGGGCCTATTGTGGGAGCGGTCCCTGCAGCGTTTATTGCTCTCAACCAATCACCGTGGCTCGCGTTATGGGTGATAATCCTTTATTTAGTGATTCAAAGGCTGGAAAATGACCTTTTGGTACCCAAAGTCATGCAACATACGGTGGGGCTTAACCCCCTCATCAGTATCATTGCTCTCTTGATAGGGGCAAAACTGGCAGGGATTGTCGGTGCTTTGTTGGCAATTCCTGTGACAACTGCGCTGGGTGTCATTGTTTCAGACTTTTTTGGGGAGACAGAGAAGAGTGAAAAGACATAAAAGACTATATATAAAAGGAAAGCCCTGTAGTGGGGCTTTTTTCTAATGGGGTCTGACCCTTCCCTTTCTAAGGGTTTTATGGTAGCTTAGCCCTATTGTATTAATTCGACTGTAACGTTTTGGCTTGAACGTACGTCTAATATAGCATCACTCACATGCGTGGGTACCTCAATGAACAAATCCTCATTTATCAAATAAAGCGAGGACATACCGAAAGTTTTGCTCCTTTGTACGATCATTACGTCCAAAAGGTATATCGGTTTGTGTATCTTAAGGTTCCGTCCGCCAGTGATGCGGAAGATTTGACTTCCGAAACATTTTTAAAAACGTGGCAGTATATAAAGGAAGCGCGGGCGATTGGCAACCTGCAGGCGGTGATCTATAAGATCGCGCGTAACGTCGTCGTCGATTTTTACCGAAAGAGGGGGAAGATGATCGTCGATTCATTGGACGAGAGTGAAAATGAAATCGTGATCGCTGATCGTGTTGACCTCACCCTGGAGGAAAAGATGGTTTTGAAATCTGAGATGGTATTGGTTGAGAAAGCATTACGCGAGCTCAAAGATACCTATCGTGAAATCATTATCCTTCATTACCTCAACGACCTATCCCTCAAAGAGATCGCAAAAGTCGTTGAACGATCGCCGGGGGCAGTACGGGTTATGCTTCATCGGGGTATCAAAGCCCTTAAAGGCAAACTGAAACCGCACACATAGTTTTTCATATATTATGAGCCGTAAGATTATTAAACAATTAAAGACACTGCAACGCATTACTCCCCGCAGTGAGTGGCAAGCTTCTTGCAAGGAGCTGTTGCTTTCTCAAGTGGCGTCTCAAGGCATGGGGACATCACGACCAGGAGCGTTCGCAGGAATTGTCGTGTATACGCGTACCGTAATGTCGGGCGCCTATCAATATACACTCGGCGCAGTCGTCGCTCACCCTGCCGCTATGGCACTGACCGCACTGACACTTCTCTTTGGAGGATCGGTTGCCACATTGGGTGCGCGTCACAGCCTTCCCGGCGACACGCTCTATAGCGTAAAGAAGACGAGCGAAAACTTTCAAGTAGCGATTGCTTCACCCGATCAAAAAGCAGAATTGCAGATGCAGTTGGTAGAAACCCGCCTTGAAGAATTAGATGCCATTTCAAAACAACCAATCAGTGATGAAGAAAAAGCGCAAAAAGTAGAATCGTTGGTGAGCGACGTAACCGCCACTCTCAACAGCGCAGGACAGCATTTGGACGATATAAAGGGTAGTCAGGATCCCCAACGCGTTGCACAAGTCGCCAATACCGTAAGTCAGAAAGCAGTTCGAGTCAGTGAAGCCCTTTCCAAAACCAAACAAACTCTTTCTAAGCCAGTAAAGCAAGATACAGCACCGAAAGTAAAGGAAGCTCTTGCACAGGCAAATACGACTACCACTAAAGCACTTGCGGTGGTCATCGAGAAGAATGGCAGTAGTAAAGCGCCGGATGATATAAAGAACAATATACAAGACCGCATCAAGCAGGCGGAAGAAAATGTTAAAGACGTTAATCAAGTAGTGAAAATTGCGGCTGAGACGAAAGGGGTTGATACGGACCAGGTAGCTAAAGCAACAAAAGACTCTAAACAAGCAACCGAGAAATTGCAGACCGCAAAGAAATCCCTTGAAAAAAATGACCTATCTCTTGCACTGACAAGTTTGGATGAATCATATGAGTTGGTCGTCGATGCGCAAGAAAGCGCTGACGCGATCAAAGTCACGATTCCTGACCTAACGAGTTCAGATCCAAATGACGCTGATGTAAAAGATACGGCAGATAAAAAAGACGAAACAAAAACACCTCCTCCTGAAAAGCAAGACGATAGTGAAAAATCCACTACGCCCCCTGCTCCACCCGCCTCACCAGAGGTGAAAAAATAAAAACTCCCTATTGTTTAAAATCTATGCGGAGAGCTGGAGAGAGGAAACTCAATCCAGGACCTCCGCCTAGTCCGCTTCAGAAAAGGTCGAGTTCGTTCCCCCGCGAGGGGGAGTCGCGAGCCGCTGGGGTTGGTCAATCTAATATTAACTACGAAAGGACTGACTTATGTCAAATGTAATTAAAGCCGGTAAGCAAGCGCTTACCACGGCTGTAGTGGCAACCACTGTACTCTGGTCCATGGGCCTTGCCTCAATTGTTCCTGCAAGCGCAGCAACATTGATGACAGGTGATCTCATTAAGGCTTCTGGTGCAGCCGTATACTACTACGGTTCCGATGGAAAGCGTTATGTATTTCCTAACCAAAAAACGTTCATGACCTGGTACGCGAACTTCTCATCAGTGAAAACAATCACTGATTCAGAACTCGCAGCAATCTCGATCGGTGGCAATGTCACTTATCGCCCAGGTACACGCCTTGTAAAAATCACCACTGATCCAAAAGTATACGCAGTAGAACCAGGTGGTAAGCTCCGCTTTATCCAAA
Organism: bacterium; assembly: GCA_023246095.1. Lineage (GTDB taxonomy): Bacteria > Patescibacteriota > Patescibacteriia > JACQRZ01 > JACQRZ01 > JAHFJA01. Next base: position 33,245 of record JAHFJA010000002.1, on the reverse strand, counting down.
GTGAGCAAATCGCAAAGGATCTCTATGGTAACAATTGGAATCAACAAATCGACGACGTATCTGATGCATTCTTCACCAACTACACTTCAGGAAGTGTGATTTCAACCTCACTCCCTTCAGTAGGAAGTCTCATCAAAACAGCTTCTTCATCCGATATCTACTATGTAGATACATTGGGTAAGAGAAAGTTCGCGGATTTCAATGCATTCTCTGCAAACAACTTCCGCTCTGAATTCATCCTCACTGTATCTGATGCTATTGCTAACAGCGTTGCCAATGGCTCCGCTATTACTGGCATGGAGACAGCAATCTCGATGTTTCAGACCGCCGCTGTTGTAATCCCAGGACCAACATTGCCAGCTGGTAATGTAACTGTAAGCCTCGATAGCACCACTCCAGCTTCAACTTACGTTGGTGCCGGTACTGCATTCACAACCTTCACGAAAGTGAACTTTGCTGCAGGTGCTACTGATGTCGCTGTTACTGGTTTGACCGTAACACGAACAGGTTTGGGTTCTGATAACGATATCAACAACGTGTATTTGTATGATGGTGATAACCGTCTTGCACTCTCCACGACTCTTTCACAAGCAAAAGCAACCTTCACAAACGCTGCAGGTCTTTTCACTGTGAAAGCTGGTACAACAAAATCCATCTCAATCAAAGCTGATTTGAGTGCCGGTTTGACCAGCAACAAGACCTACGCCTTTGGTATCAATGCTATGACTGATGTAGTCGCAAGCGCTGGTTCCACTGTCGCCGGTACATTCCCAATCATGGGTAACACCATGAACAGCACCACATTGTCGAACCCTTCACTCGCTACCTTGCAAGCGCAAGCTATCAGTGTAGGAACTTCACTCAATGCTGGTACTCTCAACGCTTTGGTAGGTCAATTCCAACTTCAGGCCAACAACAGTAATGTTAAGTTGAGCCAGGTCATCTTGACCGAGGTTGGTTCTATCAACGCTGCTCAAGATCTTGCAAATATCAAGATCATGAATGGTGCAACTCAAGTTGGTGCTACTACACTCAAGCCAAACGCAGATGGCACTATCGTAGTCGATCTTTCGGCTAACCCAGTCGTCATCACGAGCGGTCAGAATGTAACATGGAGCGTATACGCTGACGTACTTGGTACGCCAAACCGCAGCTTCACGATCAGCATTCAACGCAACTACGACATCACCGCTTGGGATACCACGTATAACGCAGGTATTCTCACAACGGTTGTCGGTGGTGGCTCATTCCCAGTACAGCAGGCAGCTGCTATCAGTGTTTTGGCAGGTAACGTAGTTGTTACCACGAATCCAAACTCACCTACAGGGAACGTCTCAACGAGCATCAACAATGTTGTGTTGGCAAACTTTGATGTAACCGCTTCTGGTGAGCCAGTGAAACTTTTCACTATGCCTGCCCAGGTTCAATACACCAACGCAGCTGCATGTGGTACTATCGAAGCAACCGCCGATACTCTCGCTGGTTGTGATGATATGAACTTCGCAAACCTTCGTTTGGTTGATGATCAGGGTGTACAGCTCGGTACTACGTACAGCACCGTATCTGTCGCTCCAGCCGCAGCTCACACCGCAGGTGTCAATGGTAAATTTACCTTCACCTTCGGTAGCTCAACTTCACAGTTGAACTACGTGATTCCTGCAAACACAAAGAGAACATTGTCTCTCAAGGCTGACATTTTGAGCACCTTCAGAGCCAACGTCACCGCTTTCCGCGCTGACTTGACTGCTGGTACTAGCAATGGTCAGGGAACAATCTCTCTCTCAAACGTATCAACTTCTGCGAACCAAGGTCGCACACTTACCATCGTAACCACCCCATTTGTACAAGGACTTTCCGGTGCATTGGGTAACGTTACCTATGTTAAGGGTGCAACAGCAGTACGCACTGGTTCATTCCAGCTTAACGCTGGTGCCGGTGAAGGTATCTCGGTTTCTACTATTACAGTATTGACCAACGCTACCGCAGCTGCTACCTTCCAGAACTTGGTATTGAAGGTCAATGGTCAACCATTTGGTACCTTGACACAAGGTTCATTGGCTAACAGCACTAACTACACCTTCAGTGGTACCCCCGTCATCATTCCGGTGGGTGGAACCGCTACCGTTGATGTCTATGAAGACATTCAATCAGGTGCAGCTTCTGCAACGTTGGCTCCTGCCGTTAGCTTGGTAAGTGCTGTTGGTTCCGGATCAACTTCCGGTACCGCACGCACCGCCACTGGCGGAACCATTGCCGGTCAATCAGTAACGGTTGCTGGTAGTGGCACATTGGTAATTTCCGGTGATTCAGGTTCAGTAGCAGCGTCTAACGTTGCTATGGGTGCCACCGGTATTACATTTGCTACCTTTAAATTGACAACCGGTACTAATGAAGGTGTAAATATCACCAGCATTAAGGTTACCGACACTCAAACAGGTAACAATGCAAACGCGGCATTGAGCAACATCAAGTTGTTTGATGGTCAAACACTTCTCGGTACACAGAACTCATTGTCAGCCGGTACCGTAACGTTCCAGTTCAGCCCAGCGTACATGATCTCAGCAAACACCGTTAAAACATTGACGATTGTTGCTGATATTAACGCTTACAACAGCACTGCATCATTCTCCGGTTCTACCCACACGTTTGGTATAGCTGCTAATGGTGACATTGTTGGAACAGGTAACGGTTCTGGTATCAGCATCACTGCTACAGGAGCAGGTGCAGCTACCAACGGTAACGCACAGACAATCTATCGAACCACCCTTTCTGCAAAGATGGATGGTAGTTCACCAAGCGGTAGCCGAACAGTCTCAACGACTGATCAGATCGCCGTATTTGAATTCAAGGCAGCGAACAACTATGACGCTTTGTTAAATCAATTCGCTGTTGCCGCTACTTCAGCAGCAACCCTTGGAAACAACAACGTCATGAGAGTGCGTGATGCAAATGGCTACATCAACAATTCCGTTGCCGGTGTCGCTGCGACATCAGCAAATGGTGTTTTGGGTGCCGTCATCAGTGCATTCGCAACACCTGCAAACGACATTACCGCTGGTGACCTTATGATCAACGGTACTTCCGTTGGTGCCGTCACTGGTGGTGGTAGCGCAGTCGCTCAAGCCACAAACTTGATGACCGCTATCAATGCTCAGACAGGTACAACAGGTGTAGCAGCAGCTCGCATTGGTACAACCGCAGCTGGTAACAAGATCGCTCTCTACCGCGTCGGGACTCCTGGTGATATCACCATCCTCCTCGGTACAACAGCAACTCTTGCAAATACCGGTCTCGCATCGGGTACCACGCAAGTTGTCCCCGCATTCATTTCAGCCGCTCCTACTGGCTTCACCACACCTGGTGATGACATTACTGGTGGCGACTTGAGTATTTGTGGACTTGCTACTCCAAGCGCAACAGTATTTAACTGTACTGGTGCTAACGTGACTTCAGTTGGTGCTGTTACTGGTGGTACCTCTGCTACTTTGCAGGTGGATGCTCTTGTAACCGCTATCAACGCTCAGACAGCTACGACCGGTGTTACTGCAGCTCGCTTAGCTGCAACAAACACCTACGTATTGGTCCGAACTAACTCCGGATTCCTCGGTGTTGTTCAGTCCGGTACGGGTACTGCAGCTCGCACAGGTTGGACTCCAGTAAATACTGGAACCACCCCAGGTTCTGCTGGTAGCGTTCCAAGTGGCACACAAAGTACCGTGTACATTGTGGCATTGCCTCTCGGATACACTATCTCAGCAAACACCGCGAGACTCCTTACTCTTGAAGTAGATACCGCAACCACTTCATGGAACACGACAACTAACCAGGATCCTGGACAGCTTCGTGTTACCAACGTTGCATGGAACGATCAGGGTGGCTCTTCAGCCAACATCCCAGCCGTTTCATTGCCGGTAAGTGCTGGTACACTTCTCTACTAAGAGTAGTTTGACCCCTGCTCTCATGATGTAATAAAAACATCGTGACAAAGCAACAAAAGACCTCCTTCCTTCGGGTTGGGGGTCTTTTTGTGTTTTCTGAGCATCTGTTTTATAATGGACGTACTATTTTATAGATTACGATCTATGATCAAAGCAACGCGAGACGGACAAGAGATGCAATTTGAAGATTCAAATGAAGTTCTCGTTTTTCTTGTAGAAAACATGGCCATGAAGAGCGACCTCGAAGCATTGGAAGTAAGGGTGGTTAATATTGAAACTACAATGGCGACAAAAGAAGATATCAAACTCTTGACCACAAGAATCGATGGTATTGAAACTTCAATGGCCACAAAAGAAGATTTGACCAAGATGGCCACAAAAGAGGATTTGGGCAAACAAAAATACGAGTTTATGGATTTTGTCGAAAACAAACTGGCAAAACTCCGATTTGATATACAGGGCGATATTGTTACCCAATCACGTAAAGAAGACGGAAAGCTGACAGGGTTGATAGAAATATTAATGGCGAAGCATGTCTTAAGCGCCCAAGAAGCAGGAGCGTTGCTACGAATGGAACCGTTTCCACGATCAACGATGTAACTCTAGTATGGTGACACAAAAGACCTCCTTCCTCCGGGTTGGGGGTCTTTTTGTTGCAATCGCTCATTTGTGATATACTCGTATCAAGTTGTGTACAGGTGTTTATAAATAGTTTTTCTAATTCTTATTTCCGTCGCTCTATGCAAAGGAATAAAGGTTTTAATATAGTGCTTGCGTCTGCAGCGCTGTTGACAACAGTGTTCGCGGTACAGGCACAAAGTGCGTATGCCGATCTTACGTTCGGAGCAACCACGGTCAGCAGTAACGGTGCTCTTACATTAACGGGTGCTGGTGCTTCTGTATGGGACATCGGAAATAATACGCTTTCTCTTCAAACAGCAGGGAATGGTGCCATCACGACTGGTACGGGTACGGTAACCGCCGGTGGTGATGTAGTGGTGACAGGTACCTTTTCTGTTGGTGGGGGAACAGCTCTTACGACAACCAATAAGACAGGAACAGGGAATTTGGTTCTTTCCACATCTCCTACACTGGTAACCCCCGTATTTGGCACCCCAACATCAGTAACCCTGACTAACGGTACTGGTCTTCCTATCAGTACAGGCGTCAGCGGTCTTGGTGCAGGAGTCGCTACATTCCTTGGAACAGCTTCAAGTGCAAACCTTGCTACCGCTATCTCCGATGAAACAGGAACCGGTCTAGCAGTATTTGCTACTTCTCCAACGCTCGTAACTCCCGTACTTGGGACTCCAACATCGGTAACCCTTACCAATGGTACTGGTCTTCCTATTAGCACTGGTGTTAGCGGTCTTGGTGCAGGTGTTGCCACTTTCCTCGGAACTGCTTCAAGCGCAAACCTCGCGTCAGCTGTTTCGGATGAAACAGGAACCGGCTTAGCTGTCTTTGCCACTTCACCTACACTCGTAACTCCTGTACTTGGTACCCCAACATCAGTAACCCTGACCAACGCTACCGGCCTTCCTATCGGCACTGGTGTTAGCGGTCTTGGTGCAGGTGTTGCCACTTTCCTCGGAACTGCTTCAAGTGCAAACCTCGCGTCAGCTATCTCAGATGAAACAGGAACAGGAGCTGCCGTCTTTGCAAACACACCTACATTGGTAACTCCAAATATCGGTGTAGCAAGCGCTACCTCGGTAAACGGACTCACCATCACCGGTACAACAGGAACATTGACCCTTGCTGCGGGTAAAACTCTTACCTCCAGCAACACTTTGACTTTCACTGGTACTGACGCAAGCTCAGTAAACTTTGGAACTGGTGGTACTGTAGCGTACACCGGAAGTAATCTTGGTGCTTTTGCTGCTACAACCTCTGCTCAGTTAGCTGGTGTATTAAGCGATGAAACAGGGTCCGGTGCAGCTGTATTTGCCACCTCACCTACATTGGTAACTCCAAATATCGGTGTAGCAAGCGCTACCTCGGTAAACGGACTCACTATCACTGGTACAACAGGAACATTGACTCTCGCTGCGGGTAAGACTCTCACTGCAAGTAACACGTTGACCTTTACTGGTACAGATGCAAGCTCAGTAAACTTTGGGACAGGTGGTACTGTAGTATATACAGGAAGCAACCTTGGTGCTTTTGCTGCTACAACCTCTGCTCAGTTAGCTGGTGTCTTGAGCGATGAAACAGGAACAGGACTAGCAGTATTTGGTACTTCACCAGTACTGGTAACCCCAGACCTAGGTATTCCTTCTGTATTGACCCTGACAAATGCTACCGGACTTCCTATTAGCACGGGTGTCAGTGGTCTTGGTGCAGGAGTTGCTACCTTCCTCGGCACCGCTTCAAGCGCAAACCTTGCTTCTGCTATTTCTGACGAAACAGGAACAGGAGCTGCCGTCTTTGCAAACACACCTACATTGGTAACTCCAAATATCGGTGTAGCAAGCGCTACCTCGGTAAACGGACTCACTATCACTGGTACAACAGGAACATTGACTCTCGCTGCTGGTAAAACTCTTACCTCCAGCAACACTTTGACCCTTACCGGTACCGATGCAAGCTCAGTAGACTTTGGTGCTGGTGGTACGGTACTGTATACTGCAAGCAACCTCGGTGTCTTTGCCGCTACAACCTCCGCTCAGTTGGCAGGTGTCCTCAGCGATGAAACGGGAACCGGCTTAGCAGTGTTCGGTACCTCACCAACATTGACCACTCCAAACATCGGTGCCGCAACAGCAACAACAATTAACGGGAATACGTTCACCGCAGGTACAGGAACACTCACCCTTGGTGCTGGTAAGACTCTTACCGCAAGCAATACGTTGACCTTTACTGGTACCGATGCAAGCTCAGTAAACTTTGGTACAGGTGGTACCGTAGTATATACAGGGACTGATCTTAGTGTTTTCGCTGCTACAACGTCTGCTCAGTTGGCAGGTGTGTTGAGCGATGAAACAGGAACCGGAGCAGCAGTCTTTGCAACTTCACCTACATTGGTAACACCAGCCCTTGGTGTCGCAACCGCTACCTCAGTAGCTATCGGTGGAGGAACCGCTATTACAAAGATGACAGTTGGTAACTTGGCTAGCGGTGCATCCGGATGGATTCCAAATGGTGTTGCTGGTTCAGGGCTCGTAACTTTCACCATCACTGCTGATAACACGAGTGTTGGTGCAAATTCCCTTATCTCTGTGAGTTTGGGAGCTAACGCGACACCAACAACCTGTGCGGTTAGTGGTCGTACTGCGGGTGCTAATTTCATCGTTAAGTGTAGCTCGGACGCAGATGCAACCGCTGCTCCAGACGCTGCCGCAACTCTGCAATACATGATTGTTAACTAGGCCTTATCAATCATTAATAATCTTACGTTTGGCCTATGAAAAAAATAATGAATATACAATCGAACCATAAATATTGGTCTGTAGGGTTGGCGGTTGCATTCTTCGCCGTGGCATCGCTTGCCCCGGCTCAGGGTGCGCTGGCGGCGAGTCTTAATTACAGTGTAGATACATACTTTACTCTTGGGGGAAAGACGTACAAGATCCCGACCGGTGGTCAGGCAGAGAGTGTTGTTGTCGGTGCTTCGACAATCACTGTCACAACAGGATCAGGTCAGATTCTTAGTGTACAGAGTGCCGATCGTTATACTATGAACAATAGTCAAGGTCTCCCTGTTGGATGCTCAGCGTCTGCCGGTTATGTAGTGGTACCGCAAAACACGACAGGACTTGTTATCACACCAGATACTGCCACGACCTGTAATGTGGCTCCGGCAAGTAGCGGTGGTGGTGGAGGAAGCACTGGTGGAGGGGGAGGAAGCGGTGCAATATTGTTGACCACACCTACAACGACAACCACAACGACGACAAATACCACCACAACTACCACATCACCAACCCATACTTATAATCCAACTTCTCCTACAACGACTTCCACCAGTGGAGACAACCAAATTGCAACCATAGCAGCTGAGTCGAAGTCTATCGATGGACTCACAACGGCTGAGATTGCAAATGCAGTAGGTGTCACTCCTAATGCTGGTCTCGAGAAAGCAGCTACCGCACTTTTGTCATCACTAGATGGTAGCCAGGGTTTAAGCGCTGATGCAAAAGCTGAGCTTACTGCGTTTATCGCATACGGAACTCCTTCCACAACCAAGTTGGGAGTAGGGGAGCGTGCGGGTGTATTGAATAGTTATTTTGCCGCATTCGGGGCACTTCCTCAGACAGAGGCAGAATGGTCTGATGCATTAAAAATCGCGAATGGTAGGTTTCCTTCCAAGACAAGTAAGCCCGCTGAAGATCGCGCTGCGGTAAATTTCAAGATGGTGTACAAGAGAACGCCAAATATGAGCAATGCCAATGATAAGGCGGCTGTAAACGTGATGGCATATGGTTTGCGATCAGTGAACCGCAATATGGCCAGCGAAGCAGCGTCAGTAAAGGCGTTTAAATACGCATACGGCAGGAATCCTTCTACTGCCCGCGATTGGGATGTTTCCCGCGCAATTGCGTATTCTGGCGCGAAACGATAAGGATTTGAGATCCTTTATCTGAGCAAAAAGACTCCTTCTCTTTGAGCGGGAGTCTTTTAAATAGGTCACTTTTGACAATAAAGCTGTTTTTCACTAAGATAGAGGGACTTTAAATAGACAACGACACAGTATTATTGTTATGAATAGAACGCTTTCTTCGCAGAAATTTATTGGTTTTACCGTGATTGTTGTGCTGGTACTGCTCGCACTGTGGTTTGTCGTGCCGGTGGTTTCACGTCAAGTGAGTGAGACAAGTAGGATTGCACGAAACTATATCGTGTCTGTTTCGCTTTCCAGTGATGAACGTACCAAAACAGAACAAGATATTCGCAATATAGAAGACGAAATCAAGCGCGGAAATACAAAAGGTGCTGCAAATATGTTTCAACAGTATATTCGCCTTGGAAATGATTTTGAAACAATAGGACGACTGGATCTCGCGATTGATGCATATAAAAAGGCTTCACAAAATGATGCGTCATTTGTTGCCTATGCACATATGGGATCGGCATACACGACAGCCCACGATTATGAACTTGCAAAAGATGCTTTCCAGCAGGCTATCGGAAAAGCTCCCAAGGAGCCAAAGAATTATCAAAAACTTGCAGAACTCTATTGGCACCAACTCGATCAGATCGCGGTTGCACGAGGGGTGTATATACAAGGATTAGTAGGCACCAACCAAGAGTTGGGAATCATGAAGTCGTATGCGTCATTTCTCGAACAAACAGGGTATACTTCAGAGTCGTTGATGTACTGGCAGGCAATACTGAAGAGTACACCCAAAGACCAAGCGGTGAAGGATCATATTAAAGCCCTCACTTCATTGAAACAGAAGTAGGGGGGTGTTATACTAATCTACATGATGAAAACGTTTGTACGTAGTAGTATTATATTCCTTGGATGTCTTCTTGTGGGGCAACCAGGCGGTTTGTTGTATGCGGCAAATATCATGACGCCTCCCAATGATGAGTATTACGTACGACAAGGATATTTGCGCGATATCAACGTCGGGCAAGGTTGGGAGATCAGTACCGGATCGCAACAACCAATCATTGCGGTGATCGATACGGGAGTTGATATTGATCACCCTGATTTGAAGGATAGTATTTGGGTAAACACGAACGAGATCCCAGGTGACGGTATTGATAACGACCACAATGGATATATTGATGATGTAAATGGTTGGGACTTTGTGACCAATACTCCTGATCCTCATCCAAAATTTGGTACGTCGTTTATTGGTGCCGGTATTCAGCACGGCACATTGATTGCAGGGGTTGCAGCGGGGCGTGGAAATAATCGTGTCGGTATTGCCGGTATCTCGTGGCGTGCTCGTATTATGCCGTTGCGCGTGATTGATAGCAGTGGTGAAGGAGATGTGATAGCAGTGGTGAAGGCAATTGATTATGCCATCAAACAAAAAGCAAGCATCATCAATCTCAGTTTTGTGGGTCCCAGCGATAGTGGATTTCTTGAAGATGCCATTTCACGGGCTCATAGGGCGGGTATTGTGATTGTTGCTGCCTCAGGTAACGATGACCATTTGCATGGAGGGACCGATACGACGATTACCAAGATGTATCCTTCATGTTATGACGGATATGACAATGCAGTGATTGGAGTTGCAGCTCTCGATGCGTTAGGACAAAAAGCTCCGTTTTCCAATTATGGTTCATGCGTCGATATCTCGGTTCCTGGTAATGATTTCTATTCGACCGAGGTGGTTGAGAACAATGTTTCGGGATTTGAGAAGTCATACGGTGGGGGATGGTCAGGGACGTCACTTTCGACAGCGGTGGTATCAGGTCTTGCTGCTTTAATTTTGTCTGTAAATCCTCATGCGAGCCCTTCTGACGTTATGGCAGCCATGACAGGGGGGTGTGATGATATAAGCGCGCTCAATCCGAATTATATTGGTAAATTAGGATGTGGACGTATAAACGTGGGAAGGTCGGTGCACATTGCTTTGGAACAAGCAGGGGCAACCTTTATCGTTCAAGGAGGGGGAGCAGCCACAAAAGGTTCTTTTCTTGTGGAAAAACGTGATGGTTCGTCTCCTCTGTCTATCATGAGTCGTCAGGGATCTACCACTTCCTCGTTTTTCCCATTTGCACCATTCAAGATTCCGTTTCATAGCACTACGTCTTCCCACAGTGATTGGATTGTTGTTGCTGCGGGGAAAGGGGGAGGACCCCATGTTCGTATATTTGATAAAAGCGCAAAACTACTCACTCAGTTTTTTGCCTATGACAAGTCATTTCGCGGAGGGGTAAATGTTGCGATGGGTGACGTCGATAATGACGGTATTGATGATATTGTAACCGTGCCAGAATCAAAAGGAGGACCGCAGGTACGTATTTTTAAACAAGATGGCACGCTGAAAGGTGAGTTTTTTGCATTTGATAAGGCCTCGCGTACAGGATGGAATGTAGCCGTCGGCGATGTCGATGGTGATGGGATAGGTGAAATTATTGTTTCCTCGCAAGGCGCTGATGCACAAGTGCGTGTTTTTAATGCTAAAGGAGTAAAAGAAGCTTCATGGAGTGCATTTGATGCACCAGCCCATACAGGAGTGCAGGTAAGCTCTTGTGATTTGAACAATGACAAAAAATCCGAAGTTATCGTTGCTCCTGTGTATGGTGATGAAGTGCGCGTATTCAGTGGTGTCGGCGCATTGATGCGCAGTTGGTATCCCTACGGAAAAGGTTTTAAAGGGGGTATTACTATAGGATGTGGAGATGTTGATGATGATGGAGTTGCTGATGTCATAACCGGTCCTCGTAGTAGTGGTGGTCCCCATGTGCGAGCGTTCAATTTACAAAAGGGAGTTGTTGCACAATTTTTTGCCTTCGAAAAGAATTACACTAAAGGAATCGAAGTGAGTTCAATACGTTAATTTGTTTTCCTATGCAACAAGAATTTCGTAATGCGTTAGTCGTTGGCGGTGCGGGGTTTGTCGGGTCACATTTATGTGATTATCTATTAGAACACAATCGTCGGGTGATTTGTGTTGATACGTACACTACTGGTCATGAGGAAAGTATCGACCACCTTCTTTCGCGTCCCAATTTCACGATGGTGCGCCATGATATCGGTGAGCCGTTTGATTTGAAAACAATGAATGACGCCAAGAGGGCAAAGGCGGTACATGAAGGCATTCATGAGGTATATCATTGTGCACTCCCTGATTCGCCTTCATGGTATCTTCATAATCCCGTTGATATGATGTATACCGCAATTGCAGGAACGAAGCATGTTCTGGATGTGGCAGTGACCTATCGCGCGAAAGTACAATATATATCGGACATGCGGGTCTATGGTCTTTTGCCCCAGGAAGGGTATGCACCATCGGAAGAGTACATCGGCCTTCTCGATCATCAGGATCCATTGAATTATTACGCGACGGCAAAGCGGATGGCAGAGTCGATGACACTGGCGTACGCAAAAGAATATTCATTGCCTTACAGTATCGTGCGATTGGGAACGACGTACGGTCCTCGGATGTATTTGGATGATGGGCGTGTTATTCCTGAGCTCATTAGCCGTGCTCTTCGCAATGAACCTCTCATGATTCCGCGCGCGTTAGAAAAGGGAGCATTTTGTTATATCGATGATGCGGTCAATGCGCTTGAAAAAATTATGAATACTGACCAATTGGGGGTATACAATGTAAGCCATACGGCGGAGTATACATTTAAAGAGCTGGTGAATAAGATTCAAGCGTTAACCAAGTCAACATCCACTCTTCAATGGCTCGCTGAATCCGATGTCACTGACCCTGTGCAAAGAGCCTGGGAACGTCATAACGTGATGGGCAATATATATAAGGCAAAAGAAGAAACAGGATGGTTTCCGGTTGTTCTTCTCGATGAAGGATTGAAAAAAACTATTGATTTCATGAAAACGCTCCGCGGAGCAAAGCATGTCACTAAATAACGAGCACCTATATGGATACACAAAAAGAATTGGCTGTGTATAAGAAGCCAAAAACAATAACAATGACAGTGGTTGTTCTCATCATCATTATTTCTGTGGGGGTAGGATTTTTTGGAGGAGTAGTCGGGGGAGTGGTGGGGTTGACGCAAGGGTCGCGCATCGCTTCGTATTTTGGCCTTTCGGTTCCTGGAACAGAGATAGCCAATAGTACAAATATAACAAAGGAAACGCGTACGGTTCAGGAGGATTCCGCGACTATTGATGTCGTGAAACAAGCCTCACCCTCAGTCGTTAGTATTTTGATTAAAAAAGATGTACCGACGACCACGACTGGTAACAATCCTTTTCTTGGAAGTCCGTTTGAGCAATTTTTCCAATTAGGCCCACAACAGATCATGCCACAGCAGATAACACCGCCTGTTCAAGGAGAAACACAGAAGCCTGAAAAACAAACAGTAGGTGGTGGTTCCGGGTTTATTATATCTGAAGATGGAATGATTTTGACGAACCATCATGTTGTTTCTGATACAACTGCTGAATATGTCGTGGTCACCAATGATGGGAAAGAGCATCCTGCGACGGTTGTTGCCAGTGATTCGTTGAACGATATCGCTATCATTAAAATCAATGAAAAAGGATTGACACCACTTGAACTTGATGATGCAGATACTGTCCAGATCGGGCAGACAGTGATTGCCATCGGAAATACTCTTGGAGAGTTTCGCAATACGGTTACTCGAGGGGTAGTTTCAGGGCTTAATCGTCTTGTGCAGGCAAGCGATCAAAATGGGGATGTGGGTACTATTTACGAAGCAATTCAAACTGATGCAGCGATCAATCCTGGTAACTCTGGAGGTCCTTTGTTGAATCTTTCGGGTAAGGTGATGGGGATCAACACTGCGGTGTCTCAAGCAGGCCAGTCAATTGGCTTTGCTATTCCTATCAGCGTTGCAAAGCGAGATTTGGAAAGTGTGAAAAAGTTCGGGAAGATTGTTCGACCATGGCTTGGCGTCCGCTATCAAATGGTTGATGAGGAATACGTAAAGAAAAACAATTTACCTCATGATTACGGCGCAGTGGTGGTGGGTAATGTCACTCAAAAAGAACGAGGGGTCGTATCGGGTAGTCCCGCAGAAAAGGCGGGTATTGTGGAAGGGGATATTATTTTGGAAGTAAATGGGACAAAGATTGACGATAATAACGCTCTCGCACACCTATTGTCTCGCTATGATCCCAATACTGACGTGACATTGAAAGTGTTTTCTCAAGGAAAAGAAAAGGATGTGAAAGTCACACTGGGAGAGTTTAATGATTCGACGAATAAATAACCACATACAGCATGCCATCACCGATTCATAATATCGATACGTTGTGTATTCGTATCGACGAATGTAGGGGGTTACTTTGACCTTGATACTTTGAGGGCGCGTATTGCGACGATTGAGAAGGAAATGACAAATCCGGATTTTTGGTCAGATGCCGATCACGCTCGACGACAGGGACAACAACTTGCTCGGGACAAAGAGACCATTGAACTATGGGACCGTCTTAAAAGTGATGCAGATACGCTAGCGGAAATGGCGAGTACGTATGGAGCGGATGCGTCCGAACAGATCAGTCAGTCGTTTGAAGCGTTAAAGACTGAATTTGAACGTTATGAATTTCAAGCGTTATTTTCAGAACCCTACAGTACCAATAATGCGATGATGGCTATCCATGCAGGCACCGGGGGTGTCGATGCGATGGACTGGGCAGAGATGTTGTTGCGGATGTATTTGCGATTTTGTGAACAACAAGGATGGACCGTGCGCATATTGGATCAACAACAGGGGGGTGAAGCGGGAATTAAGAGTGTGACGTTTGAGGTGCAGGGCCCGTACGCGTACGGGTACCTTCATACTGAAGCGGGAGTACATCGTTTGGTACGTATTTCTCCATTTGATGGAGAAAAGTTGCGTCAGACATCATTTGCTCTGGTTGAAGTCATTCCTGATTTAGGAGAAACACAAGAAGTGGTGGTGTCACCTGATGATATACGCATTGATGTGTATCGTGCGTCGGGCAAAGGAGGTCAAGGAGTCAACACCACTGACTCAGCGGTACGTATCACTCACATACCCTCAGGAATCGTCGTTACGTGTCAAAATGAGCGTTCTCAGCTCCAAAACAAGGAGACAGCGATGCGATACCTTAAAGCAAAGCTTCACCAGCTTTCGTTGGCACAGCGCGAGGAAGAGCGACAGGAATTGAGGGGAGAATACCATGAAGCGGCGTGGGGGAATCAAATCCGCTCATATGTACTGAATCCTTATAAAATGGTGAAGGATCATCGTACAAACTATGAAACAGACCAAATTCAAGATGTATTGGATGGCCAGCTATTGCCTTTTATCGAGGAGTATATAAAATGGCGTAAGAAGCTCCCTCAAGCCATTTCAGAATAGTAACCAGATAGTAACTCAATAATATGACAGAAACGGTAACAAAACCGAAGATTCTTGTAACGGGTGGTGCGGGTTTTATAGGCTCGCATCTCGTGGATCGTCTGGTTGAAGACGGTCATCCGGTGGTTGTGGTAGATAACTTATTTGCAGGTCGTGCAGCAAACATCAATCCCAAGGTCCTGAGAGAAGAAGACGGATCACGATTTTATCAGATGGATATTCGGGATCATGAGCTTCATCGTGTTTTTGCTATTGAAAATCCCGAATACGTATTTCACTTGGCGGGACAAATCGACTTGCGTTTATCGGTGCAAGATCCGATTCATGACATTGATATCAATATTATCGGCGGTATCAATCTTTTGAAAAGTTGTGTTCATACGAGTGTAAAAAAAATTATTTTTGCCTCATCGGGTGGTGCCGTCTATGGAGAACTCCCCGTCGGTGTCGAAAAATTTTCTCATAACCACGCACCCGCACCGGTTTCGCCCTATGGTCACAGCAAACTGGTATTTGAGCGTCATCTTGGGTATGCCAAAGATGCGTACGGCATAGATTACATGGCGCTTCGATTTGCAAATGTCTACGGGCCTCGTCAGGAATCCAGTCGTGAATGCGGAGTGATTTCCATCTTTATTCAAAACTTTTTGAAAGGAAAGGAATCAGTAATCAATGGCGATGGAAGTTATACTCGAGACTTTGTATATGTGGGTGACTGCGTTGATGCGTGCATGCGTGCACTGCACAGCAATGTTACGGGCGTGTATAATATAGGGACAGGGGTGCGTACATCCATCAATGACCTCTTTAATATTTTGGTGACGGTATCGGGAGATCACCGAGAACCTCAATACGCTCCTGCAAAGAAAGGAGACGTTTCTCACAGTTGTTTGGATTACTGCGTTACGCGAGATATCTTAGGGTGGGAACCAAAAGTTGCTCTTGATGAAGGAGTACGTCGCATCTTTACCTGGAATACTGATCCCGAGTATGTAACTCGAGCTCATGAAAATGAACTTCTCTATCAAACACTTTCTCCTCATCAGCGATGCCGTCATTGGTTGCATGGTTCATATTGATGAATGGACCCCATGAAGAACTTTCCTCTGTCGCGCACCGCTCGTTGGTGCGCGATTTCATTTTTGATAGGTATCGCAGCGATTGAATGGTTATTTCTTTCGTGGATATGGTTGTCTGTGATAGCATGGATTGGCATTATATTATTTGTGAGTGGAAGAAAAACTATTTTGACAGTGGTCGGTTGTTGTGTGATATTTTTTGGTGGGGGATTAGTACGAGGCGAAATGGGGGTATCTCATATGTCTTCTCATGATATCGGTCTATTTAACGACAAAGGAGTGAGAGAATGGGAAGGGGTGATTGTGAGGGAACCAGACGTACGGGAAGTTAAACAAAAAATTACTGTCCAAGTAGATCATTATCAAGAAGGAAATGAGAACTATAGTGGATTGATGTTAGTTGAAGCTGACGTCTATCCATGGTTTGCATATGGCGATAGATTGCGTATTCGATGCGCGCTTGAAGAACCGTTTGTGACGAAGGAATTTTCCTATAAGGACTATCTTGCACGGCAGGGTGTTTTTTCTTGGTGTCGTACCCCGGCTTATATCACACGTGTGGGTCAAGGACAAGGGTCGTGGTTGTTGACAGGGTTATTTACAGTAAAACAGTGGCTGATCGGAGGAATCAATTCAGTTCTTCCCGAACCGCATAGTACACTGCTATCGGGGATATTGTTTGGAGCACGAAGTGCTTTTCCTAAAGATGTTGCTGCTGATTTTTCAACCGTAGGTCTTACCCATATTGTTGCCGTCTCGGGATATAATATTACGTTGGTGATGATTGCCATCGCTGGTGTACTAAAAGGGGTCGGTGTGGGAAGAAAACGGGCGACATGGGCAGTGTTGGTGGGGATAACCCTCTTTACGATATTTACCGGCGCAGCAAGCTCTGCGGTCCGTGCAGCCCTTATGGGGGGATTGGTTCTTATCGCGCAGTATAAAGGAAGGACACAGATGATAGGGCACACCCTTGTCATGGTGGCGGTGCTGATGGTGATGTTGTCACCGTCGATATTGTTGCACGATGCCGGATTCCAACTTTCTTTTCTTGCAACCGTCGGTCTGGTATATGGTTCGCCGATCATTGGGCGGGCGACAGCGCAAATCCGTCTCTGGTCGTGGCTTAAGGAATTACTTGACCAAACGTTAGCAGCTATCATTTTTACTGCACCGTTAATAATGATCGAATTTTCTTCGTTCTCTCTGATTGCATTGATAGCCAATCTTGCTATTTTGCCCACCATGTCATTGATTATGATATTGGGTTTGGGAGTAGTTGTGGTAAATATGATAGGAGTGTTACTTGGTCCACTTGCTTTCTCGTGGCATATGATAATGAGCCCACTTGTATGGTGTGCATGGTTAATCCTTCAATATATTTTGAGCGCAACGCATTTTCTTGCTCGCATTCCCTATGCCTCGTTAAAAATTCCGCTGACTGAGTGGTCCTGGGTATTTTTTGTACTCACGTATGCGTTTTTATTTTGGGGAGTCTGGATATTGAAAAAGAAAACCTAGTCAGTCGGTGTTCCATTTCATGACTCGCCTTGCTATTTACTGCCAAATTACGTACACTCATGCGTATGAAGAGAATTATTTCGATGACAACTGGCGTAGTGCTCACCTCACTTATTTTTATCGGCATTCCGTATGCTGAACTTTACGGTGAGCAACTTTCAACGACACCTACGACCACTGCTCCTGCGACCCAGAGTAATGAAGAGCAGATCAATATAAGTGATACTATGCGACAACAAGGATTTACTCATCTTTTTGATGACGCTCGTTTTAATATTACGGTCTCAGATAAGACGTTGACAAAGACCCCCTCTTTAAAAGTTACTCGTTTGATGACGGCAGGGGAAGCAGCAAGTTTTGCAGCTCCTCCTGCGGGTCTCACTATCGGGAGTACTCTTTATATATATGATTTTGGGAAAGATGCTCAAGGTGATATTGCTAAGGATATAACCCTTTCTTTGTCGTACACAGGTAAGGACTCTAACGCGTACATTGCTTTTTATGACCGAAATAAAAAGAAATGGCGAGGACTAAACTCTCAACTTAAAGATGGACGACTTACGGCGACGACTCGATTTCCTTTTTCTCAGGTAGCAGTCCTCGAAAAAAGACCATGGTTGACTGATGCAGGTGTTGATCTCTGGGCGATCCCTGCAAAAGCAGTTTATGTTGTCGATGAAAAAGGTAATGTGCTTCTTTCTAAAAATAGCAGTCAACGTCTTCCCATCGCCAGTATAACAAAGCTTATGACGGTTTTGGTGTTTCTTGAGCATAACCCTGGTTGGGATACGTCTATAACATTTACCGCAGCAGATGACACGATTCCTGCCAAATATTATCTCAAAGCAGGGGATCAGATCACCGTGAAAGATGCCTTTTATGGGACTCTTGTAGGGTCAAAAAATAACGCGGCAAAAATGCTTGCACGATCAACAGGTTTAACAAAAGAGCAATTTGCACAAAAGATGAATGAAAAGGCGAAAGCGCTGGGGATGAAAGATACTACCTTTGTCGAACCTACGGGTTTGAATGAGAAGAATATCTCTACCGCAAAAGATCTGACTATCTTGGCTCAGGAGGCGTATAAACAGTTTGCGGTTTTGCAGGCAGCAACGACAAAAAAGTATGGATTCACTACTCTGAAATATAATACGGTTATCTCAACAAAGAATAGCAATGCACTCCTAGGAAAAGTTAAAGAAGTCCGTGCCGGAAAAACAGGTTACACAGAAGAGGCAGGATTTAGTATGGTGGCTCAGGGAGCACAAAATGATGGAACATTGACCGTGGCACTACTTGGCGCACCGGATGATAATACACGGTTTGATGTTGTGGGGAAGTTAGTACAAATGGCAATGAAGAATGGAAAGTTTACATTTCGCATTGCCGGTTTGTAAAGAGGTAAACAAGATACCATGCTTGTCGTGCATCGTAGAATCATGCACATCACTAGTGTATTACTGGTGATGTGCACTGTTTTGTCAGGTATTTATTTCGTCAGCAATGCGCGTGACGATAGAAGCCTGACTTTTACTGTTCTTGATGTTGGACAAGGTGATTCCTTGTTAATTCAGGGTCCTTCAAGTCAACAAGTACTTGTTGACGCAGGTCCTGATCGCAGTGTCCTTGCGAAGTTGGGGCAGTACATGCCATTTTATGATCATGATATTGAACTGGTAATTCTGACCCATCCCCATCTAGATCACTATGGAGGACTTCATGAGATCTTAAATAGATACACCGTACACAGACTATATGTCACGGGTGTCGTTGAAAAGAGTCAGGGTTACCAAGACTTATTGAAGCAAGCAAAGGAGAAAGAGGTCCAAATTGAAGAAGTGTGGCGCGGAAAAACAGTTGATATTGATCCTGATATCCAGCTCTCGATAGTGGCTCCTTTGACGCCTCTACATGATGTTACGGTGACAGACTTGAATGAATCATCAATTGTTGCTAAGCTTGTTTACAAACAAAGCACTTTTTTGTTGACAGGGGATGCGACTGATAAAGTGGAGAAAGCGCTCATCGCCACCAAAGATGACCTTTCTGCTGATGTTCTCAAGGTGAGTCACCATGGAAGCGAGTATTCAACCAGTGACCCGTGGTTGGACGTTGTACACCCGCAAGTAGGAGTACTTTCAGCAGGGCTGCACAATAAGTTTGGACACCCAAATGAGAGATTATTGAAACGATTCGAACATCGTGGTATAAAGATGTTTCGCACGGATCAGGATGGCGACGTTATCTTTAAAACAGACGGTAACACAATAAACGTGTTTACTGAGTCGGCGACAGGGTTTTCATTTCCTGGGATGTCGGGAACACCCGCGTATACGATTAATTAATATATTAATTTGTAATCATTTATAGATATGGAAGAACGAACTTTCGTGCTTATCAAACCAGATGGAGTCAAAAAAGGCTTAATTGGAGAAGTAATCCATCGTTTTGAACGAGTGGGCCTCAAGATTGTCGGTCTCGAAATGTTTCAACCAACTCACGAGCTCATTGATGATCATTATCCAAAAAACGAAGAGTGGATTACTCGATTGGGACTTAAGACTCTCTCAACGTATGAAAAATATGGTTATGACGCGATGGCAGATTTTGGCACGGTAGATCCAGCAGTGATTGGGCCGGAAATTCGCAAGTGGCTGATTGATTATATGAAAGCGTCCCCATTGGTGAAAATCGTCGTCGAAGGTATTCATGCAGTCGACGTGGTACGAAAAATTGCAGGTCCTACGATGCCGTATCTGGCCGAAATGGGAACCATTCGCGGTGACTTTTCTATTGATTCTCCAGCATTAGCGAACAAGGAAAAGCGTGCGGTCATGAATGTTGTCCATTGTTCCGAAACCCCCGAAGAGGCGGCACACGAAATCAAACATTGGTTTGGAGGGAATGACAAGATTTTTTCGTATAAGCGAGCAGGTGAGTGGGTATAGAAAACAAGTACTATCATAAAGATATAAAATAAGACACAATAATAATACCCCGCGATGAGCGGGGTATTATTATTGTTTTGATGAAGAAATTACTTCTTCATTTTTGCACCTGTATTCTTCTTTTGTGCTTTCATTACTGCCATGACGATGAGTGCAGCAAGGATAGCGATTATCAATATCCACACAAGGAGAAGTGCTTTGGACAAGACCCAGAAAGAGACTTGGCCAGTAAGTACTTTTCCATTGTCATATGTTGCATTCAAGGTCGCCGTATATTTGCCGAAGGCAAATCCAGTGGCCCATGTCGTTTCAAACATACGACCTGCTTTTGGCAAAATGTTTCCGCTATCCTTAACATCATTGAAAGGAAGGCTGGCAACAGTAGAACCAAACATGTTCTTTACAAGGACAGCACCAACTGGCTTCTCATGGACGTTTCCAGAGTTATAGATGTTAGCAGTAAAGGTGATAGGGAGTTTTTCATAGCTTGTCGATCCATCTTTTGTTTGAAAGCTTTGAATATTCAACATCTCAGTTACATTGCCTTCTACATCCAACAAGACTTGGGTTGCAATACCACTTGAGATCGCAACTCCTGATCCGTTTACGCCGCTGGGAGCTTCATTCCATGAAATCCAACCGTAGTGCCCACCTGCTTCAGCGTTTACTGGGACGGAAATGGTGAACGGTACATCCATTTTTTGTCCTGGTTGAAGGGTGATCTGTGGAATGGAAACAGTGATCCAATCCGCGATAGAATTGATATCTGTTGGCTTTGGGAGGAGGGTTGGAGTACCGTTCCCTGCAGGTGCTGCCTCAAAGATCCCCGTTGTGTACGTGAGGGTCATGGGAGCGGTCGTTTCGTTAGTGAGTTTTACTGCTTTGGTGATGCTTTGGCCCGGCTTTACTTTGATGTCAAAAATCGTTGGTGACAATTGCAATGCGTGAGCGCTCTGCGCCATAAAAAGGAATGGCATGACCAGGAATGCTCCGAGGAGTACGTACTTTTTCATAGTGACAAGCATGGTTAGTAATTAATAAATAGTCTTTAGAAAGTACCGGTAGCAATAAAGGTCAGGATTCCTGTGTAATCATTAGCGGCAGGGGTGCTGGGGGAAATAGCAGCCTTAAAGAGTACTTCTGCTCGTCCTGTATCGATAGGGCCTGAAGTGGTTAATAACGTTGAAGGGGTGGTGGTGGGTGAGGTCACTGTTTGAGTACCCGTATTTGCGGCACTACAAGCGGCTGCATCATAGGAAGTTCCTTTGGTGAGTGTTGCGCCTGCAGTTTGTGTGACTGATTCAAGACATATACCGAATCCTTCAGTGCCCGCGGCAATCGTTTGTTCAGTGCCGGCGCCGTCAATGGTAGCGCCAGTGCTTGCTGACGTCAGTGCACCTGTTGCATTACCACTCACAACACTTACGGTTGCTCCCGCTGAGGCGTTGGTTGAGAGGTCTATAAAAATTGAATTGATTGCTGATTGATCTGAAGTTGTCAGTGTTCCGACAGCCAAAGTACCCAAGCCAACGGTGTGTGGTCCATCATTGTTTGAGTTTTGTGTTGTTCCTGAATCGAGGTCAAATGTAATCGATGGGGAAACAGCTGCTGTGGCGGTGACTTGATCGTCTTCGGTAATCGCGATAGCAAATGAAGCAGAATGGGTAATGCTCGTCTCATCGGACATAGACAGGTTAACTGCATAAGACTGAGACACACCAGGAACAGACAATGTTGGGTTTGTTAGAGAACCACCAGGATCAGTACCGAGAATCCCAAAAGTTACAGTGACAGGCGTAATCGCGCTGGTAGGACTGAAACTTGGGCAGGGTTGAATCGTAAAGGTCTGCATCATCGGTAGAATTGTTACTGCAACGTCATTGGCACCGGTTGAACCAGTACAGTCTGCTGCCGTGTTATTTCCTACTGCGTAAATTGTTCTTGGCGTACCGTCGTTAAAGGTAAAATCACTTGTTGTCCATGTACCCGCTACGGTGAAGTCTGCGGGAAAATCAACTGAAATCGTGTCGGTACCACCCGTCAAGTCAAAATCAACTCCATCAGGCAGTGTCGATACAATTAAATGATCTGCTTTTACCGTCTCTTTTAATCGCGTCATGGTATCTTTTGAGCTTATTAGGCTCGCAGCGAACGTGGTTTGACTAAACAAACCCGATAATGCCACGAATGTCGCAAGGACTGCGATCATCCGATTTTTTCGACTGTGTCCTTTCGTATGCATCATAAAATAATTACATAATAATCATTAATAAGTATATCGACCAATAGATATAACCAATTATAGCATGACTCTTCATAATTCTTCATGATTTTTATCCACATGAAGATAGCTGGATATTGATTACACTAAAATAGTATTAAGGAGCGAATCAACTCCAATTTTCTTTTTAACAGAGAAGGGAATAATGATATGGTCGCCTACTGTTTGCTGTATGGACTGGAGTTTTTGTTCGTATTCTGTTTTTTTGATTTTATCTATTTTATTTGCGACCACCACAATACTTTTATTATATTCTTCGAGGGTATGTAACATTTCAATATCATTTGCGGTGAGACCGACGTTTGCGTCAACGATGAGCACTACGTTTTTTTGTTCATACGGTGAAGCAAATAAATACCAATACATGAGATTTTGAAGTTTCTTGAGTCCTTGCCACGATGCTTTTGCGTATCCATAGCCAGGCAAGTCCACCAGATAGAGTGAGTCGTTTATTAAAAAAAGGTTGATCTGTTGTGTTCGGCCGGGGAATGAGCTTGTCCGTGCGAGATCTTTTTGGCGAGTAAGAGTATTGATAATGCTTGATTTGCCAACATTGGATCGCCCAATAAAAGCAACTTGAGGAGTGCCATCCTCAAGTGTTTTGTCTGCATCGACAATGCCCTTTACAAATGTTGCGGATGTAATGGCCATTTACTTCTTTTTGTCTGCCTTAGGCTTCTTCTTGTTTTTATTCTTGGTCTGACTGTTGTTTCCTTTTGCCATATATGCGGGATTTATATATTAATACTTCAATTATACTATATTTTATATATTTAAAGATATATCTAAAAAATAGAAAAGACTCTTTGATAGAGCCTTTGTTTGGAAGTAATTACCCCGACTGGAGTCGGATGATTGCTTTGTTTATTTCATCGCAGATATCTTGTCTCTCTTGGGGCGTGAGCCATGCTTTTATATCATTTCGTGCCGCAGCATGAACTTGATCGATTCGTTCTTCACAGTAGTCGAGGACCCGGAGAGCAAATCCTTCTGCAAATTTATCTCTTACTAAATCTTCATCCGGCATATCCAATGAATAATGAAGGACAAATGAATAGCAAAAGATGATTATTCCAAGGATGTGAATATAACCACTAATCTGTTGTGTTGGGTGTACACTGACGAGTGGTAATAGCCAAGGGAAAACAAAAGTAAACACCCCTATTATTATTGCGGATACAATCGCCATGACGCGAATTCCTATTTGTATGTAATAGTCTCTTTGAGTGTTTATTGCTTCCTCAACAAGCATGTGGTCCAATGTATCTAGTACCGTTTGTTTGGGTTTGTCTTTGAAGGTATCATTACAAGGGAAAGTGGTTATCCGTATGACTGATTTTTGTATGGCATTTCTGAACAGTACTTTATTAAATTCTTCGTTATAGCCTGGCATGGCACTCCTTTCACAAAAAATATTGTAAATAACACTATTCGCAGAGTATCAGAAAGTGTTGTTTTGTCAACGGGAGACAGCAAAAAAAGCTTTTTTATACAAAAAAAGACCACTCAAGCAAAAGAGGGTCTTTTTTGTTATGCTGTCCCAACGGGGAGTAATTCCTTTGTTTTTGCGGTTTTGATGCACTTTGTACACAACGCAACGCGCATACCAGCGATCCATTTGGATTGCATGTTAAGGTGTTGCTTTCGGAGGGTCTTTATATTAGAATGACTCCTACTTGCTGCGTTGAGAGAGGTGCGTCCGCAGACCATACAGCCACGTGCCATATCCTTTTTCCTTAAATAAGTAAACAAAAACGTGGTTTCACTCTAACATATTCTTATGGAACAAGCAATAGTACCGTATTTGCCCTATATATTGAGTGCCGTGGTGGTGCTTCTTTCCTTGTCAGTCCATGAATTTTGCCATGGATTTGCGGCGTATCTTCTTGGAGATAATACCGCTAAGGATGCAGGGCGCCTGACTTTGAATCCTATAAAACACCTTGATCTCTATGGAAGCATTATTGTGCCGGTTGTTCTGCTTATTTTCAAGTCCCCGATCATGTTCGCGTGGGCCAAACCAGTACCGGTGAATACCTATAATATGCGTAATCATCGCTGGGGAGGTCTGCTTTCGGCTTTGGCGGGTCCCGGGTCAAACCTTATTTTGGGTATCATCGCCGCTATCATTTTGAAAATTGTTTACCCGTTTTATTCTCCCAACAATCTTCTTCTTATCTTCTTGTTTGAATGTGTCGTTATAAACTTCATGTTGGCGTTGTTTAATCTTGTTCCTGTGCCACCCCTCGATGGATCTCGTATTTGGTCGTCATTTTTGTCGCAAAAGTCTCAATTTATGATAGAGCGATATGCTCCATTGTTTGTCTTGGCTGTCTTGTTGATAGCCTACGATCAGATTTCGGCGTTTATTTCGTGGATTTTGGCGGCGATTATCATTACGTTTGGAATTCCGTTTGTTCAGTTGCCGTAGCAATATTCGTCACGAAACAATCAGAGTAAAAAAATAAAAACCTTCCGATGATCCAAGGAAATGAGGATCAAGGAAGGTTTTAAGATTATTATTATAACACTTTAGCGGGTAAACGTACCATCTTTCCCGGAAGCTCCGCGAGAGTGGTGACGCCTTTTCCGCTGTAAAGGATTGCTAGAGATTCATTCTGTTTAGTGACGTTTGCTTTCGCGACTTTCACAATGTCACCTTTCCTCAAATCTTCTTTAAGAAGAGCGAGAGGAACGTGAAGTTCATGACCAGGACTAAGCCTTTTTACGTCCATAAATTTCTTGACTTGTTCCATACAAGTCTTGGGGTTTTCACACAAAGCTTCAGCAATACGGGCAACTCCCTTCCAGTCTGGAACTGTGTAAGTATAGTATGGAATCCCATCCTTACTGTGCATCAGGATCATCCTTATGGGAGCCTTCTTTACAGAAGGCAAAGTAACTATCTGAATTGCTTTATGTTGTGGTTTTGAAGCCACAACTGGATGTTGTTTTTTGGTCTGAGTTTTGGAAACCAGACGGGGTTGTTGTGAAAGTGGTTTAACCTTGTGTTTAACAGTAGGAACAACTACTACTCTTGGAGAATCAGCATCTGAGCCAGGGTAGTTTTTTGCAAGTTGTTGAAGCAAATTAAAATCTGCTTCAGGGGACTTTGGCATGATTACCTTTGGGTTTGTCATGGCATAGAAAGCCATTAAGACATCACCAGAGCGGTACCCATGCCTGTAGGCGATGGGATAATTGTACTTTACATAGCTAAGGAAAGCTTCACGGCATTCCTGCAAGCTCTGTACTGTTTTAATATCCTTAAGCAGATAAATACTGGCTCTGTGAGCGGCTAATGGGAGACTGTGAGCAGTTCCCAATAAGGTAACAAGAAAGTTTTTACGTTCCTTATCGTCAGCTTTGAGCCAAAATTCTTTTAATTTAGGATGGTTAAGAAGTCTCTTGTAGATTACCCACAAGTTGTAATGCTGATGAAGCGCTACAGACTTGAACTGGTTTTCTACTGTTAGACATTCCGAATATTCCGGAATAGTAATACCCAAATCCATTCCAAAATGGCGAGTATCATTATAGGTGCCAAAGGTCATTTGGCCCACCCCAAAGCTTGCCGCCCCGTCGTACACGGCAGGCTGTACGTTGGGTTGGAAACCCATTTCCAAAAGTACTCTTAGGATTTCTGGGCGTTCTGTGTCCCAGTAATCCGTGGGGATTAACTCATGGATCAAAAGAGCCATGAGTATGTCACCGTCAATATACTTTGAATAATATGCGGAGCTTGGTAGCTTACCGTATACTTCTTCCGAAGCGCTTTGTGCTGTTGCTGCAAGTGAATTCATTGTCCAGTGCTTTTTAGCGCATTGGAGAATCTGTTTGGCAATCTTTTGATTAATTGCTTTAGACCTTTTCCAACTTACCCTTATTTTTCGGTCCCATGCCTTCTGCTGATCGAGATAGAAAGCACCTTTTACGATGCTTCCGTTATCCATAATAACCTGCATGGAGCGTAGTTCCTGAAAGGAGCTACACCTCATTAACTTCAAAAAATTAGGATCAGTATGGACCCCAAAAAACTTATTGGTCCTATAAATAGGAGATAAGTCTAGCTTGTTTTCTGAAGTGACGAGCGTGGGATACTTCTGTATGAGAGCTTTTTGCAAAGCTGGCACATTGCAGTCGTTTACCTTTTGCAAATTGGTAACTGCCGTACCGGGTTTAACGTTTTTGGCTGTATTAATTTTACTCTGATTATCATTGTTACAGCCAAGAACAAAAATAAACAGCAAGCTAACTAAGAAATAAAGAAATTTTTTCACAGATAGACCTCCTTCTGTGGAACAAAATGATAATATAATGAGAGTATAGTCTCGATTTTCGAGCTATTAACTCTCTATTGTCAATGAATTGGTGTCTAGTCTAGCACTATTATTGCGTTGTGTCAATCTGTCTCCGTATGAATCTGAACCAAAATCAAGCTATACTCATATCATAATTAGGGCCTTTTTATGAAAAACCTCTCCAAACTCTTCCTGCTCTTTTTCTCGCTTTTTTTTGGCGGTGCGTCCGCTCTCTTCTTTGTTGCAACGCTTCTGGTACCACGTGCTGGATCGACCTGTGTCTTTAGTACATTTTCGGGCAGCTCTAATTTTCATTGCGTGTTTCCGTACCAATACATGGCAGTATGTGCGTTTTCAGCGGCAATAGTCATCGCTCTGTGGGTGTATTTCTTTTATCACCGAGAATGGAAACAAAAATACGCCAGTTTGCTCGTCTCGCTCGTTCTCATCGCGGTGGTGAGTAGCTTTTTGGGAGGAATTCTCTGGGCAACTCATAGTATCCTTATAGAACAAACCTGGCGGGGGATGGGGGTTATACAGTA
Organism: bacterium; assembly: GCA_023246095.1. Classification (GTDB taxonomy): domain Bacteria; phylum Patescibacteriota; class Patescibacteriia; order JACQRZ01; family JACQRZ01; genus JAHFJA01. The sequence goes on along the minus strand of JAHFJA010000002.1, from coordinate 5,688 downwards.
TTTCCTGTTTCACATCGGGAGAACTTTTCGATACGGCTGGATTGCGATAGCGCGATCGTTTCCTTATAATCTGGTGCTTGTTGTCGTAGGGGTGCCGTTGATACATTATGCGGCCCGGTGGGCAAATAGGTTCATTGTAAGGCGATAAGCCACGATTTTGTTGTAAATAAAAAGGTTTTTGGATCGTACATCTTGACAAAAAGGGTAAAATATGCTATAAAACAAGCATAATACTTTTATATTATTGTTTTCTATAAGGAGGAAACAATGGACGGAAGAAGAAAAAAAGCGCCAGTATCAGTAGAAGTTACAGAGCCAGATGCCAATTTTGAGGTCGCCTTACTTGCGATATTGGGACTGAGTAAAAAGGAGAGCTCTGTGAGTTTAGATATGGGTTGTTTGGAAAAACTTTTGAAAACGCGCAAGAAAGAAGTTCCTAGTGCTGCTGGTGGCTTTATTCTTGAGCTTGTTTCACGAAGGGTTGAAAAACAAAAAAACAAAGGTGTTTTTCAGTCAGTAGATCCTTCATTGTCTGATGAAGAAATACTTGTACGATCAATATGTGCTTTAAGGTATCTCTATCTATCTGAAGAAAAAATTAAGGAGATGAAAGAGAATCTTTGTTGGAAGCCACCAGTGTAAGATTGGAGAAAAAGCCGAGAGTAAATACTCATCGGCTTTTAATTTTATATAACGAGGTGGGTCTTGCCACAACCTCCATTTTCCCTTACTATATTGACATCTTTTCAAATCACCCCTAGAATAGTATTACTTATAGATAAAGGAACTAAAACCTTTTAAGAAAGGCTTTTTTATTTAGTATTCACCACATGCCTACCATCAACCAGTTGATTCGTTCACCACGGACGAAATTAGCAACAAAATCCAAGTCTCCCGCAATGCAGATGACACTGAATAGTCTTCGTCGTACCAAAAGCCAGAATTCAGGTCCGTTCAAGCGTGGTGTGTGTACAAAGGTAACCACTACGACTCCAAAGAAGCCAAACTCGGCTTTGCGTAAGATCGCTCGTGTGCGTCTTTCAAACAGTATGGAAGTTACTGCATATATCCCTGGTATTGGTCACAACCTCCAGGAGCACTCTGTAGTTCTCATCCGTGGTGGTCGTGTAAAAGACCTTCCTGGTGTTCGATATCATATTGTTCGTGGTGTTTACGATACGTCAGGGGTTGCAACGCGTCGTCAAGCACGCTCATTATATGGCGCAAAGCGTCCAAAACAAGCAAAATAATATATGCGTGGAAAACAAGCCCCAAAACGAGTATTTGCCCCAGACCCAAAGTATCGCAACGCGATTTTGAGCCGTTTTATCAACTACGTCATGTATGACGGCAAAAAGTCAGTAGCTCAGAAAGTAGTCTACGATGCATTTGATATTATCAAAGAAAAGACTAAGCAAGATCCTCTCGAAGTATTTGATGAAGCTCTCAAAAACGTGATGCCTGCTATCGAAGTTCGCGGTCGCCGCGTTGGTGGTGCAAACTATCAGGTTCCTTTTCCTGTCCGTGGAGAACGAAAATACGCGTTGGCCTTTCGTTGGATTCTTGACTCTGCTCGTGCACGCAAAGGAAAGCCTATGTATGAGAAACTTGCAGAAGAGTTGATGCTTGCTCTTAATAAAGAAGGTAATGCCATGAAGAAAAAGATGGATGTTCATCGCATGGCTGAAGCAAACCGCGCGTTTGCCCACTTTGCTCGTTTCGCCTCACGACGCCGCGCTTAAGCGCGTGCGTTTTTCTTTTAACCCATAAGTTCTGTATGCGTGAATATTCTTTAGAAAAAACTCGTAACTTTGGTATCATCGCTCACATCGACGCCGGTAAAACGACCACCACCGAGCGTATTTTATTTTATACAGGTAAGAAGCACAAAATTGGAGAAGTGCACGAAGGGGAAGCAACTATGGACTGGATGGTACAGGAGCAAGAACGCGGTATTACGATTACGGCTGCTGCAACAACCTGTTTTTGGAAAGACCATCGTTACAACATTATTGATACTCCAGGCCACATTGACTTTACGGTTGAAGTACAGCGCTCATTGCGCGTATTGGACGGGGGAGTCGTGGTATTTGATGGCGTTGCCGGTGTAGAGCCACAATCAGAAACCGTATGGCGCCAGGCTGATAAGTATAACGTGCCACGTATTTGTTTTGTAAATAAACTTGATCGTACGGGTGCTGATTTTTATAAGGACCTTGATTCTATTCACGAACGTCTTACAAAGAGAGCCTTTCCTCTTCAACTTCCCATTGGTATCGAAGAAAACTTCAAAGGTATTGTCGATCTTTTGACCCAAAAGGCATACATGTTTGAAGATGATTTGGGTACAAAGATTGCTGAGGTGGAAATTCCTGCTGACATGAAAGAAAAGGCTGATAAATACCGTAAAGAGGTCATCGAAGCCATCATTGAAAACGATGAAGAGCTTATGAATACATACCTTGCAGGCGGCGAGATCCCCGTTGATCAGCTCAAAGCGATTTTGCGTAAGGCATGTATTGCTCGCGACATCATCCCTGTTTTCTTGGGTTCTGCTCTTAAAAACAAAGGGGTACAGTTTTTGCTCGATGCCGTAAACGATTATCTTCCTTCACCTCTTGATATTCCACCGGTGACAGGCTTTGATCCTGAAAATCCTGATGAGGAAATTACTCGTCATGCTGATGATAAGGAACCTTTTTCAGGACTTGCATTTAAGATCGCTACCGATCCCTTCGTTGGTAAACTGTGTTTCTTCCGTGTGTATTCAGGAACATTAAAAGCAGGTTCGTATGTATTGAACTCTACGACTGGTGAGCGTGAACGTATCGGACGCATTGTTCGCATGTATGCAAACGACCGCGAGGAAGTTGATGAAGTATACGCAGGAGATATTGCTGCGGCAGTAGGATTTAAAGCAACATTTACCGGACATACTATTTGTGATCCTGATCATCCTGTCGTTCTTGAAGAAATTAGTTTTCCAGAACCGGTTATTTCTGTTGCGGTTGAACCAAAGACAAAAGCAGATCAAGAAAAAATGGGTCTCGCACTCTCAAAACTTGCTGAAGAAGATCCAACGTTCCGTGTACGTACTGACGAAGAAACACTCCAGACAATTATTTCCGGTATGGGAGAATTGCACCTCGACATTATTATCGACCGCATGCGACGTGAGTTCAAGGTGGAAGCAAACACTGGTAAACCACAGGTTGCATATCGTGAAACAATTACTAAGTCAGCTGAAGCAGAAGGTAAGTATGTGAAGCAGTCCGGTGGTCGTGGTCAATATGGCCATTGCTGGCTTCGTGTTGAACCAAATGAAAAAGGTAAAGGCTTTGAATTCGTTGATGAAACCAAAGGCGGAGTTATCCCCAAGGAGTTTATCAACCCTATCGAAAAGGGTGCCAAGGAAGCGCTTACTCGTGGTGTGTTGGCAGGCTATCAGGTGATCGATGTGAAGGTAGCGGTATTCGATGGAAGCTATCACGATGTTGACTCCAACGAAGCAGCCTTTAAAATAGCCGGATCCATGGCAGTCCAGGACGCATGTAAAAAGGCAGGTATTATTCTTCTTGAACCTATCATGAAGGTAGAAGTAGTAACGCCAGAGCAGTTTATGGGAGATGTTATCGGTGATCTTAACTCAAAACGCGGTCAAATTAAGGAAATGAGCGAGCGCGGAGGAGTAAAAGTTATCGATGCACTTGTCCCGTTGGCTGAAATGTTCGGTTATGCGACTCAAATTCGTTCTATGAGCCAAGGACGAGCGAGCTATAGTATGGAATTTGAGAATTACTCAGAAGTACCACGAAACGTCGTAGAAACCCTTGTGGCAAAGAAATAAGGGAGTTCTTTGGCGCGTGAAATGGGTGTACCTGTGAGCGTTGGTAAGTTAGCAGCTAAAGGTATCCAGAGATATATTGACAGTACGTAAGGATATGATAGTATATACCATATCTAATTCACGAGGCCTTTCGCGTGAGGGCAGCGTGCAAGTTCTAATTTTTATTTCAATGAAATATGGCAGACAAGTTTGAACGCACCAAGACCCACGTGAACGTGGGAACGATTGGTCACGTTGACCACGGAAAGACTACCACCACCGCTGCGATTCTCGCGGTACTTTCAGCTCACGGTATGATGTCTTCAAAAAAGACTATCGACCAGATTGATGCTGCTCCTGAAGAAAAGGCTCGTGGAATTACCATCAACACAGCTCACGTCGAATACGAAAGCGCTACTCGTCACTATGCACACGTTGACTGTCCTGGTCACGCAGACTATATCAAGAACATGATCACTGGTGCTGCACAGATGGACGGCGCTGTATTGGTTGTATCAGCAACAGATGGTCCAATGCCCCAGACTCGTGAACACATTCTCTTGGCTCGCCAGGTAGGTGTTCCACGTATTGTTGTTTTCCTCAACAAAGTAGATATGGTTTCCGATCAGGAGCTTATCGATCTTGTTGAAGAAGAGGTACGTGATCTTTTGAATAAATATGAATTCCCTGGTGCTGAAACACCAATCATTCGTGGTTCCGCTCTTAAGGCTCTTGAGAATCCTTCAGATCCAGCCGCTTCACAACCTATTTTGGATCTCGTCGCTGCACTTGATTCATGGATTCCTGACCCAGTACGTGATACGGACAAGCCATTCTTATTGCCAATCGAAGATGTTTTCTCAATTGAAGGTCGCGGTACAGTGGTAACCGGTCGTATCGAACGCGGTATGATCAGCATCAACGAGGACGTTGAAATCGTTGGTCTCCGTGATACACAAAAGACTGTTGTTACCGGTATCGAAATGTTTAACAAGCAACTTGATAAGGGTATGGCTGGGGATAACGCAGGACTTCTCTTGCGTGGTACCAAGAAAGATGATGTAGAGCGTGGTCAGGTATTGGTAAAGCCAGGTACCGTGACTCCTCACACTGAATTTGAAGCTGAAGTATATATCTTGGCAAAAGAAGAAGGTGGACGCCACAAGCCATTTTTCAAAGGTTACAAGCCACAGTTTTACATCCGTACAACGGACGTTACTGGTGAAGTAATGCTTCCAGAAGGAACTGAAATGGTTATGCCAGGTGACACCCTCAATTTGAATGTAAAGTTGATTGTACCAGTAGCTTTGGAAGAAAAGCAGCGCTTCGCTATTCGTGAAGGTGGTTTGACGGTTGGTGCTGGTGTCGTGGTAAAGATTATAAAGTAAACACGAATACATGTCTGATACGACCGAAAACACAGAGAAGCCCAACGATGAGAAGCCTCGCATCAGGATTAAGCTACGCGCGTATGATCATAAGATCATAGATCAGTCAGCAGCTACTATCATTGAAGCAGTCGGTCGTAGCGGGGCAACAGCAAAGGGTCCCATTCCATTACCTACTGAGAAACGTAAATATACGGTTCTTGCGTCAACGTTCGTCCATAAGGATGCGCGCGACCAGTATGAAATGCGTACCCACAAGCGCTTGATTGACATTATTGACCCTACACCGAAAACAGCCGATTTGCTTACAAATCTGAGCTTACCGGCAGGGGTTGATCTTGAAATCAAAATGATGTAAGGTATGGATGTTATAAACTCAAGTGGTGATATAACGATAACCCCCAACCGGGAAGTGTCGGTACGATCATCACGAGAGATGGAGTAAGAACCTCACAAAAAGACTTATACACAACA
>JAHFJA010000001.1:66864-107639 GCA_023246095.1 bacterium | reverse complement strand
TCCATCGGTTTAAACCTGACATTGTTATTGGCGCGGGTGGGTATGTACAAGTACCGGTAATTGGGGCTGCATGGTTTATGAAAAAAAAATCTGCCATTTTACAGTCTGATATGGTGCCCGGTCTTGCTAATCTGATGTGTGTTTCGATGGTGGATATTATTCTCTTGAGCTTTGATGGGCAAGTTAAGGATTTTCCGAAGACCAAAACAGTACTGACAGGTCTTCCTGTACGTTATGAACTAGGTGATTCAAAAAAGTGTTCAGATGTGCAAAAGAAAAAATTGGGCTTGGATCCTACAATACCCACTGTCTTTATTACAGGGGGAGGGACAGGGTCACAAGCGCTTAACCAGATCGTGACGGATGCCCTCGTTGAGTTAGTGAAGCATTACAATGTCGTTCACCTTACCGGCAAAAATAAGGAAGCAGCCATTTCGTTATCGAGTGCTCATGCGGAGCGGTATCATCAGTTTGAATTTCTTTCGGACACTTATATGCATTATCTGTCTGCTGCTGATGTAGTAGTGACCAGAGGAGGTATTGGATCATTATCAGAATTTGCGTGTGCGCAGAAACCTATGATCGTCATTCCCTTACCAAAGAGTCCACAAGAAAAGAATGCTGAATATTTTGAGTCAAAAGGAGGTGCGCTTTGGCGCTCTCAAGATACCTACACTTCAGGGAAATTAGTCGCTGATGTCGCTTTAATTTTGAAACCAACGCGATATAAAGCTATGCAACAGGCACTAGAAACGACCATTAAAATTGGTGCATCGCAGCGGGTTGTTACTGCTATTAAATCAATACTTTAACGTATGTCTACCTCAACGCTTGCGGTCATTATCCCGGCTTACAACGAAGCAGACAATATTGCACGCGTGGTGAAAGTTTTTGCGTCGATGAAAGAATGCGACGAGGTCATCGTTGTCGATGATGGTTCGACTGATCAAACCAGCGAACATGCCATACAGGCGGGTGCTCGTGTTATTAAACAAAAAAATCAAGGGAAAGGTGTCGCTATGCAAACAGGGGTGAACGCAACAAAAGCGTCCTATGTTTTTTTCGCCGATGCAGATCTTGTTGGATGGACACCAAAACATGCACATCGTTTGATTGCGCCCGTTGTCGATGGTGTTGTCGCCATGACGGTTGGGTTACGTGACCGGGGTACATTTCTTACCCGGGTATTGCCGTACTTTGCACCCGTACTGGGTGGTGAGAGGGTGATGAGGCGAGAGATTTTTGAAGCACTGTCTGGGGAAGCCATAAAAGACTTTGGAATTGAGACAATAATGAACGCATATTGCGCGAAAAAACGTTTACCCGTAGAGTATATTCCAATGTGGGGAGTGACTCAAATCATTAAGGAAAAGAAGTACGGTTTTTGGCGGGGATTCAAGGCACGGATGAGGATGGTGTATCAGATTCTCCGTGCTGAAATTGCTGCAATGCACATCAAATGATATGTACGACTTAACCAATGTAAAACATACTCACCTTGTCGGAATAAAAGGTTCCGGAATGGCTGCTTTAGCCCAGCTTTTACTTGCTGATGGAATCGTGGTGACCGGTTCTGATGTGGCTGAATATTTTTTCACAGACGACACGTTGAAACAGCTTGGTATCGTGCCGAAATTGTTTACCGTTGATAACATTACTGAGGATGTTGATATGGTGATCTATTCGGCAGCATGGGAAGATCATGATGAGTGTAAAGCGGCTCGAGAGAAGAGGGTTCCATTGATGTCGTATGCACAAGCAATCGCGTATTATTTTAACTCTCGTTATGGAATTGCAGTGGCTGGCAGTCATGGGAAAACTACCACATCGGCGATGCTTGCATATGTCCTTTCAGAATTAGGGAAAGATCCCACCGCAGTGATTGGTTCAAGAGTTACTCAGTTTGGTACCAATGCATTAGTTGGTCATTCTGATTATTTTGTTTTGGAGGCGGATGAGTATAAGAACAAGTTGGCGTTGTATGAACCGAAAGCGACTATTCTCACAAGTGTAGATTACGACCATCCCGATTTTTTCAAAACATTTCATGATTATAAAAAAGTATTTGTTGATTTTCTGAGTAAAGATTGTCAAAAGAATATTGTTGTTTGCAGTGATAACGGAGGTGTGGGGATACTTCTCAACGACATCGAACAGGGGAACGTAATAACATATGGTTGGAACGTCGATGCATATTATCGTGGCATCAATTATCGTATTGAAGAAGGTCAGGGGGTATTTGAAGTATTAAAAAACGGTGCATCACTCGGGGAATTTTACATTGGTTTGGTTGGCCAGCATAATGCGAGCAATGCGATTTCAATTATCGCGTTATGCGACATGATGCACATCCCGCTTGATGCAGCATTTACTCAGGCATTATCCAGTTTCAAAGGTACCGCTCGTCGGTTTGAACAAAAAGGGGTAGTAGGTGAAACGATTATCATTGATGATTATGCGCATCATCCTATCGAAGTGCAAGCTACATTGGAAGCGGCAAAGAAGCATTTTGATGGTAAGCGTATTTGGTGCGTATTTGTTCCTCATACATTTTCGAGAACAGCAGCACTTCTTGAAGAGTTTGCTCATAGTTTTAGAGATGTAGAAAAAGTTATCGTACTTGATATTTATGCTTCTGCACGAGAAGTTGCAAACGAGACAGAAGTCACGTCGAAAGATTTAGTCGAAAAAATAAATGTACTATCACGAAACGCAATACATGTCCATAGTAATGCCGATGCGGTGGTGTTTTTAAAAGATCATCTTGATGAGATTGATGTTCTTATCACAATGGGTGCTGGAGATGTATGGAAAGTGGGCGCTGATCTTCTTGAAGATATATAAATATGCCAGTAGAAATTCGAGAATTTGAACCGCTCGCACCGATTACCTCATTTAAGATCGGTGGCCCTGCTCGATATTTTATTCGTGTGCGATCGTATGATGAACTTAAGGAGGCACTTAATTGGGTGCATGAACAGGAAATGCCATTGGTTATTTTGGGTGGGGGGAGTAATGTATTGGTGCACGATGATGGATTTGAGGGTGTGGTCATTAAAATGGAAGATCGAGACACTCAGATTCAAGGAACTATTATCAGCGCATCTGCTGGCGCAGTATTTGCAACGATGGCACATACTGCATCTGAAGCGGGGTTATCAGGATTTGAATGGGCGTTTGGTATTCCGGGAACAATAGGGGGTGCGGTTCGGGGGAATGCGGGTGCATTTGGGTCTAGTGTTATGGATTCCCTAATTGACGCCGAAGTAATTGATATCGAAAAAGGTACGGTGTTTCATATCTCCCCCGATGAGCTTGCATTTGGATATCGTTCAAGCAGATTTAAAAAAGAACCGACGTGGGTAGTGATACGGGCGATGTTTCAATTGAGGCCCGAAGATCCTGTGGTATGTATGTCGCGCGCTCATGAATTTTTGGAGCAAAAAATTGCGGCACAACCTGCGGGGAAGAATTGTGCAGGATCACTGTTTCAGAATCCTTTGATCAGCGAATTGTCTCGAATCAGTGAAGTGCCTGTTGAGTTTCTTTCACGAGAACGGCTTCCTGCCGGTTGGCTTCTCGATCAATGTAATCTCAAGGGTCATGTAATCGGACAAGCAGTCATCTCTTTGAAGCATGCTAATTTTTTTCTTAATATGGGGGGTGCGACCTATCAAGATATGCGTAGTCTCATCGAATTTGCAAAAGATCGGGTGATGTCAAAATTTGGCATTCTTCTAAAAGAAGAAATACAATACATTGGAAACCCGGGCAGTGTGCCCACTAATCATTAATACCTTATTATATGCAGGTCAACATTCGCGCCAAAGGTTATGAGCTTACTGACGAAATGAAAAATTATGCTGATGAGAAGGTGGGTAATGTTACCAAATATCTTTCTGATATTAAAGAAGCTCATGTGATTTTGGAACAGGAAACGCACCACAACAAAGGTGATGTCGCACACGTTGAGATTTCCGTGCATTCTGCAATAGGAGGTGAGGTTCTCATGAGCGAAGACACGGCGAGTGATATGCATGAGGCACTTGATAACGCAGTGGGGAAGTTGAAACATGTTATTGAGCGATATAAAGGAACACGAAATCAGGTCGATAAAGAGGCAGTCCGTGAGTTGCGCGAGACTGAGTAATGTGATACGGTAGAGCCCTATGAGTATATTCTCAAAATTATTTGGCGATCCCAATGTAAAGGTGGTGGACTCCATTAAGCCTTTGGTTGTACGTATTAATTCGTTGGAAGAACGGTTTGCCGCTCTTTCGAATGATGAATTAAAAGAACAGACAATAGTGTTTAAAAATCGACTTGCAAAAGGGGAAACCTTAGACGGTATTTTGCCGGAGGCGTTTGCGGTATGTCGTGAGGCGGCAAAACGAACAATAAAACAGCGACATTTTGATGTGCAGATGATTGGTGGCGTAGTACTGCATCGGGGACAAATTGCAGAAATGCATACTGGGGAAGGAAAGACCCTTACAGCAACGTTGCCCCTCTACTTGAATGCATTGGCAGGCAAAGGTGCACACTTGGTTACAGTAAACGATTACTTGGCGAAACTGCATGCGGTGTTAATGGGACAGGTATTCCATGCTTTAGGACTTACTGTCGGTTGTATTCAGAACCAAGTTAGTTTTGTGTATGATCCTGCATATAAAGTTGAAAAGTTAGAAGAAGAAGCGCAGGAGGAAATTGAAAACGAACTCACGCTGACCGGAAGCTTCAAAGTTGAACACGATTTCATGCGTCCCTGTAATCGAAAAGAAAGTTACATGGCAGACATTACGTATGGCACGAACAATGAATTTGGTTTTGATTATCTTCGTGACAACCTGGTGACTGATGCTGCTCAAATGGTCCAGCGCGATTTGTATTATACGATCGTCGATGAAGTTGACTCGATCCTTATCGACGAGGCGCGTACTCCGCTTATTATTTCCGGTCCCGCAGAAGAATCGAGTGAAGAATATTATCGTTTTGCAAAATTAGTATCACAGTTGATTGAAAAAGATGATTACAATGTTGATGAGAAAATGCATTCATCGACGTTGACGGAAAGCGGACTAAAAAAGATGGAAGAATTTTTGGGATTGGGCAACGTATATACTGCTCAACATATCAAAGTTGTGCATCATATCGAACAAGCGCTCAAAGCACATGCGCTTTTTAAACGCGATCGCGATTACGTGGTGAAAGATGATGAAGTGATTATTGTCGACGAGTTTACGGGGCGTATGCTCCATGGTCGTCGATATTCAGAAGGGCTTCATCAAGCGATCGAAGCTAAAGAAGGAGTGAAGATTCAGCGAGAGAGTCAGACCTATGCAACGATTACGTTTCAGAATTTGTTTCGTATGTATGAAAAGCTTGCCGGTATGACCGGTACGGCTGTCACCGAAGCAGAGGAATTTTCGAAAATCTATAAACTGGAAGTTGTTACGATTCCTACGAACAAACCAACTGCGAGAAAAGATCTTCCTGACCGCATTTTTAAAAATGCTCGAGGAAAATTTACTGCTATCGCTCAAGAGATCAAAGTTCGTCACGAGAAAGGCCAACCTATTTTGGTGGGTACGGTGTCGATTGATAAAAATGAACTCCTCAGTGCATTGCTTGAGCAGGAAGGAGTACCGCACAAAGTGTTGAATGCAAAAAATCATGAACATGAAGCAGAAATTATTGCTCAAGCAGGACGTCCTGGTGCAGTGACCGTAGCAACAAACATGGCCGGTCGTGGTGTCGATATTATTCTCGGTGGTAATCCTCCTGACAAAGCGGATCAAGAAAATGTAAAGGAGCATGGCGGGTTGTTTGTTATCGGAAGTGAGCGCCATGAGTCACGTCGTATCGATAATCAGTTGCGTGGTCGTTCTGGTCGTCAGGGTGATCCGGGAGCAAGTCAATTTTTTGTGTCGATGGACGATGATCTTATGCGTATCTTTGGTTCGGAACGAATGCAAGGTATGATGGAACGTCTCGGTATTCCTGAAGATCAGCATATCGAGAACAAGATGATAACGCGATCAATCGAAGAGGCTCAACGTAAAGTTGAAGGTCACAATTTTGACACTCGTAAACATGTGGTGGAGTATGATGATGTGCTCAACAAACACCGTAATGCCATCTACCGCCGACGCAGAGAAATTTTGTTTGGATATGAACATGATGTTGCTGAAATAAAAGAGGAGGGTGATGTCGCATCGGCAACTCCACAATTAAAAACATTGATTCTAAAGATGATTGAAGAGGAGATAGAACATATTGTCATGTTTCATACACAGAGTGATGATGAAAATGTTTGGGATATCAATCATATCTATGATGCGGTCGCAACTATCTTTCACATCGCGCCTGAGTCGCGTGTTCAGATTGAATCTATTCAGCATACGGCGGGTGACAAGCTTGCTGATGCACATGCGCGTACTCAGATTATCCAGTATCTGTATGATCTGGCAGTCAAATCATTTGGGGATTTTGAAAATAGAGTGATAACTCAACTGCAAGTGTTGAATATGAATACCGTTGATGCGTGGCATGCGATATGTCAGGTGGAACGTGATATTTGTCTGCGAGCAGTCGATGCATTGTGGATGGAACACTTGGAGGCAATGGATCACATGCGCGCGGGAATTGGTCTGCGTGGTTATGGTCAGAAAGATCCGTTGGTGGAATACAAGCGTGAAGCGTACCGTCTCTTTACTGAGATGATTGCGCTTGTAAACAAGCAGGTGGTCTATAATATCTACAAGATCGGATTTGCCCCACAACAAGAAACACAAGAATCGACGGTACTTCCAGAAAATGCCGTTTACTCCGCTCCTGCCAAGGAAGGGGACAGCGGTGCCACTCAAATCTCATCAAGTTCTGATGGATTTTCTCACAGCGATAAGACGGGCCGAAATGATCTGTGTCCTTGTGGAAGCGGGAAGAAGTATAAGAAGTGTCATGGGAAGTAGGGTAGTGGAACAGTGATTCAGAAAATTGTTGGAAAAGAAAAAAAGCTGGAGCAGTATTGTTTTTTACAATATGCTTCAGCTTTATTTAATTTATGTGGTATCGGCCGGAGCCTGGTACTGCATATACGACCCCATTGATGGGCTTTACGTCGTCGATATTTATCCAGTCTCTAACTCCGTTAATGATTGTGTATGCATTAAATTCGTTGCCACTTTGTGCTGGCATGTTTGAGACACAATCTGTACCACTGACAATACAGTATGGAGTAGTTCCTATGTTGTTCAGATCACTGATGAACCAGGAATTTCCTGATTTATCATATGTATATCCAAACAGGAATTTAGTTCCTTGCTGTATCACACCCGGTACAACAGGTGGGAAGAATGTCTGTAAACTGTAAGCACTTATATTTTTTATTACGATTACACTGTTTTCTACGGCGATAGTAACTTTGCCGGTTGTTATCGGTGGAACATAACCTGTTGAGCCAGTGTTGCCAGTATTCCCGGTGTTGGTATTAGTAGCACTTGCTGCTGGAGTTGTTGTACCACCAGGCGTTATAAGATTTACTACTATAGGTTGTTGCTGTTGTGTGGGCTGTGGCGGTATGTAGTATTGATTCGGGTAGGGCTGAGTGACCCCTACATTGCAGTTACCTGTTGCACAACGTCCACTCATGTTGTCGGGTTCACAACCGACTACCCCCATCATGAATGGGATAAGGGCTATTAAACTTGATCTTTTCATTTGTAACCTCCTAAAGGTTTTCTATATATCACTAATTTTTTATAAATTTTTTGGAGCGCAGATTTTTGATCTACGCCCCTGATACCTTACTGTGGCAAGTTTGGTGATTTGGGCGTCATTGATGGGATGCTCGCTGCCCAACGTTGCCTCTCAGCCTCTAGCTTGTCTAAGTCGATTTTTACAGTTATATCGACGCCAGTTTTTGGTTTAAACTTTTGAACAATCTGATGAGGAACAGATGAAGGTTCTGGTTGTGTTACTGTTCTTCTAAACTTGTTTGTCTGAAGTTTATGCTTTTGACTGGCAAGACGCTTTTTAATAGCTGCAACATTATCAGAATAAGATGATGAAATGGAAATTTCTGGTTTAACTGGTTTTTCAATTTCAGTACTTTCTTCGCCACCGAATGCTTTGTCAACAATTCCTGCCTGCTCGTTTAAGAGGCCTGCAGTTTCGTCAGCTTTTCCGTTTGCAATGTCTGCGGTGTTTTGAGCATTATCTGCCTTCTTGTCGACGACATTAATTTTGTGGTCAATGTCTTTTTGTCTGTCATAGTAGTACCATCCACTGATTCCTACTATTGCTGCTATCAGTAATATACCTAGCAGCCATCTCCATCTTCCGCCGCCATTGTTGTTATTTACATTAACAACAGCCGCTGGTCCTGCAGGTGCAGGGTTAACTGGTGTTGCTGCAGGGGCAGGGGCTGCAGGTGTTCCTGCTGGGGGTGTGAGTGGGTTTGGGTTAATAGCCATTTGGTTTTTCTCCTTTTGCTTCATGTTGAAGCGCTAAATATTTTTTTATTTTTTTTGAGAGAACGTATGCTAATATCACATTATCATTCGTTCTCTCTTTATATTTAATTTTCAGCCTTCGGTAATGAAAGCTTAATTGTCCCTTGGAGCATGAGCTGTCCGCTATTGGGTAGATAAACCACCTTCATTTGGATCAGATCATCTAAAAAGTTACCAGTGATAGCGGGACCGCCATCAAAGAATTTATAATCATAACTGGCTGAGTAGTAAATACCCCCGCCCAATCTTATTGTTGCAATTTTATTTTCCTTAAAAGGTGAAAACAAAATCGTGCTTGAACCTTTAATATTATTTAACTGGGAAGACATCTCAGTTAAAAACATTGCTGATCCGATTGGAGTAGGAAGTGTAAAGCCACTTTCCAATTCTACGTTTAGTGGTCTGTCTTGCATGCGAAGTATTCGTTCTGCGCGAAGGTTTACTCCGAATAAAAGTTTTATAAAGAAACCTTCGTTCGTGTATGATCCGCCCAAAGTTGGAATGACAGTCGATCCGAATCTTGTAGGGTCATTGAGTAACCCGCAGGTTAAATAAAATGGATTTTTATCTCCACTACCAACCGATATTCCGGTAATCAGATGGAATTTTTCGTTTAACGGAATCATTAACTGACTCTTAAACGTGTTGCTCCAACGATTAATGTTGTCGGCTCTCGTGTCATGACCGTATTCGTTACGAGCCAGCAGCACCCAAGGGGCACGTGGTTCGGTCACATATACTGTTTTTACACCTGCTGAAAACTTGGCCGGAATAACTGGGGAACAAACACCCGCTTTGTTACAAGCTACAAACTCTTTGATTGCCGATCCATTCAAAATGAATGTATCGGAAAATTTTCCATCTGTAGTCGTAACTGATTTGCCGTTGTACAGTAGTGAATCTGGTGTAGTAGCTGTTATAGTAACAGCATCACCTTCTTGAGGTATCTCAGGTACTGAGGTCACTTTTAGTCTGGGGGGATAAACACCCTCAAACCATTTTTGTGTAGTCAGTGGCCCTTGGTTAGCTGTTTGAATAGTAACTCCAATTGCCATTTTACCTTCAATGGTAGTCATCGAACAGGGTACTGTCAAAATTTGCTCAGTTGAGTCTGCTGATGCTACGGATTCAAGATAGAGTGTTTGAAGTGTACTCTCTTTAACTCTATACCTCCCGCCTTCAATTAATTCCTCTTTTTGTTTTACAGCGTTAAATGTAAGACCAGTAAGGAATATTTTGATGGTTTTGGCACCCCTTGTGGGGATCTTATACAGGAAAGTTTCTCCAACGGGAACGTAGTGTTTCCCATCACCAGGATCCACTAGAATGTCTGCTAATGCCGGCATTTCGTGTTGTGTGATACTGGCACTTTGCTGTATTGGGTTTGCATTTGCTGGTGTAACCGTTACACCAATGATTAACAGGATCGCCATGACGATGGCGATCATTGATGATTTCATCATCATGCGACCTCCTTAGAAGAATATAATAATTTGTCAATTTACTTCAGAAAGAGCTTGTTTATGTATTTGACTACATAAGTGCTTTCCTTTTTGACTAGGCCCATAATAGCAGAAAGATATGGTTTTGTCAAGCCCCCAGGGGTTTTTGAGGTAGGGAGGCAATAATACCCTTGACAAAACGCTTTTTTGGTGATATAGTGCGAGAAATTCATTTATTATAGACTCGAAAGAGAAAGGAGAAAAAAGATGAATTTAAAGCACATTTACAAATATTTGGCTACCTTTCTTTTGGTAGTCAGCGTATTCCTCAGTAGTTGTGAGGTAAGTACCCCAAGTACAGCAGCCATGAACCCCGGAACATATTCGTATCAGCAAACTGGTACAAATACTCAGGTAAGTCCTGTGGTTTCCACTTCACCTACAGTCATTAATGTTACGGTTCCTGCAATTCAAAGCAGCACACCTTTAACGGTCGTTGACAACAACGCACCACAGCAAAGTGCAAGTGCCACACCGAAGCCAGTTCCGAGTAGTAACTGTATACAAACACCAAACGGTTGTATACCAGTTCCGATCTTCAGTCCTGGCCCAACGTTTACACCAACGGCAACACCCACAGTTGTACCTACACCTACTATAGCTCCTACTGCAACACCTACACCAGTACCAACACAGACTGCAACACCTACTCCAACACCGACGCCCACTGCTGCACCTACCGTAGCTCCTACTCCAACACCCACACCTACAGTTGCGCCAACTCCAGCACCAACACCGTTACCCACACCAACACCAGTACCATCACCCGGGAAAACAGTGTTTGATGGAGCATTTCCATTGAATCAGAATGCTTTTACAGCATTTAGTGGAAATACTGCTGATGATTTTGTTGGAAAAGTAAAAAGAGGCGAACTATTAATAGAAATATTGATATACTCGACTCCGACCACTCCAGTAAAGTCAAAACAGTGCACATTGGAAAATAACAATAATACAGTTAGATGTAATCCGTTTGGTATGGATGGAGTAGGGCAGTTTATCGTGGTTCCTTATGGGACACCGGTGATTGCAATAAATGCCACTGCCGCTTTGGCATGGGGTAACAAAACATACTTTGACAGTTTGTTCTCTAACACTCCATTATTTTTCAGTGCTGGCGGCGGCGGCACTGACATCCTTATCCAAAACAACGCGTATCCTAAATAGGAAGCGTTGAAATAAAAAAGCCTTCTCGATGAGAAGGCCTTTTTTTGTCTTGACACAAAAGAACCTCGGTGCTACAGTGGTCCGCGAAATCATTTTTGTTATATTATAGATGAAAGGAGAGTAAAAAATGAATTTCAAATCGTCTTTTAACAATATAATTGTTTCCTTGGTGATGCTGATTCTTCTGATGGTCACCAGTTGTGAAACACAAATTATTCCGCCGGCCCCAACACCGACACCAACACAGACAGTGGCTCCAACACCCACACCTACACCGGTACCAACCGTTGTTCCGACACCAACCCCACTGCCAACGGTAGTTCCTACTCCCGCACCAACGGTTATCCCAACGCCAACACCCACACCATGGTGCATCCCTGTTCCGGGTGGCTGCTTCATTCCAACACCAACCGTCAGTCCGTATCCGTACCCAACTCCATTTCCCACCGTTACACCATCACCGTATCCAAGTAATAAGATTGAGTTTACGGGAACGTTCCCACTTTCTTATTACAGTTTTACTGGCGTCACCGACACACCTACAGTGTTTGAAACAAAATTGAGGAATGGTGACTACATCGCCTATGAATGGAGATACACACCAGATAAGGCAAAGCCATGTGAAGTGCTTAGTCCTGTGTACCTCTATGGTGGAAGTACCATAGCTCCCTATTCTTTGTATTGTGACCCTACCGACATGAATGGGACTGGACAGTTTGTCGTCGCACCAAAGGGCGCTACTGTCTCCTTGAGTACCATTATTGCATGGGGTAGTAAGTCATATTTCTATCTGCTGTTCAGTAATGTTGATACGTTTTGGAACTACGGTTCCCAGCGTACGGACATTGGTATCCGTGACAATAAATATCAATAAATAATATTGTAAATAAACAGCTCTCAAAATACTGAGAGCTGTTTTACGTTTTGTGATATAATGAGCGGTATATGAGTTCTTCATCTCGATTACTTTCTTCTCAAAAAATACGATCATTTGTTGAAACAAAATTGTGGTATGCACTCCTTGCTATACCAGTGTTATTTATTTTTGGAAAAGTTCTCACGATCCCCGTTGCAGGATTTCAATATGAAATTACGTTAACTGAAATCATTATCGCGGCAGTTTCAATAATTTGTTTTGTATATCTTTTGTCACCACAATATCGTAGTAAATGGCGCGCAACACCTATTGGATATGCGCTCGTACTGCTGTTTCTACTTAATCTCGTCTCGGTACTGTGGGTAGAAAGTTATGAGAAGTGGGTTATAGCAATTCGTGTTTTGACGTATCAGTATGCAACATTTTTTATTGTGGCAAATTTATTAAAAACGAAACGTCAATGTATGATCGCGCTCGCTGTTTTGTTTGTTCCTGCTGTCGTATGTGGCGTATATGTAATTCAGGCTGTGTCGGGGGTACCCTATCAAGAACTATTAAAGATGAATCGTGCGTTCTTGACCACTCCAGTCGGTGCATTGTCTTTGGTTGCCGGAATGGTGGCACTTTTTATTCCTGTTGTATTGGGTTTGTATCAGATGACCAACAGATTAATCTATCGAGTCATCGGATCGGGCGTATATATATTTCTGGTTGCTGCTCTTCTTCACGCGGCGAGCAAAGCGGCGATATTGTCGGCTTTTTGTGGGGTTATTTGCATGCTTATTTTAATTAAGCAGAGGCGAATAGTCGTCATCGGACTTACTGCCTGTGCTATAATTTTATTTTCCACTGTGACTTCAATGCAACCTGCCTCAGTATCGGCGGTGGAAGTGGGTAATATAGCAAACGTTCCAACATCTTCTTCTGTGTCAACTCGATCGGCGGTCGATGTATTACTGAGTCGTTTTGCAAACATTAGTTCTGACCCCAGCACACAGTTTCGATTGCTTGAACTCGAGACGGCAGCGCGTATCTTTCGGGACAGTCCGTGGATTGGACAGGGCGCTGGTAATTTAAAAGTCGCATATAAGCATTACACTGGGTTCTATGATGGTGAGGCAAATAATATCATCGTGCAATTTGCTGCAGAATTTGGTTTATTGGGATTGGCTCTTTTTGCTTTCATGGTGTACCAGATCGTTCGTCTCTACACAAAAGAGTATCTGAAACATCGAAGGGCAAAACCGTTTATGACGGCAATATTTACCTCGTTTCTTGTTACGGTAGCGATAAACGCAGCGTTTGAGGTAACGATTGTTGGTCTCATTTACGGCATTCTGTTTTGGTACGTTATTGGTATTTTTTCTGCATATTCAAAAACACAATCATGAATACTCCAGAAATTTCGGTAATTATTGTTACCTACAACAGCAGCAAGTACATTGAAAAATGTCTCGCGTCGCTTTTTGTGTCACTTGAGGGAATCAAGAGTGAAGTGATTATTGTCGATAACGCCTCAACTGATGATACGGTGAAAGTTTTACAAAAATTCAAAAAACGAATTACGCTGATTGCATCAAAAGAAAACAAAGGATTCGGTAAAGCTATGAATTTGGGATATACCAAAACTAAAGGGGAATACATATGGCTGGTAAATCCTGATGCTTTTGTAGGGGTGAAATGTGCTTTGGAAATTCTAAAGGTGATGAAAAAGAATGAAGACGTCGGTGTTGTTGGTACACAGATGCGATATGAAAATGGGTCGCTACAAGGCAGCTTTGGCTATCGACCGACATTTTTGCGTGAGCTTCTCCAGATGGCACTGTTGTATCACTATTTTCCTGTGGGAAGGGTGGTGCTTCCTTCTTCTCAAACAGCTTCATTATTTAACAAGAGCCATGAAGTTGCCTGGGTGAGTGGGGGATGTATGATGATTCGTCGTGACGCATTGGGAAAAAGTAAGACCATTTTTGATCCGGCTTACTTTATGTATTTGGAGGACATAGATACCTGTCTGCGAATATCAAAAAATGGATACCGAATTTGGTATCTTGCGTCTGCGTATGCCAAACATGTACATAGTGCTTCATTTGGCAGTGGTAAAGGGCGCTTTATGTATTCAAACATTCTTGAAGCACATAGTGTGTTGCAGTTCTGGATGAATTGGTACCCACAACATATTACCCAGCGTACGCTACTGCGATTTTTATTGAAAATAAAGTTGGCGATAAAGCTAGTTTTATCAATAAAGGGAATTCCCGAAGATCAACGGGCTCGTTACTGGCAACAGTGGCGCTCTCTCTAAATATGAAGATCATTTTTGCTCATAAATATTACTATCGCAAAGCGGGTGCCGAAACCTATCTTTTTGATGTTATGGATTTATTGAAAGTGCATGGTCATGAGGTGATTCCATTTGCTATGCATCATTCTGAAAATGAGAAGACTCCATGGAGTAAATACTTTGTTTCAAACATCGACCTTCGCGCTCCTCAGGGGATTCGTGGAAAACTAGCTATTGCATCTCGAGCGATTTATTTTGCAGAAGCAAAAAGAAAATTTGAAAGATTAGTAAAAGAGACAAACCCGGACATTGTGCATATTCAAAATATCTATCACGAGATATCTCCTTCCATATTGAATGTTTGTCGGAAATATAACATCCCTGTTGTGCAGACGGTGCATGACTACAAGTTGATTTGCCCAAATTACAAACTCTTTTGTAATGGAAAAATTGAAACGTTTTGCAAGGGGGGAGATTTCTATAAAGAGATATTCCATAAGTGTACCAGTGGCTCAATCTCAGCTAGTGCTCTGACAGCTTTGGAAATGTATATTCATAAGTGGTTGCACATATATGACAGGGGAGTGAAGTATTGGATTGCACCATCTAAAGCAGTGAAAGATATTCTCGTAGAATACGGCATGCCTAAAGAAAGAATCAACGTAATGCATCATTTTTTTGATACTACTGCGGTGACTCCGGCAACTTCGGTGGGAAAGTATATTCTGTGTTATGGTCGACTCTCTGAAGAAAAGGGTTTTCATGTAGCGATACAGGCGATGAAATCATTGCCCGGCCAGCGCTTAAAAATAGCGGGTGAAGGTCCGATGAAGGATCTCCTTGTTAGTTTGGCTTACGAAGAGGGTGTCTCTGATCGCGTGGATTTTGTAGGATTTGTAAAAGGCGCTGCACTTAAAAAGCTTATTCGAGAATCGCGCATTGTACTGGTTCCTTCCGTTTGGTTTGAAGTGTTTGGGTATACAATAGTTGAAGCAATGGCGGCCAATAAAGTGGTGTTGGGGTCACGCATTGGGGCAATTGAGGAGATTTTAGGTTCAGTTGATGCTCGTTTGCTGTTTACCCCTGGCGACAGTGATGATTTGGCCAAAAAAGCCCTTGCTTTGCTATGTGATAACACAAGATTGGAACGTCTGGGTCAGAAGTCTCGTTCATGGGTGCAGAAGAATCTATTTCCTGAAGATTACTACAATAGACTCATTGAGTTGTATAAAAAAGCAATAAAAAATAGATAAAATTATACCCTTCCGATGACACTCAGAAGGGTATATGGTCGACGATTGAAACTATAGTTAAAACCTATAGTTTTTTTGTTTTCCCTCTCTTAATTTTGGAGGGTGTAAAGCAACGACCTTTACATTGGTAATAATATCATAAAAACCTTTTAATATCAAGCTTTCCATGTGAATAACTTTAGTGTACAGTCGATATTCTTATAACCATACGGAAATTGTTTAATATTGTCAGGATATCTTCTTTCAAAGTAGCCTGGCCTCAAAATGACCTTGACAAAGTCCTTATTTCATGATACAGTCGTCGAGAAGAAAAAGGACATTTTCGTTATATTTTAAAGATTTAATGCAATTTGTCGCTATATTCAACTGTTTTTATGAAGATTTCCATGATCGGACAAAAAGGATTACCTGCTCATTCTGGGGGCGTTGAGCGCCACGTGGATGAGTTAGCTACGCGACTCGCGGCGACAGGCCATGAGGTTGTTGTGTACTGCCGAAAACATTACACGCTGAATGCAAATTGTGTTCAGGATTATAAAGGCGTAAAGCTGGTGTATCTTCCTACAATAAAATCAAAATATTTTGACATGGTCATTCATACGTTTTTGAGCACCATGCATGCAGTGTTTAGTGATGCAGATATTATTCATTATCATGGTATCGGACCATCGATTTTTGCTTGGATTCCTCGTGTACTAAAACCACGTGCGAAGGTATATGCAACATTCCACTGTCAAGATTATTTTCATCAGAAGTGGGGAGTCGTAGCACGAGCAGTTTTCCATATCGGAGAATTTGTTGCATGTCGGTTTACCCACGAAACGATTGTCGTCTCGAAAGTACTGCGAAGATACGTAGCAAAAAAATATGGTCGCAAGGCGATCTATATTCCTAACGGTGTTTCCATGCCTCATCGTCAACCATTGAATAAAGTAGCTCGCTATGGTTTAACTCCAAAAGGCTATATTTTATCAGTATCTAGGCTTGTTCGCCATAAAGGTATTCACTATTTGATAGATGCATATCTTACTCTTAAATCTCAAGGAGCGATCTTGCCGAAGCTGGTAATTGTTGGAAGCTCAGCGTTTACTGATGTATATGTCACTCAACTTAAAAAGCAAGCGTCTGGCGATAAGGATATATTATTTCTTGGCGAAAAACACGGAGATGAATTGGCTGAGTTGTTTAGCAATACAAAATTATTTGTGCAGCCATCTGAGCAGGAAGGACTTTCATTGGCGTTGCTCGAAGCAATGAGTTACGGCGCTCCTGTGTTGGTATCTGATATTGCTGAAAATAAGGAAGTGCTTCCCTGTGTTGGCTATACATTTCGTAATAAAGATTCTAATGATCTTGCTTCACGACTTGAATCAATTTTGGAAGCTCCTTCAAGACGTGCTGAGGCGTCAAAGCAAAACCGTGAGCACGTTAAAGTGAACTATAATTTTGATCACTTAGTGAGGAAGGCGATTCGAGCATACGGTACTGCATAAACACGCACTGCAAAGAATCATAAAGGCACCCAATAGGGGTGCTTTTATGATTGGGGGTATTCAGAGAGATTGATCGTCACTCCTCGATAGATTTAAATAGATGTTTGATTGGTAACCCAGAAGCGTCGATTGAGATATATGCGACTTGCATATACAGGAATCACTCGCTATACTACTGTCTACTTGTGAATAACTGCATGGCTATATGAGAATTGGACGTCTATTTCGCCCTCGAGCTCGAGGAAAACTTCGTTGGGGTATTACATTTTTGATCATATTGGGGTTGGTCGCAACACTGTATGATGGTTTGCAGTACTATAATGGTAATCGCGATAATTGGAACAAAGGACTTAAAGCGCGCGGAATGGGAGAATTATTGCCTGCACTCGGATGGCCTTCATGGCCACCTCGTGATTTTGCTTTGGGGCTTGATCTTCAAGGGGGTACCCACCTCGTCTATGAAGCAGATATGAAAGACGTTGCGGGAGGGGATAGAGATTCAGCATTAGAGGGGGTTCGCGATGTGATTGAACGTCGTGTCAATATCTTTGGCGTATCTGAGCCGGTTGTGCAAACGTCAAAAACAGGTGGAGCATATCGCGTTGTTGTTGAGCTTGCCGGTGTTTCAGATCCTACCAAGACGATTGAACAAATCGGAGAGAGGACATTATTGGAATTCAAAGAACAGAATCCTGCTGCGTTGACTGCCGATCGTTCGACTGAATTGAATCCTGAGCAAAAAAAACAATTGGCTGATTTTAATACCGTAGCGAAGAAGCAAGCAGATGAGGCACTTACTGCAGTGCGCGCGCCTGGAGCAGATTTCAATGCGTTAGTTGCAAAGTACTCTCAAGACGATCCAACAAAAGACAAGGGAGGCGATCTAGGATGGATTACATCAAAAAGTCCTGAAGGACCGCTCATTCCTTCGGTGCAACCACTCAAGCCGGGTGAAATTTCGCCAACGTTGTTTGAGGATGAAAGAGGGTATCAAGTCGTGAAATTTCTTGAAAAGCGAGATACCTCAGACAAAGAAATACGAGCGCGACATATATTGATTTGTTATAAAGGTGTTGCGTCTTGTACAAAAGAACGAAGTAAGGATGAGGCAAAAGCTCTGGCTGAAACATTAAAAAAGACGATTACTCCCGAAAACTTTGCCGATCTTGCTACAAAAAATTCAGATGATACAGGTTCAGCAACACGAGGTGGAGATTTGGGATTCTTTGGAAAAGGCATGATGGTTCCTGTTTTTGAAGCAGCAGCCTTTGCGTTGCAAAAAGGACAGATCTCGGATGTAGTCGAAAGTGATTTTGGGTTTCATATTATCCTCAAGACAGACGAACGACCGGTTTCTGAATACCATGTTGCTCGTGCGTTGATTTATAAGAAGTCTGCGTCAGACTTTTTACCACCACCAGAATTTTGGAAGTCTACAGGACTTACCGGTAAACACCTGAAGAAAGCCTATGTCACGAGTGCTCAGCAGACAGGGCAAATTCAGGTTGGATTGGATTTTAACGACGAAGGAACGAAACTCTTTCAAGAGATTACAAAGCGTAACAAAGGTAAGCCTCTCGGCATCTTTCTTGATGGTAATTCCATCATTGATACCAATGGCGACCATGTTATCGACCAACGTGATACCTATGCGCCAAATGTGAACGATGAAATTATCGGTGGGAGCGCGGTTATTTCCGGAAACATGACGAGCCAGGAAGCAAAAATCCTTGCTCAACGACTCAATGCCGGTGCATTGCCGGTTCCCGTGGCTTTAGTGAGTCAGAACACTGTAGGAGCAAGTTTAGGTGCTGATTCGTTACATAAGAGCATATTTGCAGGGTTTATTGGTTTGCTTTTAGTAGCTCTGTTCATGATTCTATATTACCGTGTTCCGGGCGTTTTGGCAGTCATTGCGTTGTGTCTCTATAGTACGCTCATTTTGGCAATCTTTAAGTTATTTGGCGTCACCCTTACGTTGGCAGGTATCGCAGGGTTTATCCTTTCGATAGGTATTGCAGTGGATGCGAATATTTTGATTTTTGAACGTATGAAAGAAGAGTTACGTGCGGGCAAGTCACTTGATGCTTCGATACGAGATGGTTTCACTCGCGCCTGGACCTCTATTAGTGACAGTAACGTATCTTCCCTTATCACTGCATTCGTTCTCTATTCGTTCTCAACGAGCCTTATTAAGGGATTCGCGTTGACATTGTCTGTTGGTATCGTTGTTAGTATGTTCTCTGCAATCGTTGTAACACGTCAATTATTGCGATTAGTTGCCGGATGGCGTATTAGTAAAAATGTCTGGCTTTTTGGTGGTCCTCGTCAAAAAGCAACTCCTGAACTTGTCCAAAGAGCACCTGGAGCATCTTCGGTTCAATAATCCTGTATATCATATGATTCATATCGTCAAAACTCGTCGTATCTGGCTCATCATCTCATCAGTTTTTTTTGTAGCCGCAGTGATAGCGCTTCTGTCATGGGGACTTAAGTTTGGTGTTGATTTTACAGGAGGGAGTATTCTGGAAGTTTCATATAAGAACAGTGCACCGACTAATGAAGTTATTCACGAAAAACTTGCCCCCCTTAATCTTGGAGAAGTTGAAGCGAGAAGGGCGGGGGAACAAAATATTATTTTGCGTTTCAAGAACGTTGATCAACCCACGCACCAGAAAATACTTGATGCACTGAAGCCGTCGGGTGAATTTACCGAAAAGAGTTTCGATTCTATTGGACCGGTCATCGGACAAGATTTGCGTAATAAGTCGATGTGGGCGATTATAATCGCATTGGTGCTTATCTTGGCATATTTGAGTTATGTCTTCAGAAAAGTGTCTCATACAGTAGCTTCTTGGAAATACGGAGCAGTAGCTATCGTCGGTTTAGTCCATGATATCGTCTTGGTGGCGGGAGTGTTTGCTGTTTTGGGTAAGTTCGCTGGTGTTGAAGTCACTGCATCGTTTATCGCGGCATTCCTTACTGTTTTGGGCTTTTCAGTTCACAACACGATCGTGGTGTTTGATCGAAGCCGAGAAAATCTTCTTAAGAGAGGGGGAAACTTTGAAGATGTCGTTGAATATTCAGTCAACCAGACGCTGGGCCGATCTATCAATACTTCATTAACCGTATTGTTGGTTATGACGGCTGTTTATTTCTTTGGTGGTGAGTCAATCAGAAATTTCACATTAGTTCTCATCTTGGGAGTTCTCTTTGGTACTTACTCATCTATTTTCGTTGCTTCACCTCTCTTGGTTGTCTGGCACAACGTTTCAAAGCGCAGAAAAACATCCAGCAAGTAGTCGGATTCAAATTGATTTTTTGTTAAATTTGTGCAATACTTTCTTGCATGGAATTTACTATCGACCCGGAACAAATTACGAGCGCACTCGCTTTGTTTTCAAATCCCTTTTATGCTGCTTGGTTTCTTTTTATACATGGGGGATTTTTAATCGTACTTATTATTGTTTTGCGGGCGTTGTGGACTATGTGGGTGAGTGAAGTGCAGGGCGCCTACGCGGCAAGTATCCCAAAGGTTTTACTGGCTATTCGGGTTCCTCGCATGACTGAGCAGACCCCTAAGGCAGTAGAAAATATCTTTGCGCATTTGACGGGTACTGCGTCGGGACCGGGAAATTGGAAAGAAGCGTACTGGCAGGGAAAAGTTCCCGATACATTTTCAGTGGAGATCGTTAGTCGCGGTGGGTTTATTCAAT
Source organism: bacterium (assembly GCA_023246095.1). Classification (GTDB taxonomy): domain Bacteria; phylum Patescibacteriota; class Patescibacteriia; order JACQRZ01; family JACQRZ01; genus JAHFJA01. The sequence goes on along the minus strand of JAHFJA010000001.1, from coordinate 86,834 downwards.
ACTTCATCCATGCACCTGTTTCGTTTCGTGATGTGATTGAGGCGTCGTTGTATGCTCAATACCCTGATGCGGAAGTAGTGGAAGTTGCTGATTACACCAGTATCGCCCCGCAGACCTATCCTGATGAAAACATTGAAACCTGGGGAGCCGAGGTTACTTTGGCAAAAGCATTTCCTTATCCAATTAAGACCTATACCGCATTTGAACATTCGTTGGACGCAACGTTTAAAGATCCACTTAACTCTTTATTTGAGTTCTTGGGTACTGTCAAAAACGGAGAAGAAGTATGGATACAAATCGTGTTGCAGGCAACCGATGATAGTTGGGTAGAAACTACTGCAAGTTTAGTTCGCAAACTTACTGGAGTAAAAGAGCCGGCTAAAAAGAAAGGGCGTATTGACAAAGCGCTTGAGCACGGTGGAACCATTGCCAATTTATTTCTTGACCAGCTGACTCCTGGGGCAGCTCCTGCAGCACCAAAAAAACCTGAAAAGGCGGAGGGTTCAAATATTGGAAATCTTTCTCCCGGTGAAAAAGTGGTCTTGGAACATGTTCAACTCAAAGCAGCAAAGCCGGGGTATTGGGCGAAAATGCGTATTGCCTATGTCGCACCTAAAGAAGTATTCAGCAAGGGGAGAATTGCCACTGGTGTATTGGGGGCATATCGACAATTTGGCTCTCCGCATATTAATAGTTTTAAACCCTTTAAATATCCAAAACGTTTTTCTGATAATTTTATGAAGAAAAGCGCGGCAATTCGAACTCAGAATAAGGTATTCAAAGCGTATGTTAATCGTTCGATGGCAGGCGGAAAGCCTTACATTCTCAATATTGAAGAACTCGCTACCCTTTGGCATTTCCCCATGATGGATATGAAAGTTCCATTGATCCAACGTTCTGAAGTTAAGACAGCTGAACCTCCGTTTTTCTTGCCTATGCGATCTGAAGAAGCTGATAAGCAACGTCGATTGTCGGCACTGCCTAAGCAATCACTGCCATCCGGAAAGCCAAAAGCATTTTCAGAAGAGGAGGTACCCTCAAATCTCCCATTCGCATAATCTATGTACGACCAAGATCCTGACATCACCGTGTTTGCCGAGACAAATTACCGTAATAAACGGCGGCGTTTTGGTATTAAACGAGATGATCGTCGTCGCCATATGTACCTGATAGGTAAAACCGGTATGGGAAAGTCCAATACGCTTGAGACCATGATTTTGGACGATATTTTTGAGGGACAGGGTTTGGCTTTTGTTGATCCTCACGGAGAGACGGCGGAAAAAATCCTTGATTTTATTCCTCCGAGCCGCGTAAATGACGTGGTATATTTTAACCCTGCTGATTTTGATTATCCTGTGGCGTTCAATATCTTGGAGACGGTCAACGAAACGCAAAAACATTTGGTTGCCTCAGCATTGATGGGGGTGTTCAAGAAAATATGGCCTGATGTATGGAGTGCACGTATGGAATATATACTTAACAACACCTTATTAGCTTTGTTGGACTATAAAGGCAGCACAATGCTTGCAGTCAATCGCATGCTGTCTGATAAAGAATTTCGAAAAAAAGTGATAGAACACATTAAGGACCCCGTCGTAAAATCTTTTTGGATTGATGAATTTGGAAAATATAGTGAAAAATTTGCCCAAGAGGCGATTGCGCCTATCCAAAACAAAGTCGGACAGTTTCTGTCTGCTTCGGTAATTCGTAACATTATAGGTCAAGTCAAATCGACGGTGAATATCCGAGAGATCATGGACTCCGGAAAGATTTTTATTGTGAACCTCTCCAAGGGGCGTATCGGAGAAGATAATAGTCGGTTGTTGGGAGGAATGCTTATTACAAAAATTCAGATGGCAGCTATGGAGCGCGCTGATATCCCTGAGCATCAACGACGAGATTTTTATCTTTATGTTGATGAATTTCAGAACTTCGCTAATGAGAGTTTTGCGAGTATTTTGTCAGAAGCTCGAAAGTACCGTCTTAATCTCATCATGGCACACCAATATATTGAGCAGCTTGATGAAACGGTGCGCGCAGGTGTTTTTGGAAACGTCGGAACTCTTATTTGTTTTCGTGTTGGTGCAGGGGACGCTGAATTTTTGGCAAAAGAATTTGCCCCTCGTTTCACCGAGGAAGATTTTGTAAATATCGCAAAGTTTAATTTTTTCATTAAGCTCATGATTGATGGCGTGGCTTCAGAACCTTTTTCCGCCATTGGTCTTCCACCATGGAGTGATGATTATCGTAGTCACAGTTTTGAGAAAGTGATCAATGTAAGTCGTGAGCGATATGCGACCCATAAGTCAATTGTCGAAGAAAAGATCGTTCGATGGTCAGAAACCTTGAATGAGGCGGCGGGTTCGGCGGCGCCAGACAAGAAAGCAAAAAAATTTGAAGAACCAACGGGTCCTACGCCAGAACGACCTCATCAAGGTATTTGTAGCCGTTGCGGAAAAACAGTATATTTGAATTTTATTCCCGATGGTAAGCGTCCAGTGTATTGCCGAGATTGTTTTGCTATTATCCGTGACGAAAAAGAAAAAGGCATATCATCACCAACTCCTTTGGTTTCTGCGGCGGCGGTGCCGCAAGGACCGGTTCCCATCCCCCCTGTTGCGGTCTTGCAGCCTACTGCACTTCAAGAAGAACGTGCGCCTGCACCAGTCGAGACACCTTCAACAGTTTCTCTTTCACAGTTGACCGCACAACGTCCTACTAGATTTAAACAATCATAATCCATGAAAAAGATAATATATCTCGATCATGCGGCGGCTACACCTCTGCATCCCGACGTAAAAAAGGCGATGCAGCCTTTTTTTCATGATCAATATGCGAATCCGTCAGCACTGCATTCACTCGGTCAGCAAGCCCGCATTGTAGTAGAAAAATCTCGCACTGACGTGGCAGAATTACTCAACGCTCGTTCGCGTGAAATCTTTTTTACTGGGTCAGGAACAGAGAGCAATAATCTGGCTTTGTTTGGTGTGGTCGCAGCATCAAAAGTTTCACATCCCCATGTGATTATATCGAGTATTGAGCATAGCTCTGTTTTGGAGCCTGTAAAAGAATTAAAGCGACGGGGAATCAGCGTTTCTATTGTTCCTGTGAATCAAGAAGGATTCATCGACATGCAGGCGTTGAAAAAGGCCATCACCAAGCGAACTGTTTTGATATCTGTTATCTATGCGAACAATGAGATCGGTACGGTTCAGCCTATTCGTGATATTGCAAAAATAATTCGTGACGTTAGATCTCGTTTTGGACATACATATCCCTATTTCCATACCGACGCATGTCAAGCAAGTGCGTACTGCGAAATGGACACCCAGAAGCTTCATGTTGACCTCATGACACTCAATGCGAGTAAAGTATACGGCCCTAAAGGAGTGGGTGTGTTATACGTACGTGCAGGCACTGCTATACAGCCTCTCATGTGGGGTGGGCAACAGGAGTCGGGATTGCGTCCTGGTACGGAAAACGTGGCGGGAATTGTTGGTATGGCCTCAGCATTGCAATTATCTCGAAAGCGTGCTAAAACAGAAGCGATTCGACTTGAGAAACTATGTACGATGCTTATGAGAGGCATTCAGCGCAGTGTACCTCAAGTAAATATAAATGGCCCAATGACTAATCGACTATCTAATAATGTACATGTTTCATTTCCCGGCTATGACGGCGAAGCGGTCGTATTGTATTTGAATAGTCGCGGTATCGCTGCAGCAACCGGTGCTGCGTGCACTGCACAAGCAGGGAAGGAATCTCATGTACTCAAGGCGTGTGGATTTGATGCAGATCGAGTGAGAGGGGGAGTACGGTTTTCCCTAGGCCTCGATACTACCGCTGACGATATTCGTACGGTCATTAAGGAAATTCCCTCCATCCTTTCAAAATTATAATATGGCCCCCGAGGAAATCGCAGAATCACAGGCAATGGTAACTTCCAAATTCTCCAACGTATTCAGGACTTTTTTAGAAGCTCGAACTATTCCCGAAGATTCATCTCCAGACGATGCTCATGTCACTGTCAATGATGCGGTCGGTGCCATTGCGTTTTATTATGAAAAAATACGCGGCATTGCAGAATATCGCGATGAACATCTTGTCCGCCAACATGCGATTCGTCGCGTATTAGGGCGGCGTTTTATTTTAACCCAACCAACCGAGACGATGGCAATGGGTCTGGTGAAAGAATTGGTGCGATCTCGTTATTTTCGCAATCAGACTATTTCACTTTCAAAAGTACATACTATTCAAGCACTCCTCGATCAATATTTGGGAGTGCTGGATCAATTGCGCATGCGTCATATTTTGACTGACAAGGATCAAGACTGGATTTTGTTTATGGTATCGTGCGCTATTGATGAAGTCTTATCGCCAACAACTGAACTCGAAGCGCTTGTTCATGTTATGTATCAGGAGGTGGAACCAATGACGAATTTGCAGGGAATCAATGTTGATCCTCGAACGCGGAGGGTTCAGTTGTATCTATCTGTCTATCGTATTTTGCTCAAACCTGATGTGCATCGTACAGAGTATTTCCTTCTTAAAACTCTTGCACCCCATTGGGCTATCCCGGGTTCAATGAGTGTTGAACAGTTGGCGGCAGAGTGTTATGAGTTGCGAAAGAAAATTCGCGATCTTATACGCCATCCACTTCAGAAGAAATTTATGGGTGCATATCGTCGATTTCGGATCCCTTTTGTTGTTCTGGTGACTGTACTACGTAGCAACGGGGAGGCACTATTTGAGGAGAAGGATGTTCTTGCAAAAGAAGTAACGCGCATCTGTGAGGGTTTTTATAATGTATACAAGCGTAAACTTCATATTCGCGCCATTCGCGCATTCGTATATATATTTATCACTAAAATGTTGTTGGGGTTGTTGATTGAGTTACCGTATGATTTATTAACAGTAGGTCATATTGCGCCAGTGCCACTCCTCATCAATCTTCTGTTTCCGCCAGTTCTATTGGGATTTATTGCGTTCAGTGCTAAATTTCCTGGGAAAGACAATACTGCGAGCGTCATCCAAGCGATAAACGAAATTGTGTACGTAGATGAACCACGCATGGTATTCATTCCACAAGCGATTGGTCAGAAAAAAAGAAAAGTTGCACTGTGGGTTATCTTCTCTTTCGTTTATCTCGCTCTGTTTATCGGTTCGTTTGCTTTGCTTGGGTACATTTTGAAACTACTACATTTCAATGTTGCAAGTGGTATAATATTTTTTCTCTTTTTCTGTCTTATTACTTTTTTTGGTGTTACACTGCGACGCTCTGCAAAAGAACTTACCCTTCTCAAACCAAAACAATCATTGTGGCTGGCCTTTGTTGATCCCTTTTTGCTTCCAATTGTACAGGTGGGGCGCTGGTTGTCGTTTAATGTTTCACGGGTGAATGTTTTTGTATTTATATTTGATATATTAATTGAACTTCCATTGCAGGCACTTATTGAAATTACGGAAGAGTGGTGGAGTTTTATGAGAGAAAAGAAGGATGAGATTGAGTAGGGAAACTTTCTATGTTATAAGGGAAAAATAAAAAAAGATCGCTTATGCGATCTTTTTAAAATTATTCAGGAAGCTACTTTGAAGGTTGCATTATTTACAAGTGGTTTGAATTCTCCATGAGGAAGGATTGTTTCTCTTTCATGTCTTTACGAACCTCCTCGTAGAGGATAGACATTTGTGGGAGAACTTTTCCTTGTGGTTCTGTAACCCAACGTGACTGGAAGAAGAGCAGTGCTGCCATTTGTGGGGCACTGAGGGTGTGTGTGCTTATAAGTTGCTTAGCTGTCTCCTGAGAGAGACGAATTGTGCCCCCCGTGTCTTGCGCAACAGCGATGAGTTTTGCAAACTGTTCAAAGAGTAATCTGATTTCTGAAACGTCATGCATGCGAGCATGGTGGGGTGACTTATTTGCATTTACCAGCGCTTGAACAATATATTTTGCAGGGACTTTATATTTTTGCGACGTGTCGAGACAATTTTGAGTTATCCCCCCAATAATAGCATTGTGTTGCCAATGGTCCTTGCGACCGGTGAACCCTTTTACAATCATTTCTGTTGCTCCTTCGTTTCTTTTAAATTATTAAGTTTCTAGTGAAAAAACTATCACAGAAAAAGGTTATTGTCAATGGAAAATGATGTAAAATTGGCGTTTTCCTTATATTTCAGGGGATTACTGGAATCGTGCGATGATCCACTGGGTAATTGCATCCATCAATTCGGGATTGTTTTCGAGCATTGCAGTGCCGTGACCAATAGTATCGTATTCGCCGATATCTTTCTTTACTGTAGTTGCATTAAAGAGAGTACGACTGGAATCAAATGAATATTGATCGTCGCGCGAAGCAATCGTGTACAGCGCTTGGTTTTGCGAGAGACTTCGGCTGTATTGTTCCGTTTCAATACCGTGGAAGTCAAGACCAGGAGAGAGGAGTACAGCACTGTTAATTTCAGGGTCTTGTGCGAGTTGTTGTATCGCAAAATTTGCGCCAATACTCGCTCCTATTATCGAGATGTGATTTTTGGTAAAACTATGGTTGGTGAGAAACTCGATTCCAGCAGTGACATCATTTTTGGTAAGTTGGTGTTCCGTGTCAGTGAAAGTGTGATAATCAAGCCGTATGCCTGCTGGTCCTTGTGTGCTTTGTCCGTGACCACGAAGATCGATGGCTAGGCTTGCGATATGGGCACGTCCTAATGCCTGTTGGAGGTTATACCAGCTTTCTTTGGTGGCAGGCATCATTGGAAGGAGCAGAACGGCTCCGATAGGGGTTTTTGGCGCGGCATAGTCGCCGGCGATCGTAACGCCGTCGGTGGTATCAAAAGTAACTGGTTGCATAGGAAATGTGGTTAATGATTTAAAATGGAGCCATAGGAAATAAGCGCTGATACCTAAAGCAACGATTATCGGGAAAATAATGAGAAAAGTTGTGCGTATTTTCATACGGATTTATTTGAGATCAGAGTACATGACAAGGACTCGGTTGACAATCTTAATGGATGTGATATGGTACAAAAGTAATGATTGAGGCGATGAGGGGAAAACATAATGTCGTATGTAGGACAGGTTCAAATAGGTACCCATGAAATATTGATGGGTGTACTCGTAGTAACTTTGTGGATGTGTCTTCGTTCTTTGGAACGACACTCTACTGATAAAACTGCAAACATAATCGATTGCAGGACAGCCGATTTTGGCGAACACTCAAACTGTACCACACCAGAAGGTGTCGGGAAATAAGAATGCTCACCAAAGCCGACCGAGGTAATGTTTTTCATGTTGAGGCTCACAAAGGGCTTTTATCTATATGAGAGACATTTCCTCTTTTTTTATACACCATTCTTTGGTAGAGTAGCCTATATATGATATCAAAAAAAGCTACAAAGAAACCATTAGTTTACGTTGCCCTTTCGGGCGGTGTTGACTCGGCAGTCGCTGCTGCTTTGTTGTTGAAGCAAGATTACGATGTAGTAGGCGTATATATGCGTCAATATGACAGTGAGCTTGGGCAGTCAGACACCCGTATAATTGAATGTGGTTGGCAACAGGATCGTCGCGATGCTATTGCCGTTGCAGCACATCTTGATATTCCGTTTCGTGAGTGGGATTTCCGCAAAGAGTACCACAAGGAAGTGGTTGATTATATGGTGGCCGAATACAAAGCAGGTCGGACTCCTAACCCTGACGTGATGTGTAACACCCATATTAAGTTTGGTGTGTTTTTGGATAAAGCACTCAAAGAAGGCGCTGACTTCATTGCGACGGGGCATTATGTGCGCATGGAAGAGGAGCAATTGTTGCAGACAATTGATAGTAATAAAGACCAAACATATTTCTTATGGGGTTTGACACAAAAACAGCTCGCACGTTGTTTATTTCCTATTGGAGATTATAAAAAACCCGATGTGCGGATAATGGCAAAAAAATGGGGGATACCGACGGCGGCAAAAAAAGACAGTCAAGGTGTGTGTTTTATTGGAAAAATCTCTATGCAAGAGTTTCTTAAAGATAAAATAAAACCAAAGAGAGGGGTCTTAATGACCCCTGATGGCGTGAAGGTCGGAGAGCATGAAGGTGCATGGTATTATACTATCGGCCAGCGCCATGGGATCGGTTTCAAGGGAGGTTCAGCAAGCTACGTAGTTATTGGCAAAGATATGAAGAAAAATATTGTCTACGTCGTTCCTCCAAGCAAAGAAGATGCCTACTTTAAGACTTCGATAGAGTTTGCTAGGGTAAATTGGCAAGATAGCCGGCTCTCTTTTCCTTTTAGATGCAAAGCACGACTGCGATATCGGGAAGTTTTGGGCACGTGTGTTATCGATCAGATCGATGACATGACCTACTCAGCAGAATTTACCATACCTCATCGTGCGGTGACCCCTGGACAAGCGATCGTTATGTACAAGGGGCAAAGAATGATAGGAGGAGGAATCATAATATAAATACTATGACTGCAAACGAAATTCGAACAAAATATCTGGAGTTTTTAAAAGAGAGGGGGCACACCATTGTGCCGTCGGTTTCATTATTGCCTGATGAACATACTGTTTTGTTTACGATTGCCGGCATGCAGCCGATGATGCCGTATTTGCTAGGAGAAACGCATCCGGGCGGCACACGCATTGCTGATTCACAACAATGTTTTCGCTCTACTGATATTGAGGAAGTCGGAGACAACCGCCATACGACGTTTTTTGAAATGCTAGGAAACTGGTCATTTGGTGATTATTATAAAAAAGAACAGATCTCATGGATGTTTGAGTTACTTATAAAAGAAATGGGGATCAATCCGCAGAATTTTTATGTAACGGTTTTTGGAGGAAGCGATCAGATTGCTCGTGATACAGAATCGGTTGAGATCTGGAAAGGATTGTTTGCTGGTGTAGGGATCGACGCAAAGGACATCGATAACGCGGAAAGTGATGGTATGCAAGGTGGCAGGATTTTTTATTACGGAGAAAAGAAAAATTGGTGGTCGCGTGCGGGAGTTCCTGCCAATATGCCTGCGGGTGAACCAGGGGGTCCTGATACCGAGATGTTTTACGATTTCGGCGATACGGGACAACACGACAAAGCCGTCTTTGGGGACGTATGCCATGTCAATTGCGATTGCGGTCGTTTCATGGAAATCGGCAATAACGTGTTCATGGAATATATCAAGCAAGAGGATGGTTCGTTCGCTTCTTTACCCTCGAAGAACGTTGATTTTGGAGGAGGACTTGAGCGCATGGTGGCTGCTTCACAGAATCAGCCTGATGTATTTTTGACTGATAGTTTCGAGCCGATTATCAAACGTCTGGAAGAGATTTTTGATGCAAAGGAAGGACTCAATGATTACAAAAGCGAACCGCGCGTATATCGCATCATGTCAGACCACTTGAAAGCAGCGACCATGCTTATCGCGGCCGGTGTTGAGCCATCAAACAAAGCACAAGGGTATTATCTTCGTCGCCTTATTCGTCGTGCAGTGCGTTTTTCTCGTATCCATCCGTTCATGCATGCAAACACGTTTGGTGCTGAAGTGGTAAAAGTTGTGATTGAAATGTATAAGGATCAATATCCAGAGCTTCTTGAGAAAAAGGATCATATTTGTGATGTTCTTACAAAAGAAGAAACAAAGTTTAGCACCACGCTTGCTCAAGGGTTGAAAGAAGTAAATAAGAATCCAATCTTGGATGGCGACATTGCGTTCAAACTCTACGAATCGTTTGGATTTCCTTTTGAACTCACTGAAGAAATCGCTCGAGAGAGGGGACAAAACGTTGAATACGGAGAATTTAGAAAAGCGTTTGAAAAGCACCAAGAAATTTCCCGCGCTGGGTTGGAAAAGAAATTCGGTGGACACGGGTTGCTTCTTGATACGGGTGAACTCAAGGCAGGGAGTGAGGAAGAGTTGAAAATCGTAACACGCCTTCATACAGCAACTCATCTCATGCAACAAGCACTTCGCGACCTATTCGGACCAGCAGTCCATCAAATGGGTTCAGACATCACCGCTGAGCGCACGCGTTTTGATTTTAATTTTGACCGGAAGTTAACTGACGAAGAACTGCGAAAGATTGAATCTGTGGTGAATGAAGTAATCCAAAAAGACCTTCCGATGCAAATGATAGTTATGCCGTTTGAAGAAGCAAAACATACCGGTGCCCTTTATTTCTTCAAAGAAAAGTATCCTGAGAGCGTGAATGTGTATTTTGCCGGTAATACCCTCGAAGATGCGTACAGCAAAGAGTTCTGTGGTGGACCCCATGTGACCCATACGGGAGAGATAGGGGTGTTTAAGATCAATAAGGAGGAATCGTCTGGGTCTGGAGTGAGAAGGATTCGGGCGAGTGTAGCCTAGTGTGCTGCGCGCTGTCCTCTTGGTCTCTTTTTCAAAAACCGTTCGGCCACGCTGGTCGTAATGAGTGTTTTTGTTCCCTTCCTCACTTGTATTCGTTCGTCTCAATATTTAACCCATACCCTGACTCGCTCATAACATTTTTGAAAAAGAGACCAAGAGGACTATGGAGTAAAATTACCTATTTTTGGGGAAATACCTCAAAAAGCTTGTATTTTCTACGTTTTAGATCCTTTTACTTATATTTACAAGGAAATAGTCTAAATAGATAGAATGCTTATATTTATAAGGAAAAGTATATCTAACTGACCATTGACAAATCTTGATCTTTGTGCTATGATTTCCAATAAGAAAAGGGTGAAATTGATGGTTTTGGGAGATATTTCTCAGATTGTTAAAGAACCTTTAAAAATAATATTAGTTACCAAAAAAGAAAAGGAGAACAGAAAATGAGAACAAACATTAATATCGGCGATCTCGCCACTGCAAAAGTGATGATTGTTGATGGCAATATGGGCGCACTTATGTTCATAACTCATCTCATCCACGACGTAAAAGTTCTGGAAATATTAGATGATATGAACGTTAGAGGCGAGCAATTGTATGCTGGTATAAAGTTCGCAGATGAAGATCCAGAAAAATTTACCCAAATGGTTCTGGAAAGGGACGAGAAATTTATTGCCGCCATTAACGCAGACATGGCATATTACGGAAAAGATTATCCTCTTGCAGTTAAAGAAGGAGGACGTACAGGAAATCGTCCGACAATGGGTATCACAGGTGATGAGTCTTTGTTCGACAGGTCATGTATATCTTTGTTAGCCAAGTCGGGAATTTACGACCAAAAAGAATTAGACTCTTTTGAACAGATGAGTAAAGTACAGAAAGTAGTTGAGTGGATAAACGGCTGTGTTTTTGGGCGTACTAAAAAAGTTCAGACAGATTCTCAAGACGGACAGATTGTTGAGAAAGAAAATGAAGAAACGATTGACGTCAGCGATGAGTCCGTTAAACCTTTAATGGAAAAAATCACTCCTTCTAAGGATGATGATAAGCCTGCTCCTGTCATTAAAAAAACAGCAATTTCAAATTACGAGCTAGGAGCTCTATATGAAATCATTGATGATTTCAGAAATAAGATAGACGGCGGAGAAATGACTTTTGAAAAAGTCAACCGCGGTTTACAGTTATTGCTTGCAGATAAAGTTAAACCGAGATGGGGGGTATGGAAAACAATCACACTGGGGACACATAAAAGCCTCAATGAACTGTTAGATGATCTTCCGGTAAGTAAATCACGTGATGGCGCCGGCATTGATGAAGAGCTAAAAGAACGAATTAGAGACATAGGCATCCCCATTAGTCCGATAGAAACTAAGCTGAAGCTTATCAGAGTGAACGGAATTGAGCTCGGATTAAAGGAATCAATATATGACGAGGAAGATATATACAGACATGCGGACGAACTTGGTTTAATGCCCATTCCTGCTGAGGGAGCGCTTCAGTTACTAAAGCAGTACGGCATTTATACTGAAGGAGACAGTGCTAGACGAATTGCTATAGAACCGCTTCCACTCCGGAAAGAGTTTCCAAATAGTACGTATATATTTGGTATTGAGGCTGAAAAAAAGTATTGGAACACCACCGAGAGGCATATGCGTTTAGAGTGGGATAGTTTGAGTGGAACTTTCCATAGCGCAACAAATGGATATCCAGCATTGATTTTTGCATTGAAAGAATAAGTATATTTATTATTAGTAGGAGGTAAGTTAAGTGAGTAAAACAGAAACGAAGGTAGTGTTGCCTAATAATAAAACAGGGTCATTATATGGCTCAGTAAATAAATTGGTTGAAAAGATTGAAAACGGTGAGATGACATACGCACAAGCTTATGCAGGATTACTACGCATAAGTAAGGGCGACGTTATTCCAACCTGGAACGTCTGGAAAAGTATTGAGATCGGTACTCATAGCGATCTCAGTTTGTTAGTAGATGAAATTCCAACATTCAAAAAAACGAATTGGTATCTGAAGGAAGAACAAAGAGAAATTATTAAAAAATCTCATATTTCTCTTAGTCCAGTAGAAAAAGATATTAAACTCGTTCGGATTCAGCCAAAACAATTAGGATTGGAAGAATATTGGACACACGAAGATCTATGTAGAAATGCGGATGAGTGCGGTTTAGCATTATGTCCTCAGGAAACAGGGATCCAGTTATTACGCCAATGTCATGCGGATTTGAAAGAAGCGATGGACGGGTATAATGTAGTTAGTGAACCAATAACCAGTGATTCGAAATCGCCATATTTGTTGGAGATAATGCACTATAATTATTGGCTCGGGGCAGTATGGGATAATGGAACAGCTCTGGAAACCAATCGTTGGTGTTGTGATAAAGATCGTAAAAATAGTTGTTTGGATCAAACATACATTTTTGCTCTAAAAGAATAAAAACAAAAAATAACCAGTAATTGAGACTATGTAGGAATACATAGTCTTTTTCTTTTGTTAAAACATCCTGGCTCGAATGGTTCTGTGTAGTGATATAAGGTGTCGGACGGCAGCTTACAGGGCTGAGGACGCACCCTCTTGAGGACCTATATCTTTCAGGCCGACATACCCCCTTGCAAGCCTTTTATCCTTGTGATATCATAGCCGTACCGATACCCAAAGGGCACTTTCAGCACAAAACCCCTTAAAACCCTGAATTCGCTTGCAAATCTGACAGATTTTGCTATATTCACTAAAGCTTTAGTATAATAATCTCTAAAGCGCAGAGATTATTATTTATTTTAATGCGAATTATGAGTGAAAGTGGCAATGTGGGCAAGGATTTCCTCGACGTAGATGGGGAGGTTCTTGAGCTTTTACCCGCTGCAATGTTCCGTATTCGGCTTGAAAATGGCCATGAAGTCATGGGTCATCTCTCGGGAAAGATGCGGATGAATAGAATACGTCTTTTGCCAGGGGATAAGGTCAAACTTCAAATGACCCCTTACGACTTGACTAAAGGACGCATTACCTATCGTTATTAATTATGAAAGTCCGAGCTTCAGTAAAACCAATGTGTCTTAAGTGCCAGCGGATTCGTCGCGAAGGTCGTCTTCGGGTAGTCTGTGAGAATCCTAAGCACAAGCAACGCCAAGGTTAATTTTTTAATTGTCAGTATTGTGGTAATTCGTATTGCAGGAGCAATCCTTCCCCAAAATAAGAAAATTGAGTACGCACTGCCGTATATTTACGGTGTGGGAGCTACGGCTTCACGTTTTATTATTTCTACGCTTGCATTAGACCCAAACGTACGTATCAAAGATCTTGATGAGGCAACCGCAAATAAGTTGCGTGATTATATTGAAAAGAACTACAAAATCGAAGGTGACTTGCGTCGCGAAGTTCAAGGTAACGTAAAGCGCTTGAAAGAAATCGGCAGTTTCCGCGGAAGTCGCCATGCCAAACGTCTCCCTGCTCGCGGTCAGCGATCAAAAACAAATTCTCGCACGGTTCGTGGTAACGTCCGAAAGACAGCCGCATCCGGAAAGAAGATGTCGGCTCAGAAGACCTAATATCCTTGATGTATGAATGAAGAGGAAAAATTATTTGCAGAGTTAGCAGCCACTCCTTCAGCCCCTAAGGGTCAGGAGGCTTCTGCGCCCGAAAAAGCAGGGAGCAACAAGAAAAAGGGAAAGAAGAAGAAGGTTGTTGCGCGTCAAGTTGCCACCGGTCAAGCTCATATCCAGGCAACATACAACAATACGATTGTTACTTTTTGTGATCTCAACGGAAATGTGATTGCAGCTTCGTCAGCAGGTGCGTGTGGGTTTAAAGGACCTAAGAAGTCAACTCCTTATGCCGCATCGGTGATCGTAAAAGAAGCAGCAGAACGTCTTAAACCATTTGGTTTAGTTGATGTACAAGTATTCGTCCGCGGTGTTGGATCTGGACGAGAAGGCGCAATCCGTGCTATGCATGCGAATGGTTTAAATATAATTTCTATTAAAGATGTGACGCCGATTCCCCACAACGGATGTCGTCCGAAGAAAGTAAGAAGGATATAATACTATATGGCAAAAGTTCTTGGACCAAAATGTCGCATGTGTCGCCGAGCAGGCATGAAACTCTTCATAAAAGGGGAACGTTGTTATACTACAAAGTGTGCCATCGTGCGACGCAATTATCCACCAGGACAGGCAGGAGCAAAGAATTCTAAGCCCCGTTTGACTGGTTACGGTATTCAATTGCGCGAAAAGCAGAAAGCAAAGCAGTTTTATGGTGTTTCTGAAACGCAGTTTTCAAATTATTTTTCACGCGCTAACAGCAAAGAGGGTAATACGGCTGATATTATGATTCAGTTTTTGGAAATGCGTCTTGATAATGTGATTTACCGTCTTGGATGGGCAAATTCTCACGCTCAGGCACGTCAATTCGTCGGTCATGGTTATTTCCGTGTTGATGGCAAGAAAGTAAACATTCCTTCCTTTCACGTGAAACCAGGGAGTGTTATCACTCTTAAACCACGCAGTGAGAAGTATAGCTATTTCGAAACACTTCTTCCTTCGCTTTCAGGAAAGCAGCTTCCTTCTTGGGCAACTATGGAACAAGGAGCTTACTCTGCAAAAGTTGTTGATGCTCCAAAGACCGAAGAAGCAGTGCAGGGGATTTTTGACATGAAAGCAATCATTGAGTTTTACTCACGATAATTTTTTACCACGCTTAAGTATGGAACATATTTTATTGCCGATGCGCGTTGACTACAAAGCCGGCAGTAAAGACAATGAGATGATCGTCGCAATTGAACCTCTGTATTCAGGGTATGGTCTTACTATTGGAAATGCACTTCGCCGCGTTCTTCTCTCGTCTTTATCAGGCGGTGCGGTCATTGCCGTTAAGATCAAGGGTGCCGATCATGAGTTTTCAACATTGCCATACGTTGAGGAAGATGTCGTTGACATCATTCTCAATCTTAAAAGTTTAAAATTCAACATCCATACTGATGAACCTGTTAAAGTGATGCTCAGGGCAAAAGGAGAGAAGGCGGTCACGGGTGCTGACATTGAAGGTACTCACGAAGTAGAGGTTTCTACTCCAAATGCGCATATTTGTACAATGACAAACAAGAATGCACAGGTTGAAATGGAACTCACTATTCGTCGCGGTCGTGGATACTTTTCCACAGAAATGCATGAGGGAGAAAAGCCTGAAGTTGGCACTATACTCGTTGATGCGACTTTTACTCCTGTCCGAAATGTATCGCTACATGTTGAGAATGCACGTGTGGGACAGATGACAAACTTTAACCGCGTCATTTTGACGGTCGAGACTGATGGGAGCATCACTGCCAAAGAAGCAGTGGAACAGAGCGCTCAGATCCTTATTGATCAGTTTAAAATGATTCTTGCTCCGGGAGTCAGCCGGACAGACCTACCAGAAGACGCTCAGGAGGCAGTAGAAGAGGTCGAGGCGACATTTACACCAGAAAACCCTCTCGAGGAAGGGGAAGACGACGAAGATGAAAGCAAAAAGAAGCGAGGACGCCCTAAAAAGCATGAAGACGAGTAATATCTAGACATGTCGCACGAATTGTGCTAATATCGTCATACTATGAGACACCGCAATAAAACTAAGATTCTAGATCGAAAGAAGGCTCCCCGCACCGCGCTTATGAAGACGTTGGCGGCTCAGTTTGTTTTACATGAAAAAATTAGGACTACTCAGACAAAAGCAAAGGTATTGCGTATGTATATTGAACCTTTAGTTACCAAATCAAGAACAAATGACATTGCAACGCGTCGTCTTTTGATGCGTCGTATGAATATGCCAAATGCAACCAAGAAGTTATTGGAAGTTATTGGCCCTCGTTATATTGGTCGCCCGGGTGGATATACGCGTATTACGAAATTGGGTGTTCGCCAAGGAGATGGTGCTTCGATGGCACAAATTGAATTTGTATAATATGATCCCATTCCGAAAAAATACAGTAAGAGCGGTACATGTGATTGATGCCGAAGGAGAAGTCCTTGGACGACTTGCGACACGCATCGCTGTTTTATTGCGTGGTAAACACAAACCAAGTTTCGAAATGCACCTCGATGAGGGTGATTTCGTTAAAATTACGAATGTAAGCAAAATAAAAGTCACGGGAAAGAAAATGGAAGATAAGGTATATCACCATCACACATGGCATCCAGGCGGATTGAAAACGCAGAAGATGTCAGAAATGGTTAAAAAAGATCCCACTTCAATTTTAGAGGTGGCGGTAGCACGTATGTTACCTCGAACAAAGTTGCGTTCCTCGATGTTAAAGCGTCTCACTCTTGAGGCATAACTTTTACCCTATGGCAGAAACGAAGAAAAAAGTAGTAAAAGCAACACCTGAAGAACCTTCAGCTGTTTTGAAGATGGCAGGGGATGTCTATACAGCAGTAGGACGACGTAAGGAAGCAATCGCTCGTGTTCGCCTTCAACGAGGTGGTGACAATACTGATATTGTGATTAATGGCAAACCACTCGCAACATATTTTCCAACTTTTGAACTTCAATTGTTCGTTAATGCCCCTCTGGATATTACAAGCACCAAGGAAATGATGGGCGTTATGGTAAAGGTATTAGGGGGCGGTATTCGTGGTCAGGCGGAAGCGGTTCGTCATGGTATTTCACGTGCGCTTCTTGAATACAATCCTGAATTTAGAAAAACTCTTCGCTCAGAAGGATTTCTCACTCGCGATCCGCGAGTCAAAGAAAGAAAGAAGCCGGGTCTCCGTCGAGCACGCCGAGCTCCTCAGTTTTCGAAACGTTAATCCGTCAGGATTATGCACAGGCCTCCTTACTTGGGAGGCCTTTAGCCTTCTTGTATGGCTGCACCTTCACGTCTTACAAAAAATACTTCTTACCTCACGATGGCATACATCATTCAAAAGATGCTTACGCTGGGGTATTTTGTCATTGTTGCTCGTGTCTATGGTCCTGCGGGACAAGGTCAATACAGTGCCTCGCTTGCTTTCGCGGGGCTATTTGCTGTGCTTACTGATTTAGGTATTTCCTTTGTTCTTACGCGCGAAGTAGCTCGTCGACCAGAGAGAGCTAGTGAACTTTTGAACCAAGCGTTATTGTTTCGTATGGTGATGGGAATATTGATTTACGCAATAACTATGTTGTTGGTGTGGTGGTGGGGATACTCAACACAAATGATAGTCCTTGTGGCGTTGGCAGGAATCGCGACATGGTTTGATTTGATAGCTACACCATGTTGGGCAGTTTTTCGTGGTTTGCAGAGGCTTCAGTATGAGTCGACTAGTGTACTTATGGTGACGGGGATCATGGTTGGTATGGGAAGTACTGTCGCGTTGTTGCATGGACCGTTATATTTGCTGATCGTAGCTATTTTGATCTCGAGTGTCTTGAGTTTTTTCTATGCACTTACATTGTTGAAACGAAAAGCACAGATACGCGTGACACTGAAGTTTGATCGCGTGTTGATGCGACAGATTTTGATATGGGCTGCACCGTTTGCTGTCGCAGCTATTGCTTCTCGCATCTATACATACACTGATGCGGTTATGATTCAGCGCATGGCAGGGGATGCTCATGCGGGATGGTATTCAGCGGCTAACAAAATTGTACTGGCGTTACAATTTATTCCGTCTGCGCTCGCTGCTGCTGTGTATGCCACGATGAGTTCCCAATTTGAAAATGATAAAAGACTTGTGGGGCGGACATATTCGTTGGCGACGTATTATCTCATGTTGTTGGTTATTCCAATGGGGGTAGGTCTCGCTGCGCTTGCACCGTATCTTATCTCTGTTGTGGGAGGAGCTGAATATACGCGATCAATTCCAGTGTTGCAAGTGTTGTCTGTTGCTCTCGTCAGTTCATTCCTTATATTTCCTTTGGGGTCACTATTGGCTGCAAGTAATCAACAAAAGCATAACAGTATTATCCTCAGCATTGCGGGAGTGATTAACGTGGGGATCAATTTGTTCCTCATCCCTCAGTGGCAAGAAGTGGGAGCAGCATGGGCATCATCAATTACTTATACGTTTATATTGGTAGCAAGTCTAATATTGACATGGCGTTTATGGAAAGATTATAAAAAGTTTCTTATTATGTCTCTATTGAAAATGACCGTCGCTGCAGCCGTCATGGCGGGAGTGATAATTGAAATGCAACATTTCTTGAGCACGCGTATAACAGATATGTTGAGCTCTCTGCATATCCCCGTAGGAGTAATGCATTCTGTTTTGCATGCTCTTATATATGTTTTTGTTGGTGCTGTTGTGTATGGCGGAACTCTCTTGGTATTGCAAGGGATTTCTATTAAACAGATTCATGATGTAATAAAGGCCGTTGTAAAAAAAGATGAACCTACAACATATGAAGAAAGTCCTACTCGTAACGCTTGATTTTTACCCTTCCGTTGGAGGGGTATCTTATTATTGGATGAAGTTGGCCGAGCAACTGACTGCTGATCGTTTGGTGGTAGTTGCGCCCTTACTATCGACTGACACAAAAGAGTTACCAGTATCTTATCAAATCATTAGAAAAAAATTTCTTTCATCGTGGATGCAACCGCGCTGGATATCTTTGTTGATGGGTTTGTGGTCTGTATTGCGAAAAGAGCGACCCGACGTTATTGTTGTCGGTCAAATATTACCTGTTGGGACTGCAGTGTTTTTGCTTTCCTATGTATTACATATTCCCTATATTATTTCCTGCCATGGGATGGATATTATTCATCAAAAATCTAGTCGAAAGCGTTGGCTTATGAAGAAAATATTTGGGCGAGCATGTGGCACGGTTGGCAATAGTCACTATACCAGTACCGCAATCCAATCTTTTGGGGTCCCATCGGAAAAAGTATCGATTGTCCATCCGTGTCCGGTAAGAAGTCCTCAGGAAGAAAAAATGATACTCAGTGATGGGCAAAAATCTGGCCATATAATATTGACGGTGGGTCGAATTGTCGCGCGTAAGGGACATGAATATGTTATTAAATCATTGTCGCAAGTTTTGAAACAGATTCCGGATATTCAGTATGTAATTCTGGGCGATGGTCCATACCGTCATGAACTTGAAATGTTGGTGACACAGTTGGGATTGCAGGAACACGTGCAATTTCTTGGTGCACTTTCAGATGCCGAAGTGCGTGATTGGTATACGCAGGCTAACGTGTTTATAATGACCCCCGTAGACCTTCAAGGTGACGTGGAAGGGTTTGGTATCGTATATTTGGAAGCAAACGCGTTTGGTCTTCCTGTAATCGCAGCGGAGAGCGGTGGTGTTGGCGAGGCGGTGTTGGATGGCAAAACCGGATTGGTGGTCTCACAAAAAGATGTGTCGGCTATTTCTGACGCCATATGCAGCTTGCTCGGAAGTCCTTCGTTTGCATATACATTAGGGAAACAAGGGAAGGAGCGAATAGAGCGGGAGTTCCAGTGGAAAGTCCAAGCAAATGGCCTTGTAAAAGCTATTGAACAATATACGTTATGATTTCATTAATTATTCCAAGCTACAATCAAGCGGACGACTTGCCGATGACATTGGAGTCAATTTTTGCACAGAATTATACAGATATCGAGGTGGTGTTGGTTAACGATGGATCCACAGATCATACCGATAAGG
>JAHFJA010000001.1:0-66764 GCA_023246095.1 bacterium | reverse complement strand
TTGATGATATACCATTTCATTTATCTCAGACTGTTCACTACGTATTTAAGGATGGGCAATATGTTTCGATTGAAACAAAAAATTTTACCGAAGAAAGCTTTGTAAAGACAGAAATAGTACCACAAGAGATTCCAATTGTATTATCAAGCGATGAGATTGAAAGGCTTGATATGCAGTTCCATTATTTGAAAGAAATCATAGAATTGTTCTGTGATTGTCCGAGTTCACCATATATAGAAAAACGATTGATGTTTGTGGTTCGTTGTGTGAGATTTATATTTAGTCTTTCAGACACAGGATTTCAAGTACTATTAAGTTTTTTAACCCGCAAGAGGATAAAAAAATTATTTCCGGTATTAAAACAATTTCAGTTAAAAAAATGAAAATGGAACTGTGCGAATGCGCAGTTTTTATTTTTGTTCGAGGGTAATAGCGTCTTCGAGTTTGTATGAGCCGATCACGGTGCGTTTCAAGGATTCGAGGTATGCGCCACAACCAAGTGTGTTACCAATATCGCTTGCAAGTGCACGGATGTATGTCCCACTGGAAACGTGGGTGCGGATTGTCAGACGAGGCCACGTGTAATTGAGAAGTTCGAGGGAGTGGATTGTTATAGTTTGAGGTTTGAGGTCAGGAGTAATGCCTTGGCGTGCCAACTCATACGCTTTTTTGCCGCCAATTTTTTTCGCTGAAAATGCAGACGGCATCTGGTCGTATGTTTTTATAAATGACTCACATGCGCGTTGGACTTCCAGAAAAGACGGGGGAGTACATTCCTGTGGTGTGATGGTACCTGTACGGTCTTGAGTATCACTTTGGGCACCGAGAAATAATGTTGCTTCATACGTTTTATTCATGTGCAAAAATTCTGATTGGCGCCTAGTCCATTCTCGACCAACGAGTATAATGAGCAAACCTTCGGCAAAAGGGTCGAGAGTTCCTGCATGACCAACACGACGTTCTCCTGTAATCTTCCGAACTCTGTCAACCATATCATGTGATGTAGGTCCGGCCGGCTTGTTTACGAGGTACAGGCCATGGTCTTTAATTGTGTTCATTTCGTCCATTATTTACTTGACATTATTTTTTAGGATGATAGTCTTTATATCAGTGTTTTGCACTATACAATTATAACGATGGAGGGCCATCAATGGCTACAAAAAGTAGAAGGGCTATACTTATAGAGGAAGCAAGAGCAGCTGAAGCAGCATATGAAATGGAAGCGTTTAATAAAAAACGTAACCAAAGAACTACTGTTGCAGTAAAGGAAAAACCTGACCCCGTTGACGAAGGAAGACAACCAAAGTCAAAATTCGTTAGGCGAATTAGTCAGCTACCTTTTGGTAGGAACTAAATGGGGTTAATCTAGCCCACAAAACACAAATAGTCTCTCAGCTATGAACGAACAGCACACAAAGTGCCAATCAAGCTGCTGAGGCTTTTTTATTTACAAAAGAGCGTAATTGGCGTAGGATTGCACGTATGAAACTATCAATCGTCATCGTTAATTGGAATGTTCGTGATCATCTTCGAGACTGTCTTGCCTCGATTTTTAAATACCCGCCGAAGGATTCTTTCGAAGTGTTTGTCGTCGACAACGCGTCTTCGGATGGCAGTGCAGACATGGTACGTCAAGAATACCCTCAAGTCAACCTTATCATCAATGTAGAAAACAAAGGATTTGGTACTGCGAACAATCAGGGCATACGACAAGCAAAGGGAGAGTACGTGCTTGTATTCAATGATGATGCGCAAGTAAAAGAAGGCTCATTGGACATAATGATCAATTATCTTGATACCCACTCTGACGTTGGGGTTGTTGGGCCGAAGATTTTGAATGTGGACGGGAGTTTACAACCTTCGGTTCGACGCTTTCCTGATTTCTTATCGCAATGGCTGGCGTCGCTCAAAGTGCAATTTCTTTTTCCAAAATTAAAGGTATTCCGTAAGTACCTTGCGGCTGATTTTGACTACAAAAAAGAGCAAGATGTCCAGCAGATTATGGGTGCGTGCATGATGATACGAAAAAAAGTGCTTGATCAGATAGGGTTGTTTGATGAAAAGTTCTTTATATGGTTTGAAGAGGTAGATCTTCTCAAACGGATTGCTGATGCAGGTATACAAATAGTGTATACTCCCACTACTGAAATTATTCACGTTGGTGGCGCAAGTTTTGCACAAGCGGAATCAATGACCAAGCATCGAATGTTTAGTGCAAGTTGTCGACGATATATCTATAAGCACAAGGGGATATTCGCGTGGCTGGCCATTTTGGCAGTGTATCCGTTAGGAACGCTATTTGTTTGGCTAAAAAATCAAAAGCTGATATTACAGAGTAATAAAGGTATCCATCTGCCATTCTGGCTGTGGTCATTTTTGACAATTATGGCGGTGGAAGTTCTGTCCTTTGTCGGATGGTCTACTCCCGCTGCAAATGATGTGATGTTTTGGGTGATTGGAATAGTGACTTTTATACTTGGGTTGTATCGACTTGAATATGCGGTGATGATCGCATTAGCAGAATTGGTTATCGGATCAAAAGGGGGTCTGTTCTCGTTTGTGATAGGCAGTCATGAAATTAACGTTCGGATCATTATTTTTACTGCTCTAGCCATCGCGTGGGTATTGCGGTATTGTGCGGCGGGTATTTCCGCTAAAACATTATTGCCGGAAGGTTTTCTTGTTATCCGTCATTCATTATTTCGTTGGTGGTATGCCGCTATGGGTGCATTGATTCTCGCGGGCACGGTATATGGGTTAATGAGAAATACTCCTGGGTTGGTGTTCGCAGATGCGAATGCCTGGTATTACTTTTTTATCGCGCCTATTGTGTACGATGCACTTTCAAAAAAAGGCGTATTGAGTCGTGTTGCGCGATTAACGAGCGTTGCGATTGCAGCTCAACTCACAAAGACGTTCTTTCTTATCTATGCTATGTCGCACCCAGGTATTGGGTATGAAATTACGATTGCACTGTATCGATGGGTTCGTGACACAGGGGTAGGCGAGGTAACAATGGTGAGTCAAAATGTATATCGGACGTTTTTGCAAAGTCAGATATATCTCTTGCCATTTTTTCTCGGGATTCTTGCGTATCTCCGTTGGGGGTCAGAAGGAAAGCCGTCGTATGCTTCCAAATATACAGGGCGAGCGATATGGGCAGGGGGATTTGTGTGTGCGGGGATCATTGTTGGTCAGTCGCGCAGTTTTTGGGTAGCGCTTGCATTTGCGGGTTTATTTTTGGCCATGATGGGATTGCGCCGGTCAATGGTGAGGGGATATGGTGCTTGGGTTGGCAAAGGTGTACTGATAGTTCTGTGTAGTCTTCTCATTATCATCAGCGTCATACGCTTTCCGTTTCCTTCGACAAGTGCTGATCTTGGTCTTAACTCTGTTTCTGGACGATTTGCGAATGAAGCGGCTGTGGGGTCACGATGGAGCCTGTTGCCAGTGATGGCGCATGAAATTACAAAAAGCCCGCTTATAGGGTTTGGGTATGGCAAAACTCTTACGTATAATTCACAAGATCCTCGCATACTAGAAAATAACCCCACGGGAGAATACACCACGTATGCGTTTGAATGGGGATATTTAGAAATACTACTTAAGGTGGGTATCGTGGGATTTGCACTCTATGGAGCCTTTTTAGGATACGTACTATTTATTGGTTGGCGTGCCATCTCGAATATACAAAAAAATAACAACGGTATGGCGTACGCATGGACAGTTGGTTTGTGGTTGGGGCTAATTACGGTGATCGTCACTCATTTTTTTACCCCATATTTGAATCATCCTCTCGGGATTGCTTATATTGTAGTTGCGTCGTTTGTGTTTGAACGGATGTATCCGCGAGCAAATTCTTCTCCTGACATGACGCTTTTCCCTTCAGGTTGAACGGAGATTAGTTCTATCGCACCGTCGGTCGCAGCATACCATACGGCATTTCCTAGCGATGTGTTGGAAAACAGAGTGCCAGCGAGTTGGTCTGAGTTTGCGATAATTTGTCCGATCGAAAGAATTTTAAGTCGTTTCCTTTCATATTCCATCCAGACTCCGGGCCACGGAAGCAACGCACGAATCATACGCTGTGCTTGCATGACTGACATGTCAGGAGTAATTTTTCCTGTGTCCTTTTTTAAAAGTTTTGTAAATGTCGCTTTTGTGTGGTCTTGAACTTGGGGAGTGATCGTGGCCGCCACCCATTTTTTAATCGTATCAATCAGAAGAGTTCGTCCAAGGTCAATTGTTTTTTCTGCGAGTGAAACATATGTCTCGTCTTCCTCTAGAGGGAGACGGAGTTGGGCGAGGATAGGGCCGTGATCCATCTTTTCATCCATGAGCATGATGGTAATACCAGTCTCTGAAAGTCCCTGTAAAATTGCACCTTGGAGAGGGGTTGCGCCTCGGAGTAATGGCAACATTGATGGGTGCACATTGATGCATCCGTATTTGGGTATATCAATAATTTCTTTTGAAATAATTTGACCAAACGCAACGACGACAATAAGGTCAGGTTGTAATGCTTTTATTTTTGAAATCCATTCTGGGTTATTGACATTTTCAGGTTGAAGGACAGGGATATTGTTTGCTTCAGCTAATTCTTTTACGGGAGTAGGGAAGACTTCTTTGTCTCTGCCAACAGGACGATCTGGCTGTGATACGACAGCTATAGGTGACATATCGGCTGCTATGAGGCTATACAGAAAGCCAACGGAGTAGGCGGGGGTACCAAAAAATATAATGCGCATAAGTTTAAATGTGTTGAATCTTGAATATCTTCTCAGCACGATCGACAAATAAAATACCTTCAAGATGATCAATCTCGTGTTGATAGACGCGAGCGAGTAATCCGCGTGCCTTTATCGTTTTGGGGGCACCAGTGCGGTCAGTAAAAGAGACGGTTACACCGCTAAATCTTTTTACTAATCCCATATATCCGGGCACTGACAAGCACCCTTCTTCAGAAGACGACGTGCGTAGAGAATGGCTATCAATAGTAGGATTGATAATAACGATTGCTTCACGAGATCCTTTATCATAAAAATCAAAGCGTTCCGGGTCAGGCACCAGCGTGGCAAGTCGAAGTGATTTGCCAACTTGAGTAGCAGCAAGACCGATGCCGTTGGTTTCGTACATCGTTTGGATCATATTATCGATCAGAGTTTGAAAATCAGGATCTGCAATCGTTGCAATATCGATAAGGGGAGTTTTGGTTCGCACGACCGGATCGTTCGCGGCCGCAAGAGTGAGACGTGCCATATTGTGTATTGGATATAGTTATAGTATACGGGGATCAGGGTCAATGAGCCAATCCACCGATAATTTCATAAGTATTTCATGTATCGCTTCCGGCATGTTTTGAGACGGGTTATACTTTTCGGGAATACTAATGAGTATCTGTGAGTGAGGGCGAACCAGCGATTTCTTAATTACCGTTATTATAGGCAATTTTTGCGAAATGTCAATGGTTGAGGTAGATGCGTCGAGAGGAGAATCAATAGTGTTTTTAAGTGCTTTAAATAACGAATCAATCTCTGTTCGCTCTTTTCCTGGTTGGCCTCTATATATACATACTATATGGCGTCGGGCGGGAGGGAAGGAATGACGCGCGCGCAGCATACATTCGGTATCGGCAAAACGATGATAATTAAACGTTGCGAGAGATTGTACAAACGGATGGTCTGTATTGAATGCTTGGATTATGCAGGTGGTTGTGTTGGATGCAAGAGAAACGAGATAGGCATTGTCTTGCCATTGGTGTTCGAGCGAGCGGAATTGCTCCATGGAAATAATGGGATCTACCGCAATGAGACCTATGAGCCCCGCGTTGGATACTCTGTTGGGATAGTGATTTGGTAGGTAGGATGTTCCAATGATAATCGCGGGGCTTTCAGTCGGAGGTGGCATTGTAGGGCTTTGTGCATCGACCAAAATTATAGGGAAGTTTGAGTATTCCTTCGCCAGTTGTTGTGCAATTTTTTCAATTCCTAAGCCGGGGAAAACAAAATTGACATCTTGACATACAGGGCACTGGTCAGGGGGTAATTGAGTATATGTACAGGTCGGGCAGGAAAGTAATTGACCTTTTTGGGTATATCGCAGAGGCTCAGCGCACGTGGGACAAGAAAATATCGTTTTGCATCCTTTGCACAAAATATACTTGCTCATACCTGTGTGGTTGAGTGAAAGGATCACATCTTTTTTGCGTTGTAAACATGCAGTGATTTCTTCTCGTAATCGATCAGAAATATGGGTAGTATTTCCTCCCCGAAATTCATCGTGAAGAGAAACTAGCGTAGAAGAAAATGAGTATGGACTTTGTGGGTGAGTACAGGCGATATATGAATATTCTTCAAGTCGCGGAGCATTCGACGCATATATGAGACGTGCGCGGTACGAATAAGCTTTGTGATAAGCTGTCGTATTGGAATCGATCAATGGCGAGCCTTCATGTAATTTATGATTGCGATGATCGCTTTGGTCAACGATAATAGTATTGAGATTTTTATAAGGCATAGTGAGCACTTGACGGGTGCCAATAAGGACAGTGAAATTTGAATTTTGTGCCCTTTCACGAGTTGCCTTTGTTATTCGTACCCCATCACTCGATCGAGAAATGATGAGATCTTTAGTTTTTGGGAGAAGGGATGCAAGATAGTCGGTTCGCTCATCATTGGGGGTGACGATAATTATTTGTTCACTATTTTTGCGAGATGCTTGTGTGAGGGAACGGTAATATGAAACGCAGTCATTTTGGGATTTATAATGAAAGAGTGTGGGGTGTATTGTTGTGTTGAGAGGGAGTTGGCGACGTGCTTTACGGGGTGGTTGTGTTGCAACGATACTTTTCCGTTTTGATTGTTTTGTGAGTGTAAGTGGATAGGCGATACGTAAGATGGTGGCAGGGGAAACGCAATACCATCGAGCGATGGCAATGATGTATTGAATTTCTTCGCTGGGAAGGGACACCAACTCAGGTCTTGGGCGCGCAATGGGTTTTAGTTTTTCAGTTATTCCTTCCGAAGAAATATGTGTCACAACACCCACGACTGTCTTATTGCGAAATGGGATGTCAACAAATTCACCAACGGAAAGGGGGCATGTTGTGCCATGGTCGTATGTATAGTCAAAAAAACCCAGCTGTCTGGGAAGTCTCAAACACGGAATGACAGTAATTCGTAGTAACATGTGTTAGAGGATATACTCCATAATAAGGTGGCCTACTCCCAGTGGGGCCTCATATGAAAGCATTTTCGGCTCATAAGAAAGATTCTTCAAGATGCCTGACAATACAGCTATCGTGGGCATTGAGCACACTTTAACATTATCGATCATTTCGTGAGTTGTTTTTAATAGCTTTGCGGAATCTTTTTTTTCAAACATCGAAATGACACGTTTGTCGAATTTTTTTGCGTCTTTGTGATATCCCCCCGGAGCGTCTTCTGAGAGCGCGTGAGATAGATCCCCTGATGAAAGAAGAGCAATGCGTTTTGGGTGGCTTGCGAGTGCATCATACAGCCCTGCGCCTGCACGAGCAAGATCAGAAAGGCTTGCTGAAATAGGTGGATATATAATGACAATAGGAAGGCCACTCCCTATTCCCAGAGTAATAAGAGGCACTGATGCAGCATATTCAATCCGTTCATCCGAGTGATAGATCCAAGGGATAATGGAACCATCGAAATGGTGTTTGAGATAATCGATGAGGGTATGGTTTGGTTTATATGTCTTTTTTGTCGCAATATCTCCGAATTCTTCGAAAGATGCGGTATACGTCATGCTGTGGTGTAGCTGAAATGCGTTGTCGTTGTGTGGTGCGTGTGGTGCGAGGATAACGATAGTATCGATAGAATGCTCTTCAATGTGCTGCTTTATGGTCGCGAGCGACGCCAGAGTTTGAGACATCTCCTCACGTTTATCTTTTCCAATGGTTGGAAGTAGGAGAGGAGTGTGAGGTAGGATTGCCGCGTAAACAAGAGGCATATAGTTAATGAAGGGTTGCGCTGGTAACCGTTGTGGTTGTATCGGTTCCTACATCGATTGGATCACCGTCGAGATGGAGACTTAACGCGCGGTCAGATGTGTGAACAACATTTTCTTGTTGGAATCCCAAAGTGTCAAATGCTGCCTTAGAAGCGATAGGTCGTTTTAGACCATTTGAAATGATGTAGATAGAAGGGCTTCCTGGTGAGGTGATGATGGTGCCATCTTCAAATATAGTAGGTTCTCCTGTTGGGATTGCGTCCAATTGTTTGGTGGTCTTCGCGATTTTTTTATCGTACGGAAAGTTGACAGCAAGAATTTCAGGCGCCCAAATTGGATGCTTGATTCCTTGTTTGACAAAGAATATACCACCAGTTTTTTTGTCTTGAAACAGTTGTCCACGAGGACTGTCATCTGCCTTTGTAATCAAGCCACCTAGGGGTATGTCCGCAAGGTCTTTATCTGAGGCTTTGGATACTTCTTCAGGATTGAATCCAATTTGCCCGAATACTTTTTTTGATGTGATGCCGTATCTCTTATCATCAACAATTAAGAAAATCGCACCTTTTGGTGATTTGAGCAGGGAATATTGAGCAAACTTAATAGGATCACCAGTTGAATACTTATCGATGTCACCTTTTTTGATGTGGACAATTTGACTGGTGCTATAACGAGACATAAGAGCGCCAACTGAGGCAAAAAGTCTTTTTTTGCCATCTTGCAGTAACCATACTGCTGTAGAGCCATCTTCTTGAACGACGGTACCGTCAGGATAAAACTTTCCAAAATAACGAGTCCATAGTTTCCAGAAGTTTTCGTTTCCATGAAGGTGGGGGGTGTAGTTGTAGAGTGCAGCGGTGGCGTTATTTTCTGGAATCACTAGTTGTCCATCGATGTCTGCAGGAGAACCGATCCTATAGCTAAATTTATCGGGATTTGTTGTGTAATACACTTTTTGATAGGCGGCACTTTCAACTTGGTTAGCAAAGCCTTTATATTTTTGAATCTTAGGGTCAGTAGGGGAACAACTGTCACACACCGCATATCCCGTAGCCCAGTCGTAGTTGTATTGGCGAGGTGTGGGATTTTCGATAAGGCTTTGTTCTTTTTGAAGCAGAACAAGCAGAACTTTTGGGTTGATATGATATTGAATGGCTGCATTTTCTATTATATCGGATGCGCGTTTTATCTGGCCGTCAATGTCTGGAAACGTCATTGAAGCCAGTGATGATCCTTTTTGTTCAAGGAATGATTGAATGGCACTTGTATCCAGTGCATTTGTATCAAAAAATTCACCATCAGAGATGATTTTATTAGGATTGAAAGATAGTGCGTATGTCGGTTGAAGGGGGGCGGCAAGAGCGAAAACCATGGCGACAAGTACGGTAATTGAAGTAAATACCCCTTTTTTTGAGGAATAAGCATGATATTTCATATGCGACTATTATAGCACAAAAAGAGGGTTAGGACAACAATATGGAGGCGATTTGTCTTGTATTGACTCCCTTTTCTTATAGTTAAAGGATTTTGACAGGCGTAACCTTGACAAAATAGGTAAAATATGCTATATTCGGGGCAAGTTATCGTTATTTTAAATCAAACACAGGAGAAAAGTACAATGAAAAAGGTAGAAATAATTTTTGGGATTATTGTTGTAGTATTGGCATTTTTTGCTCAGGTGAAGTTACAAATGCAACATACGACAGTGAGTGATATCTCATCTGTAGTACAAAACAACGAAGTTACAGCAAGCAAGCCCATCTCGGCAGCGACTTCAATACCCCTTATTGTCTCAGAAGAGGAGAAAAGAAATATTGAAAAAGACTTTTTTGGTCTTCTTACTGAATTGGAACACTATCCCATAAAAGAACTGCGTGAACCGTATAACCGGTTTGCTATAGAAGGTAAATCAGGGAGGATACAGTTAAATATGGATCCGGTTCGAGACAATGTGTTGGCTTCATTTAGTCGGTGCGATGGACATTCTATTTTCAGTATTTCTGCGAAAAATTGGATCAAAGGGAGAAAAACTCTTGATGCAGAAGCATTTAAAGATCGTTTTCTTTTGACCATACTCCATGAATTTTATCACTACGAACATGAGGGTAGTGATAGTCACGTTGTCGAGACTCGCGCAGTATTTCTTGATTATGAGTTGAAAGCTTGGAGCTATGAGCTAGGATTGATGAATATCATGATCCAAAAAGGAAGAGAAAAGAGTATTCTCGCAGAATCGTTTAATCGATTTGTTTGGGATAATTATAAAAAATGCAACAAAGACTCTAAAAGCTTTTGTTGGGTTAACTTCATCACCGATTTACATAAAGGCGTTGAGCCTGTACCTTGTAGCAAATAGCTGAAACGTAATAATACAAAAAACTCCTCTCGGAAATCCAAAGAGGAGTTTTTTAATACCTGAGTTTTACTATGCCCCGTTCTCTTTTCCGTTTTGAATGATAATTTGGTCATCCTTTACGTCGAGTTTAACTTTACCTCCTTCTTTAATTTCGTTATCAACGATCTTGAGGGCGAGAGGGTCTAGAATGGTTTGTTGGATTACTCGCTTGAGAGGACGAGCGCCATAATATTGGTCAAAGCCTCGTTTTGCAAGTAACTCTACCAGTTTCTTTGAATACTTTACGGTGATGTCCTGTTTTGCGAGACGAGCAACGACGTTGTGAAGTTGGAGCTCAACAATATGGTCGATGTGTTCTTGTTCAAGAGGGTGAAAGGTGATCACTTCATCAATACGGTTGAGGAATTCCGGTTTGAACTGCTGTTGCAAGAGGGTGTGGATGCGTGCCTCCATGTCTTTAACGTCAATGCGAGCTTTAACCTTGTCACCTTCCGAAAACCCCATGTCAACAGAGCGGATGAGATCGCCCCCAAGGTTGGAGGTCATGATAATAATCGTATTTTTGAAGTTTACTTTGCGTCCCTTTGAGTCGGTGAGATGTCCTTCGTCAAGAATTTGCAGCAAAAGGTTAAACATTTCCGGATGCGCTTTTTCTATTTCGTCAAAAAGGACGACGCTGTATGGTTTTCGGCGGATTTGTTCAGTGAGCTGACCTCCTTCATCATATCCGACATATCCAGGAGGGGAACCGATGAGACGGCTGACTGCATGCTTTTCTCCGTATTCGCTCATGTCGATGCGGATCAATGCCTGAGGATCATTGAACATGAAATTGGCAAGTGTTTTAGCTAATTCTGTTTTACCAACACCAGTAGGACCGATGAAAATAAAGGAACCTATAGGGCGGCTTTCCTCGGAAAGTCCAGCACGAGAACGGCGGAGTGCGTTTGATACTGCTTGAATGGCGGTTTGTTGTCCTACGACACGTTGAGCAAGATATTTTTCTGCGTGGGAGAGTTTTTCTGACTCGCTTTGAAGCATTCGCGATGCTGGGATACCGGTCCATCGTTGAACAATAGCGGCGATATCAGCTTCCGTGACTTCCTCTCGTAAGAAACGGTGATCTTTTTGCATCGCATTAAGTTTTCCTTCAGCTTTTTCTACTTCCTTTTGAATTTGAGGAATTTTACCGTAACGGATTTCGGCTACACGAGAAAGATTGACTTGACGTTCGGCGATGTCAGCTTCTTGTTTGAGTTGTTCGATCTCTTTGCGATGGTTGCGTACGCTGGTGATAAGTTCTTTTTCGTTTTTCCATGCGAGTTCAAGTTGGTTTGATTCCTCTTTGATTTCGGCAAGTTCTTTTTGGAGCTCTTTGAGCCGTTTCTTTGAATGCGCATCTGATTCTTGTTGGAGTGCTTGTTTTTCAATTTCGCGTTTTATAATATTTCGTTTCAATGTATCGAGCTCGACCGGTTGGCTGTCGATTTGAAGTCGGATAGCAGAAGTGGCTTCGTCAATAAGGTCAATGGCTTTGTCAGGGAGATAACGATCGGAAATATACCGATGGGAAAGTTGCGCAGCAGCAACAATAGCGGCGTCAGTGATGCGGACCCCGTGATGGACTTCATATTTTTCCTTGATACCACGCAAAATGGCAATTGCATCATCTACGCTTGGTTCATAAACATAAACATGTTGGAATCGTCGTTCGAACGCGGCGTCGTTTTCAATATACTTTCTATATTCTTTAAACGTTGTCGCTCCAATCATACTCAATTCACCACGAGCGAGAGCTGGTTTGAGGAGATTGGACGCATCAATGGCACCTTCAGCGCCACCAGCTCCCACCAAAGTATGGAGTTCATCGACAAACATAATAACTTTTCCTGCGGCATTTTTTACTTCTTTCATTACTGCTTTGAGTCTGTCTTCAAAATCACCGCGGAATTTTGTCCCTGCTACCAACGCGCCAATATCCAAAGAAAGAAGTTCTTTGTCTTTGAGCGATTCAGGCACGTCGCCTGATGCGATGCGTTGAGCAAGTCCTTCGACGATGGCGGTTTTACCTACCCCTGCCTCTCCAATAAGAACGGGGTTGTTTTTGGTGCGACGAGAGAGCACTTGCATGACGCGACGGATTTCTTCGTCACGACCGATGACGGGATCAAGTTTTTCACGACGAGCAAGGTCAGTCATGTTTACGGTGTATTTTTCAAATACTTGGTATTTGCTTTCAGGATCGGGATCAGTGATTTTGTGGTTGCCTCGTACTTCGGCTAATGTCTTGAGCACCGCATCGTATTCGACGTTCATAGTACGCAATATGTATTGTGCAACTGATGGGACTTGGATCAGTGCAAGAAAAATATGCTCGGTGCTGATATATTCGTCACCAAGATTTTTTGCTTCGCGGTCCGCTTGGCTCATCACTCGGGCAAATTCTTGGGATACATAAACCTGTCCGCCCATTTCCATGGGTGCTAACGGGAGAAGCTGTAATTCTCCTTCAAGTTTTTCTTGGAGATCGGTACTGGAAATTTCCAGTTTTTGCAAAATACTTACGACTACTCCTTCCGCATGGCTGACGAGAGAATAGAGAAGGTGGGTGGGGGTAAGTTCTTGGTGATTTTTATCGGCGCACAGCATTTGTGCCGCTTGCAATGTTTCCTGTGCGCGCGTGGTGAATTTGTTGTTCATCATAATAGGGTAGCGTAAGGAGTTTTTGTTGATTAGCACTCTACATGAGTGACTGCTAATACTACTATATCGCGCCATGAGAAGATGTCAATAGTAGTACTGAGCTGGTATAATAATTACATAATAGTGACTATACCATTTTCTTTGGTTAAACGGGAATGGGAATCCCTTTGTTTTCATTATCTATGTCAAAAAATCTTGAGTTTTTCTCATCACAACCGGTAGACAAAATTTTTAGAAAGTTAAAAACAACAAAAAACGGCCTGTCACCGAGCGAAGTTATCGCGCGGCAAAAGCAGTTTGGGAAAAACATGATTTCCGAAAAGAAAGAGGTCGGTGTTGTGCTGGAATTTTTATCGCATTTCAATAATCCGTTGGTGTTGATACTTCTTGCTGCTGCGTCCATTTCTGCGTATCTTGGTGAAGTTAAGAATTTTGTCGTGATCGTTATAATGGTCGGAGCGGGGGTGATACTTGATTTTATTGAAGAACATAGTGCAAATAATGCCGCTAAGAAATTAAAAGAGAAGGTGAGTATTACGACAACGGTGGTGCGAGGGGGCAAAAAAGCAGAAATCAAATCCTCGGAAGTATGTATTGGAGATATTATTTTTCTTAGTTCCGGAGACCTGGTTCCTGCTGATGCGAGAATTATTGAGGCGGATGATTGTTTTGTTAATCAATCAGCCTTAACAGGGGAGTCATTTCCTGGTGAAAAATTTGCTGAGATTCAGGGGGACACTAATACCTCAGATGCGAGCAAAAGTAATATTCTATTTCTTGGTTCAGGTATCGTCAGCGGAACTGCTTTGGCGGTGGTATACCAAATCGGTGCTGCGACTGAATTTGGCAAAATTGCGGCAAGTATTTTGGAGAAAGATGACAAAAGCGAGTTTGAGCTCGGTATCACCCAGTTTGGTTTTCTTATCATGAAGATTATCATGGCGATCGTGCTCATCATATTTTTGGGTAATGCTTTGGTACACCGAGATATTCTGCAGTCATTCATATTTGCTGTGGCGATCGCGGTGGGAGTCACTCCGGAGCTTTTGCCGGTCATTATGTCTATCACGATGGCACGCAGTTCGAAGCGGATGTCAAAATCCGGGGTCATTGTTAAAAAGCTCTCGTCTATCCCGAATTTTGGCAGTATGGATATATTGTGTACTGACAAGACAGGTACATTAACCGAAGATAATATCCAATTAGTGACATATACGGATATTGCCGGAAAAAACGATGAAAAAGTTTTTCTCTATACGTATTTGAATAGCGTGTATCAAACGGGCGTCAAAAATCCTTTGGATAAAGCGGTATTGGAATATAAAAAAGCAGACATGGACGCCTATGTAAAAACAGAAGAGATTCCCTTTGATTTTGTGCGTAAAATGATGAGCATCGCAGTTTTGGGCCCCGAGGGAAGAATTTTGATCACAAAAGGAGCTCCGGAGGAAGTTATAAAGAAGTGTAGTGTATATAAGAAAGGTGCTAAGGAATTTCCATTTACCCCAAAAATACGCGAGGATGCGCTCACGTATTATCGTGATTTAAGTACTCAAGGATATCGTGTCCTTGCATTGGCAACCAAATATAATCTTCCTGAAAAGAAGAACTACACCGTGAAGGATGAGGATGATCTCGTATTGATGGGGTTTGTAGCGTTTCTTGATCCGGCAAAAAAGGATGTGAGTAATGTATTAGCTAAATTAAAGGAATATGGAGTCGAAGTGAAAGTGATAACAGGGGATAATGAGCTCGTTACAAAAAAGATCTGTCAGGAGGTGGGTTTGAAAGTCCGTGGCATAATGTTAGGAAAAGATATTGCGACATTGTCTGATGACGCCCTTGCTGTTCGTGCTGAAAAAGCGACTATATTTGCACGGTTCTCACCTGACGAAAAAAAGCGTGTGGTTTCGGTACTGCGTGGACGGAAGCATGTGGTGGGGTTTATGGGTGACGGGATAAACGATGCACCTTCTCTTAAAGCTGCGGATGTCGGTATTTCGGTAGACAATGCGGTTGATATCGCAAAGGAAACAGCTGATATTATTTTGACGAAGAAACATCTGGCTCCCATACTCGAAGGGGTTATTGAAGGCAGGCGTGCATTTGGTAATACAATGAAGTACATCATGATGGGGTTGAGCTCCAATTTTGGCAACATGTTCAGCGTCATCGGGGCTCTTTTCTACATTCCATTTTTGCCGATGCTTCCGGTCCAAATATTGCTCAATAACTTCATATATGATTGTTCTCAGGTCACCATTCCTTGGGATTCTGTGGACGAAGATTGGATAAAGAAGCCAAGACGTTGGAATTTACCGTTTATAAAAAAGTTTATGTATGTTTTTGGGCCGATTAGCTCGGTGTTTGACCTTCTGACTTTTTTTGTCTTATTTTCGCTATTTCACTTGGGTGAAGCGTCATTTCAAACAGGGTGGTTTATGGAATCTTTGGCGACACAGGCGTTGGTGATCCATATTATTCGTACGAGGCAGTTGCCGTTTGTACAGAGTAACGCAAGTAAATTGTTAACAATCAGTACGGTTGGGGCGGTTGCAATTGGTTGGTTAATACCATACACTCCGCTGGGAGCGTTGTTCGGTTTTTCACCTCCCCCTGTTCAGGTATTGTTTGTCATTGCGGGGTTGGTGGTTCTGTATCTGTTGTTAGTTGAAGGGATGAAGAGACTTTTTTATAGGAAATATCAATTTTAGATCGTTATGCCTATCCAAACTCGGGACATTTTAGGAGTGCGGGTTCATCAGATTTCTTTGGATCAATTGCGAAAGCTTTGTTTAGAATGGCTCACTGTAGCGACTCCGACTTCACATCATATTGTGACGGTCAATCCTGAGTATGTGATGGCGGCCAAGCGGGATCCACATTTTGCTCAGGTACTCAATAATGCTGATATTGCAATCGCCGATGGTGCAGGGATCGTATGGGCGTCGAAGAAATTATATGGCATGCAAGGTCAAGTTACCCGCATTACGGGCACTGATTTTAGTTGGGAACTCGCCCGACTATGCGCAGCGCAGGGCAAGAAGATGTACTTATTGGGCGCACGGTCTGACGAAGTGGCACAAAAGGCAGGGATTGCATTTCGTCGTGCATATCCAGAGCTTCATATTGTCGGCATGCGGGCGGGAGTATCAAAGGAGGGAAGTAAAGAGCCTTACTTTAAGGAATTTTTTAAAGACGCAGAGATGAAGGCACTGTTGGATGAGATTCGAAAGGCTGCTCCAGATGTATTATTGGTTGCGTACGGTGCACCGAAACAAGATATGTGGATTGCACAGTATCTTAAAGAACTCCCATCGGTAAAAATTGCTATGGGGGTTGGTGGTG
This sequence comes from bacterium, assembly GCA_023246095.1. Classification (GTDB taxonomy): domain Bacteria; phylum Patescibacteriota; class Patescibacteriia; order JACQRZ01; family JACQRZ01; genus JAHFJA01. The sequence continues at coordinate 50,374 of JAHFJA010000001.1, read as the reverse complement.
CGCTTGATTATGCCGCGGGCGTTGTTCCCCGAGCATCGCGTTGGATGCGAACGTTGGGATTGGAGTGGTTGTTCCGATTGCTCAACTCACCGATTCGTCGATGGAGGCGTATCGTTACGGCGACTGTTGAATTCCCACTCGCGGTGAGAAAGGCTAAAAAATAATATGTATCTGATAATAAATACTGCATATAAGGACAAAGCGTGGATAGCCCTTGCGAATGAAGAAGGGGTGGCTAGTGTTGTGTCTGTTGTGCCAGAGCAAAATGGACACATGGATCCGCTTGTGGGTATCCAGCGAGCTTTAAAAGAAAATAGTATCACCCTTGAGTCTTTAAAGGGGATTGTCGTGAATAGTGGTCCTGGGTCGTTTTCTTCGTTGCGTAGTGGGATAGTCGTGGGTAATACTTTGTCGTTTGGTCTTGGTATCCCTATTGTGGGTATTCCTATGCACGATGAACGGCCAGTTGCTCAATCGGCAGCATTAGGAATTATAGAAGTTAAAAAAGCGAAAGTGTGGGACATTGTTTCTCCGGAGTATGGAAGTGAACCGAATATTTCTAAACCGAAAAATAGATAATTATGCCACTAACAGAAATAGCAGTGTTTGGGGGAGGGTGCTTTTGGTGTACTGAAGCGGTTTTTAAAATGTTTCGTGGGGTGATCATGGTGACTCCTGGATATGCGGGTGGTCACACCAAAAATCCTGATTATTATTCAATCGAGACAGGAAAAACAGGACATGCTCAGGTGATTCAAGTTGAATATGATCCTACGATTATCTCTTTCAAGCAACTTTTGACAATATTTTTTACTTCTCATGATGCGACGACCCTCAATCGACAGGGGGCTGATATAGGTACTCAGTACCGATCTATTATTTTATACACGACCGATCAGCAAGGAAAAGAAGCAAATGATTATATCCGAGAGCTTAATAATACTTCAAAAGAGGGTGGGTGCATTGTAACTGAAGTAAAATCTCTTGAACACTTCTATGAAGCGGAAACGTATCACAAGGATTATTACGAACGTAACTCTTCACAACCTTACTGTCAGCTCGTCATAAATCCAAAGCTTACGAAAGCAAAGAAAGAGTTAAAAGAGTTGCTCAAGACGCACGGGGAAGAGTAATAGATACGAAAATCGCTTTTCAAAAGAGCGGTTTTTTCTTTTTCTCAAAAATTTCTTTGGTCATATGGTGTTGATTACCCAAAGGGCACCTTCGGACTGTGCATAAACCCCTAGAAAAAGCATTTAAAGTGGTGTATAATACCAATTGTGAGGTGAAAAGTGGGAAAAAGTGGGGATAACCCCACTGTATCAGTGCATAGTTCACCTCAAATAATCCATAACGAGTGTTCCCATGTTCCAGCTTGTTCTCACGATGTTCCACCACAAGGACGTAGTTCTCAGCTACGCTTCGGTTTTCGTTAACCAATTTTTCGCCTAAGTATGTTTATCGGCGAATACTATCACTCTGTTGACGAAAAGGGCCGCATGGCGGTACCGGTGAAATATCGTAAAGAATTAGCAAAAGGAGCGGTGGTCACGAAGGGCTTAGAGAACTGTTTGGTTCTCTACACCGCAAAAGAATGGGAAAAGATTGCTGCTGACGTATCAGCGCTTTCCATCACGCAGTCCAATAATCGTGCATTCGCCCGACACATGCTTGCGGGGGCAATGGATGTATCGTTGGACAAACAAGGTCGAATTATTTTGCCAGACTATCTCCGAGCATATGGCAGCCTCGGAAAAAAAGTCGTCGTTGCGGGGTTGTATAATCGCATCGAGATATGGTCAGAGGAAGTGTGGCAAACATATAAGAAGCACACAGAGAGTCAAAGCGAGCAGATTGCTGAACAGTTGGGGCAACTGGGCGTATGACAACTCACCAATCGGTGATGCCACAAGAGGTGATCGAGTATTTGGATGTTCATTCCAACGCAGAGTATATCGATTGCACGCTCGGAGGAGCGGGGCATACGACAATGATCTTGGAACGCAACGGTCCCAAAGGGAGAGTCTTGGGGATCGATGCCAATCCGGACGCGCTTGCGCAGGCGGCTATCCATCTCAAAGAGTATGGAAGAAGAGTCGTTCTTGCACAGGGTAATTTTAGAGACGTTGTTTCCTTGGCTACCAGGCATGGGTTTGGTCAAGTAGACGGTGTTCTCTATGATTTAGGTCTCTCGATGGATCTGCTGAAAAGCAGCGGTCGAGGATTTTCCTTTCAAGTGGATGAACCGCTTGATATGCGTCTTGATCCGGAGCAAGATCTGACAGCCAGCGATATTGTTAATAGCTGGAAGGAAAAAGAGATTGCCGATGCGATCTACCAGTACGGGGAGGAGCGAGCGTCTCGACGTATCGCAAACGCCATCGTATTGACTCGACGTAAGAAACGACTCGAAACGACATTTGACCTTGTCACTGTCATCGAATCAGTTCTTTCTCGGCACGGTAAATCACATCCTGCAACCAAAACCTTTCAGGCATTACGAATGGTTGTCAATGATGAGTTGGGGGTACTGCAGCGAAGTATGGAAGATCTCCCTCAAATCCTCCACAAAGGAAGTCGGGTGGTATTCCTTACATTCCATTCCCTGGAAGATCGCATCGTAAAAAATGTGTTCAGAGATTGGGGCAAGGAAAAACGGGCGACAGTATTGACGAAAAAAGTGATTGTTCCGACTCGACAGGAAATACTCAAAAACTCTCCTTCTCGAAGCGCAAAACTGCGCGCGATCGAGTGGCTCTAAAAAAAGTTACATCAAATTCAAAAATTAAATACCCATGCCATGTCAAACTCGTTTTATAAAATAAAAGCGCGCCAAATTACCTCTTCTCTTGTTCAACTTCGAAAGGCTCATATTTCTCGTGAAAAATTAACTCGTCTTAATGCGATTCTTCTCTTGACAAGCGCCACCCTCGGGATAGTGTATCTCGTGCAGGTGAATGGTTTGTCGACGAAGGGGTATCGTATAAAGGAACTTCAGCGAAATGTAGAAAAACTGCAGGCAGACAATGAAAAACTGCAGCTTCATGCAATTGAAAAGCAGTCTATGTCAAACGTTCAACAGAGGATGAATGGCATGAAACTCGTTTCTACTGATAAATTGGACTTTATTTCCACCGATCAACCCGTCGCCGTTCGATAGACCAAGGTTTTCGTATCTAAGAATACTCTTCGCCTATCGACACAAGCAGCCCTTTTCTGTAGGCTGCTTGTTTTGTTTGTCGTGTAAGACTTGACAGAATTTATTAATGTGGTAGTGTGTTTTTATATCGATATTAAAGTAGTACGGAAGTACGAAATGGAGAACATAATGGTCTTTGACTGGTTGGAAAAATTGTGTGACAAAGTCACACCAGAAATTATTGTAAAAGCAACACCTACTCTCGCTGCTGTGGATGGTGAAAAAGTACTTGGCACACTATCCGAAAAGCAAAAACAACTTGTTGGCATATCCTGGAGCTTAAGTGAAGAATTAGGAACACTTAAGCAAAAAGTATTTGATGAAAAACTTTCTTATACTCTTACCAAAAATGAGTTTGAAAAGCAAAAATTAGCTTTTGGAATCTCACAGGCAAGAGAAATAAGAAGTCTGATGCATCAAAAGAAGATTGTTGACGAACTTGTTCAGGCTGATATTGTTTTGAGTCAGATTGCGACTCTTGATGATGAAACAGTGGTTAATGCAAAAGCTTTTTCAATTAATGAAAAATGGCAACTTGTAACTACTTCAGGAGACGTCTGTCCAGGTTGTGGTAGAGCACAATGCAAGGGCCATGAATTACTTGAAGTCCTCGGCCCACTTGGCTTCCTTGTCGCAATGACATCTCTTCTTGGTGACGATTAAACACCAATATAATAATATTAAAGAGAACTGTAAAAGGCAGTTCTTTTATTTTTGCTCAAATATAGTCCTCGTGGTATTCTACCCTGTTATTCACTGACGTTTTTTTAACATGCCTGAGGAATCTACTACCACATCGAAGCCAAAGAAGAGGTGGTTTTCTGTTGATCGTTTGAGTGCACTCAAGGCGTTTGTTGTGGTGATCGCTTGTTTGCTTGGTTTGCGATTATTCAATCTCCAGGTCTTGAGTTATACCGAATATAAAGCGTTGGCGGACGGGGAGCATGTTTTTTTTCAAAAATTGTATCCAAAGCGTGGCAATATTTACCTTCGTGAACGAGGCAGTGAGCAGTCTGACCAGCCTTACTTGTTAAGTGTTGCAGGGGAACGATTGTTTCCTGCCGTGACTGATCGGCAGTACCAAATGCTTACCGCTAATCCGCGTATTATTTCCGACCCTCAAGGCATGGCAAATAGTCTCGCGTCGATCCTTCAGGTGGATACCAATGAACTTAAAGATAAGCTTTCGAAACCTGATGTACCCTATATCATTTTAAAAAAAAAGCTCACCGACGAACAAGTAGATCAGATCAAAGCATTGAATTTAACAGGATTGTACTTTAGTGAAGAAACATATCGATTTTATCCTGAAAATGAACTAGGGGGACAGATTTTTGGGTACGTGAGTAATGCTGATAAGAATAAAGGAAAGTACGGTCTGGAAGGATATTACAACGACATTTTAAAAGGACGAGAAGGATCGTTGAAATTTGAAACGGACGTGGTGGGTGCGCTTATTCCGATTGGGGAGAAACACGTTACCGAGGCGGTCGATGGTAGTGATTTAGTGTTGACTATTGATCGTGTAGTTCAGACGACGGCTTGTACTAAGCTTAAAGCATGGGTAAAGCAACATGGAGCTGATGGGGGAAGTGTTGTCATAATGAATCCTCAGACTGGTGCCATCGTAGCTATGTGTAGTACGCCTGATTTTGATCCTAGTGAGTATGGAAAGGTGCCTTTGTCGACATTGCCTAATCCTGCGATTTTCACCCCTTATGAACCGGGCTCTATTTTTAAACCGATAACAGTGTCTATTGGTATTGATTTGGGTAAAGTGTCGCCTGATACTACCTACAATGATACCGGTGAATTAGTGTTTGGAAAGTATACGATCCGCAACTCCGATCGAAAGGCTCACGGAATTCAGACGATGACCGATGTGCTCGATAAGTCTCTCAACACTGGCACTGCGTTTATTTCGAAGTTGGTTGGTCTGGAAGATTTTAGAAAATATTTAAAATCATATGGCTTTGGGGCGCCAACCGGTATCGAACTTGATTCAGAGGTTGGAGGCAATATTGCATCGCTCGATGAAAAACCTGAAATCTATCTTGCTACTGCGTCGTTTGGTCAGGGAATCAGTATGACACCATTACAGATTACCAGCGCATTTTCTACAATTGCAAATGGCGGAGTCATGATGCAACCATATATTGTTGATGAAGTAATCAAGCCAGATGGCACGAAAGTAAAAACTGAGCCAAAAGAAGCATGCAGGGTAAAAGACAAAGATGGAAAATGTAGCGGTCGCGTCATATCTACTCGTACTGCTGCGTTGACAGGGGGTATGATGGTGACTGTAGTCGAAAAAGGACATGGTAAACAAGCAGCGGTAAAGCATTATTATGTGGCGGGAAAGACGGGAACAGCAGAAGTTGCGCGCGCCGATGGTCGGGGGTATCAATCAGGAGTAACGATCGGTTCTTTTGCGGGTTTTGCGCCGGTAAATAACCCTCGTTTTGCGATGTTGGTCAAAATCGATCACCCAAGAGATGTTACGTGGGCTGAGAGTTCCGCCGCACCGTTGTTTGGGGATCTCGCAAAATTTTTACTTACCTACTATGAGGTTCCGTACGATTATCAAGAAGACGTACCTCCTATTCATCAAAAAAACAAATGAAAACAATCATCCAACGATTACTGTTTAGTTTGAGTCGAGCGATATTACGCAAGTATAAGCCTGATATCGTTGGTATTACTGGAAGTGTGGGTAAAACAATCGCAAAAGAAGCGATTGCTACAGTATTGAAGACGAATTACCTCGTGCGTGCTGCATCGAGGAACTATAACAACGAGATCGGTTTGCCATTAGTCATTCTTGGTTCGTCCACGGCAGGGCGATCGGTGTCTAAATGGATTTCATTGCTGTGGAAAGGATTGGGGTTGTTATTTCACTATGCAAAAAATTATCCTTGGATTCTTATCCTTGAAATGGGTGCAGACAAGCCCGGAGATATTGCATATTTGATGGATATCGCTATGCCGAAAGTTGCGGTGATGACAACGATTGCGCCTGCACACCTTGAAGGGTTCGGTACCTTAGAAAAACTAATTAAAGAAAAAGGGACATTGATAAAAAAGTTGTCCAACTCGCAGTCATGGGCGATTCTTAACGCTGATGATGAGAAAGTTATGGCTTTGGAGCCGACAACCAAAGCACGAGTAATGACGTTTGGCTCATCCGCAAATGCGGACATGAAGATCGAACACGTTCATCAACACAATTCGTTTGACCCCGATGATAAGCAGCTTATTGGTATGGTCGCGAAGCTGTCCTATAAAGGGCAGGACGCTGACGTGGATCTCCCTAATATTATCGGTATGCAGCATGTGTATGGTATTGCGGCAGCTGCGTGCGTAGGGGTCGTCTATGACATGTCTCTTTCTGAAATTGCTTCGAGCTTGCGAGGATATCAAAGTCCACCGGGTCGCATGAATGTTTTATCAGGAATCAAGCACACCTTATTGATTGATGATACATATAACTCGTCCCCCTTGGCTCTACGAGCAGCGTTGGAAACCTTGGCGGGTTTTCAGGTCGTGCAGGGCGCACGCAAAATTGCCGTATTGGGGGATATGCTTGAGTTGGGTAGTTTTACAGAAAGCTCGCATAAAGAGATAGGGGAGCTCATTGCGTCTTTGGGAATTGATAAGCTGGTGACTGTCGGATCGTTTGGTCGCATTATTGCCGACTCAGCAACACAGGCAGGCTTTGACAAATCATCAGTCTTGTGTTTTGATACATCGGTTGACGCGCGTAAAACGGTTCAAAATCTCATGAAAAAAGGAGACGTTGTGTTGGTGAAGGGTTCCCAAGGAATGCGGATGGAGTATGTGGTAAAAGAGGTAATGGCAGAGCCAGAGAAAGCAAGTGAGTTGTTGGTGCGACAAACGTCCGAGTGGGCGTAAATTTGGTCCCATCGTCTAACGGTTAGGACGGGTCCCTCTCACGGACCAAATCGGGGTTCGATTCCCCGTGGGACTATTTCGAGAAGCAGGGTTTAAAGCCCTGTTTTTTGATCAAAAATCGTCAAAACCGTTGATTTCGCAGCCCTTTAGTCTGTTTTTTATATTTACAAGCAAATACGTTAATTGCAGAAAAGGCTACATTTATAAGGAAAAAATGTCTATAAAACGCTTGACTTATTTATAGTTTTATGGTATACTTATGGCCATGGAAGGTTGATTTTGGTGTTTTGGGTAGAAAACAAAAAAGACCTTTGAAAAATATACAATTATAAGTTTCCTTACGAAGGAGGATAATAAATGAGAAAGTTTATTGTTGTTACGTCCAAACCAAGTGGAAATACGAGTACAACACATGAAGGTCATGAGTGTATAAGAAAAACTGTTTCAGATTCCTTTGAAGATGTAACACAATCTGATGTTATACTCTTAGACATTGCAAATGTGGAAGTCTTTGAAGCTCTACATCTACTGAGAAAAATACACAAGCTAAGCAATCACATTCTTATTTATCATTTTAGTGATATCTATGAACTTGGAGCTAGGACATGGAGATGTTGGCATGGCTATGGAAAATTCTTCGTTACCACAAGTGAACACGTGTCATATGGTGAGTTACGTCAACAAGGTGTAATTTTTTCTGATTTTGTGGAGCGATTGGATTTTTATCCCGACAATTCATTAATAGAAAAGACACTTAAGATTGATTATCGTTCAATGTTGTTTACGGACATTCCTATTATTAAAGGCTGGATAAAGGAAGTAGATAAATATAAAAATCAAATTGTTAATAGATTAAAGCTGTATCAATTTGCAGAGTTTAAACCAGGGGAAGAGACAATACCTATTCTCGTAAGTACACTTTTAAATGCTGTTGAAAATGAGATTTTTTCTCTTATAGATATTACATATAAGGAGATAAAAAAGAGACTTCCAGACCAATATTAAGCTGGTTATAGATCTCTAGATATCTAAGTAGCTATAGGGTACGACGAATAAGTAAAAAACAAAATATAAAAAGCCACTAATAAAATAGTGAGCTTTTTTAATATTCCATTACTTCCCACTCAGTGTCCGGTTGACCACCGGTTGCCCAAGAAGTGATGAAAAGAGGTAAAAATTAACTGGCTGTGGTAGTGACCAAGAAACTCGTTCACGTTCTAGTACTGTGTTTTTAGTCTCATGCAAACTCTTGACTTTTTATATATTTTCTGCTAGGCTCGTGTGTGAATGAGTACATTTAAAATGTGTGATGGAGGAATAATAAATGACAGAAGACGTAAATGTTATTGGGGTAACTATAGACGGTGAGTCGTCAAAAGATCTTGATGATGCTATCTGGGTTGAAGAAAATGTGGACGGATGGCGCTATTGTCTTTCCGTCTCCATTGCGAATGTTGCTTTTGCTGTGAAGAAGGGGACATTGATTGACATGAAAGCTTCAAGAAAGGGGTTCACAAGGTATTCTTCAGCTGGGAGTAGTCCAATGCTTCCAAGGGAACTATCCGAGGGAGAGTTAAGTTTACTACCTGACGACTCAAAGCGCGTTTTTCAGGTGACTATGGGTATTGATAAAGATTTTGTGTGTCGTTCTGTAGATATACAGCAAACACATGGAAAGAGTGTGGCAAAGTTAAATTATAAACAAGTGAATGAGAGTCTTAAGGATACTACATTTGAGTTCTATGCAATGTTGCATGTGGCGAATACCCTTGCAAAAGGATTAGCACGAAAACGTTCTGAATCTGGAGCACTTGTGATGTATGATATGCAGGATGGATGGGTGTGCAATGAGGATGGACAACTAATTCGTCTAAATACCCCTGATTCCATAAATGCATATCAGATTATTCAGGAGTTTATGATTCTGACCAATCAAATGGTGGCAGAATATTTAGTACAGAAAAGAACACAAGCATTGTATAGAAATCACACAGCACATGTTGTGGCGTCAGATCGAGATATACTGAGAGAAGATTTGGCATCCATGGGGGCTTGCTCTGTTATATCGAATCCGGAGACTTTGCGCCATCGATTCAGTCTGATTCTGAACAGAGCGACTTATGATTCTTTTGTACGTGGCCATTTTGCGTTAAACCTTCCTGTGTATTGCCATTTTACATCACCTATCCGTAGGTATGCTGATTTGGTAAATCAAAGGATTTTGCTTGCAGTTCTGCAAAATGATCCTACTCCCTATAGACCGGAAGAATTGGATACACTTGCGATAAATCTGAATACGTTGATGGATCAGGAACGCATGAAAAAAGACGAACATTTTGCATTTAAGAGGCGCGAGCAGGGAGAACAGCTCTTACAGGATAGTCAAATTCAGGATGCAAGTACCGTTGAGTTTCATAGGGTAGTCCGTGTTGCATGCGAAAACGTTGAGCCACCTCAACCTCTGGAAGATGAAGTAATTAGGCGTCTTAACACAGGAGATTTGCCTGTGCAAGATATTTACTTCATATTGTTTAAAACCTTGCAATTTGATTCTTTAGTGTGGAAACGTATACGTAGTGAGATATTTTCGCATTTGATGAATCATAAAGAAAAAGCCGTCTCGACACTCGTAATGGCTTGTCAGGATAAATCTATCCCCTTTGCCAATTTAGAATACGAATCATATGAGGTTGTTGGAGGATTTTCCAGTATGGCAAGTATAGTTTTTAATGACAATATGTGCAGTTCGAAGGTGTGTATTGGAAATACATTAAAAAATTCTCGGCAATCTGCCGCCGTGAGTTTAATCGGTACAATAATTGGTGTTGAAAGTGAAAAAGAAGACAATAAAAATGATTTTTTGATTCCAGAAGTTTTACCATCACTTAACACACCGCCATCCGACAACTTTAAGGGTCGATTGGAGGAATTATGTCAACAGAAAAAATGGAACCGTCCTGCGTACGAAGTGATTTCACAAAAAGGATCTCCACATCGGTCGATTTTTACTATTGTGGTGACTGTCTCTACGCCTGAAAAACGATATCAATCAAACCCCTGTTCTGCTGGTACGAAAAAAAATGCAGAACATTTTGCAGCGGAGTCAGTGCTCTCAATGCTTCCGCCGCATTAATGCCTCTATTTGTCTTAAAATGTAGAAAAATAACGACGAGAGTGTGTATATAACACACTCTTTTTTTGTTCGATGCCACTTGACTTTTCTGAAAAGTATGGTATTGTGTGAGCGCCCTTTAGGGGTAATTTGTGGTATATATCGTGAAGGAGGTTTTTTGCATGGCTCTACTGGGTAATAACATTAGTGCATTGACAAATTTAGTGCGGGTATCCGCGGGTTATGGCTTTGATATACGAGGTGACAGGAAACTGTACGAGATCGCCAATATTATATTGGAAAACGCAAACAAGCCTCAAAATGTAAGCGGTAAATCGAAAGTCTATTCTGATTTTAAAAAGAACTATCAGCAAATGATAATACCGCTCATGAATGTTTTTTTGGAACAGTTGCAACATATTCAATATCCAATGAGATTTGGCATTAATTGAACCTGGAGGCCTGTTCAAAAAGAGATGATCTTAGCTGTGTGTGAAGTATTTCGTCGGGGCTATACACGCCCGGCAGCTGAAATACCAACAGGTGCAGGGAAATCTATGCTACTAGGAGCACTTGTTCGCGCCTACATAAATACAATACGTCGACATGGTTTAACACAGCAAGTTCTTGTTCTTACCTCAAGAACGAACCTAGTAAAACAGTTTCTCTTTACTCCTGACGAAGTATCTGATGAGGAAAACGATGGTGCAGGATTGGATATTGGTGAGGCGCGTCTCTGGTTAAAGGATATACCGGATACAAGTATAAGAACTCTGGTGAGTGGAAACCTGACTTCCAGAGAGTATCGCGATGAACTTGTAAAAGATCCGCTTGTTACATTTATGACCTATTATGGATTTAATGAGAAAACGTTTGTTGAAAACTTTAAGAAGAATATTGGTTTGATTTTGTTGGATGAATGTCACAATGTTACGGAACGTGTTGCTGATCTCATTAACAAAACGTCGGCATTTTGTATCGGGGTAAGTGGAACAGTGCAAGGTCCTTTAATGCGTTCTCCTTACTTTTTCTTTGATCCTGTCGTATCCGATGAAGATCAGGGTGTACAAGTGGTTGGAGCAAACTACAAAAGGTTTTTGAGTTATCACAAAAGCATGGTTGAGTTGATTCAAGAAGGTCAACTAAAACCTGTTCGTTGGATCGAGGCAAGGACAAAGATAGATATATCGGGAGCCGATGCTGTGCGTTGGGGAGCGCAAACAATCCTTAATGAAGTTTCCGTTTCTAGAATCATTGGTAAAAATCCTCATTTAGGATTTGAGGTCCTCAAAGAGATATATCTTAGCGATGATCGATTGTTACGTGATTTAGGGGCTACTGGGGTGATAGATCGCAAAGGTATTGGGTTTACGGTTTGCGTGGCGGACGCGCAATACTATGCAGACATGTGCAACAAAGAACTTATGCCGGCTATACACAGGGTGTATGGACCTCAAAAACATTTTTGCGCATCATATGTTGACGGAAGTATGGATCGTGAGACGTTCGATGAACAGATGAGAAAATTCAGGGAGGGCGAAATTACTCTCATGTTTAGTTGTGAAAAACTCGGAGAGGGTTTGAATATACCAAACATAAATCTTGTCATAATGCTGCGTCCATACGGTTTGGGTTCTGAATGGAAAATGAAACAAGCGCTTGGCCGTGGAATGCGATTTTCAGGTGTACCCAATGAAGATTTGTTGGTCGTTGATGGTGTATTCCAGAGTAGGCGTCATAATCTTGCAAGTGTCTTGGGAATATTTGGTCAATATTGTGTATTTAATGGTGGGCTTATCGCTGCTCCACAGTACTATCACGCCGTAGAACAAAAAATTCTTTCAATGCGTTTTTTGGGGATGACATGGGAAAAGATCCTTCAATCATTGACCCACGAAGAGCGTATGAGAGCTCCGTATCTTGTGGAAAGCCTAAAAACAGCTCGATCGAATGAATCACAAAGTACGATTACAAATAAAGACATTGTAACACGGGCAAAAATTGAGGTTTCATTTGTTGAAAAAAGAGAGGTACGTTATACGATTGCCCTTGGGAATAAAGGAGAAATGCTCAAACTTGCAAAAGAGGAGCTGGAGGAGCGGGGGTATAGTATTTCGCGGTTAAAATATATTTCCGGTGAAAAAACTATATTTGAGGGATTTCTGCGGCGTCAATTTGGTGTTTTTCATACAGGAAAACACATGATCCAATCAGTACTTTCCCTCGAGTCAGAAACAATAACACAGGCAACAATGAACATGTTTTTGGGGGCTATGGAAAGAGCTGGTTTGCAGACAGAGAAGACCGATAAAGGAAAAACAGATGTTGACGATCTTTCAAAGCAATCAGTTGAAACTAAACAACCACAGTTAGTTGGTTCAATGAAAGTTGAAAGAATTAACGCTCCCAAACAAGTGTTCGAAGAAGATCCCATTGGTAAACTCAATACATTTGCTTTAAATCATTTTGGTGTTATACCTTTGATTGAAGTAAATCCGCGGGTTCAGTTTGGTCAGCCTGATATCTTTGCAGGTCAGGCCTCCATGACATTTATGGGAAACCAATTTCAAACAGATATTGTTTATGGGGGAAATTCAGTAACTGCACGCAAACTGGCTTCAGTACAACTACTGGCAATATTACGAGCATATACAGCAAATGATGAAAATCTATTTTATGACTCGCCAACCTTCAAACAGAATCTTAATTTATTGGATAATCTAAAAAAGACCTATAGATTTGATGTTGTGTATGAAGAAAAAGCAGTTGGAAATTTTACAGAAGTAATCGCTCAAGCGAACATTAATGGTAGCGTGGTGCGGTCGGATCCCATAGCTCATGCGAGTTACAAAAAGGCCCGACGTTTAGCGTGTGTTATGTTGTATGAGCAACTTATTCTTGTAATGCCACTACTTTGTGGGTGAGGGGAGATGATAAGAATTTCCAATCGGATTTTTTCACAGAATATTGAATCGGAAGAAGTCGACTGAAATATGATAATTGTTATTTGAAGAAAGGAGGATAATTGAAAATTCTACTGTAAAAACAGTAGAATTTTTTTATCTTCGCGTATCTTCATCTCCCCACTCGGTGTCTAATCGTTGACCACCTGTTGCCCATGGGAAGACAATGTACGATAGCTCTACCAAGAGAGTCATCATTGCAAAGAGTGGTGATCTTTGTTTATTTTTTAAGTGTGCTTCCTAATAAAATTCCATTCGCCCAGTAATAACCAGTATCGCTATCTGATAGGATGTCGTAGGTATTGGTATCCCAATAAGGAATCAGCTCTGTCGATTGAACGTATGATCTATCATACAGGTCTCCCTTCTGTAGTTCTTGAATCGTTCTGCCATCTACAGTCGGATGATTAGGTGATACCCATACTTCTCTTTTATCTGAAAGTGTAAGATGTATTACTCGATGTGTTCTTGGAACAGGAGTGTGTGATATTTTTATTACGGTACTTGCAACCTTTTCTCCATTTTTGTTAAGCGACCATATAAGCATTCCCATTTTTATATCTTTGACATTATGATTACCGGTTGGTGTAGCAACTTCTGTGTTTGAGGCTAAACAAATAGGACAGTTGCGAGGTTTTGAGGCTACTTCTTCGAGTTCACAATAATATGGTGGGGGAGGGTCTCCTATTCTTGCAACAGGAGGGCCGCAGCTCTGAATACAGCGATAACCAGGGGAACAGCTCGTGTCGTCAGGTCCACTACACTGAGCAGTTATCGGTTCAGTACACGTGCCGGCGTGACAAACGAGCGACGAGGGACAGTCTTTGTCTGATGTGCATTCACTTACTCCGCTTGGGGGAGGTGTTGGTGTTGGGGCTGGTTTAGGTAAGGGCACTGGTGTTGGCACTGGTGTAGGGGGCGGTGTTGAGGGTGGTTGTTGCGGGGTTGGTGGTATTGTTTTGGGTGCTATAGCGGGGCAATCAGTAAATTCGCAATTTTTCCCTGTACGACCAACATAACTACCATCGGGACATTGCTTTGCTTCTTGGGTACAGGCAATGTTGTTTGGCGATGCGATTTCTTTTTTCTTGAGATAGAGAAAACTTACACCCATAAGTAGAATGATACTCGCGGTCACTATGGCTGTAAGACTAATCTTTTTCATGTAGTTATTATAGCGCACACGGCGAGAATTCAGAATGCTGGGTCGGCTTTATTTACTAACACTTTGGGGTGTTTTTGATATACAAGGAAAGTGATAGACTGTATGGTGAAATTATTACTACTCTATATGGGCCGTTTATTGGTTATTATTGTCATAATCTGTGCGATAGCACTTGGGCAAAATGTATATGCCGCCTCGTCAGGAATGGGTATAGGTACACGAGGTTCTGAGGTCATGGTGCTGCAAAAAATACTAAATAACGATGGGTTTATTATTTCACGAACAGGTGAAGGGTCACCGGGGCATGAAACCGACACATTCAGCTCTGGCACTCTTGCGGCACTCAAGCGTTTTCAGTGTGCACACGATATTGCGTGTCAAGGAACAGCTGATAGTACTGGTTATGGATATGTGGGACCGACCACATGGAAATTGTTATTACGTGAAGGAAAGAAACTTGGAGTTGGTGTTCAGACTGTGTTGTCGACGTCAGTAAAAAAAACCAGTGCGACTAGCAAAAAAAATAAAAAAAGCTCTGTTACGGATATGATCAAGCCGGTGAGCACGGCAATTTCTCAAAGCGATACGTTCTATTCGTTTTATAACAGTCAAAAATCAGGTGCCAAGAAGTGTATTGAAAAAGTCTTTGGTAAAGATAAGCTCTCTAAATGGCTCACAAATAGAAATACCACCCTCAGTGGAACGGAAGTAGCAAAGGTTTCTCGTTGTGTTGGATACTTTATCCAAATCTAATCTTTCCTTGTACATTATTTGCTTTTCACCCTGGAAGCTGCCAGTATTATCAGCAATAACGTAGTAACACTTGAATGTACAGCATATATATGGCATCAGACCCAATTCACAACAAGTATCGTCAAGCTATTCATGAAGTATTGAAGCCAAAGGGATTCAAAAAAATCGCTTCGACATGGTATCTTCATACTCCAGAAACAATACTTATTGTAAATTTTCAGACGGGTATCGGAGGTAGCCATTATCTCAATGCGAGTGTCTATATTCGATGTCTTCCGCCAGTGACATTAGTCACCGTCCCTGAATGGCCGCATGAGTATGAATGTCATATGAGAGCACGCGCGGAAGAGGTAATGCTTCGAAAGGAAGCTATTGAGATATTCGAAATCTACAACTGTACCGAAAAGGAAAGTATTCAAAGATTGAAGAATGCGCTCACAGAGCATGTTTTGCCAAGCCTTTATGAATTGAAAACTGCTGAAGCCATAAAGACAGTGTTACGGTCTCCTTCCGATCTTGATGGATATAAATTAAAGAATGGGGCTAGATTTAATACGATATTACACGGTGCACGACTGGAATTTTTCTTGAACGTCAAAAATCCTGCGCCATTCCAATATACGTTCCCTACGTTTCTCACTTATAGCACTCATGCGGATGGATTTCAGGCGGTATATATGCGTGATAAGAAGAAACTAATCAAAGAATTGGATACATTTTTTGAAGAATTTGCTACCCTCGTTGACGACAGCGAGGCAGTTCAGTTCCATATAGTGGAAACTGATAAAGATACAAATGGCCAAAGCACAAAACCCCTATGCAAGAGGGCAATCGCTCTATTTGGAGAACCAAAATTCATAAGTAAAGGCCCTCTTCGTTCACAGCTAAATTGGCAACTGCCTTTTAGTATGCTTGAACAGTGCATTGATTTTCTTGAAGCTGAGAAGCCATTTCCTAAATATGCAAATACGGCTCATGGTCAAGAATATACGAGGGATTGCGTATCGTGGATTACTTGTTATTTGAACTTTCGCTGGAAGCATTTATCGCCAATATCCAACGTATTAAAACCATTTGATTTCATCGAGGAGAGCGGCATAATTCTCTTGTTAGAGAATACAAATTCCATCGATCTGCAATTGAATTTTCCTTTTGAAACGCCCAACAAAGAATTTTTGCAAATGATAGAAAAAATATCAGCGCTACTTCACGTAAAAATGCCTTCGCGCTATTTCCGACTCCGGTCACCCAATAAGGAACGTACTCGATATCGGGAGGAGAAAATAACGTTTTAAGGAGAGGAGTGTTATATTGGAAGTGGGTATAAAGAAGTATCGATCAGATACACCGTATAATGCAGAATGGGGGTTAATCTCTCTACCTTATGATGAATCAAATTGTCACTCCGCTGGCGCTTGCGCTCGGTTTTGGGGGTATGTTTTCGACTTCCACGTTCTATCGGTATCGACACACCAGAGACGGTTGACCCTCGCAAGACTGTCCAATGTTTTGGCAAGGAGGCTTCAAACAAGGCAAAAGAGATGCTGTTGAATAAAAAAGTGCGCCTTGAAAGCGATCATACTCAAGGAGATAAGGATAAGTACGGCCGATTACTTCGATACGCATATATTCAAAGAGTGGAAGGGTCTTACTACGAAATACCTGCAAAAGTTCACATCCCAGAATTCTCTTTTGGCACAATACAAAAGGACATTACATAAAGCGTGTACAAATTAGGTTCATTGGCTGTTAGTTGCTTAAAACCCCCTATTTCCGACCCATTTATTCTGGTTATTGCTTGAAATTATGGGAGCTCTGTGATAGATTGACCATATATGAAAGAACTGATTCCGCAAATTCAAAAAGCCTTTGATTGGGTTTCTATGGATAATGGTGTGGGTTTTTTGTTGCCTGACGAGCATTGTCCTACGCGGGATATTTTTCAAGCAAGAGCGGATAAATTAGTTATTGAGTGTGCCAGTGATCGTTCCATTGGCGAGAATGCATATCTTCTTGGACTTGTGATAGGTGAGATAGGGAATAATACGTTTGATCACAATCTTGGTAATTGGCGCGATGAAAGAGGTGCGTATTTTGTATATAATGCCGATCAAAGGATGGTGGTAATTGCTGACCGAGGCCAAGGAATTCTCGCTACTCTGCGTCAGGTTCGACCCAGTATTGCCGATGATTGCGAAGCGTTGACGGTGGCTTTTACTGAGACTCTTTCTGGCCGTGCCCCAGAACGACGAGGCAATGGTTTAAAACTCGTGGCAAAGGTTGTGCAAGAACAACAATGGAAGTTAGAATATCGTTCAGGTTGTGGTACGTATGTGATTGACGCCAGTGCGTCTGCATGCACAATGGCGGACGATGGATTGAAGGGTATGGTTGCCATATTAACGTTTTGATATCTATGAAAATTATAATGAAAAATTTTGGTGATTTTCTTTCTTCCCGTCCATCAGGAAAAGAGGCGTATCTGTCCGCGCAGGCATATATATTTCCTTCAAAGGATGAAGCAGACATGATTGAACTTGATTTTGAAGGTGTTAAAGTACTTACACCTTCTTGGGCGGATGAATTTGTTACACCCTTGGCAGAGCAATGGGGTAATAAACTTCATTTTTTGCATACCGATAATCTTTCTGTAAAAGCGACGCTTGAATTTTTGAAGCAAATTCCGATCGCCTAATAACTATTTTGGGGTGTATTCAACCCTCTTTTCTTTTGCCCCCACTCCACCACGGCCTTATACTTCACTCCACGCATCCATTCCGCCCTCAAGTGATTCTATATTATAGCCTTTTTGCTTAAGTACTTGTGCAACCATCTCGGCTCTGGCGCCACTTCTGCATATCGTAACTATCGGCATGTTTTTTGGTATTGTTCCCATATTTACTTCGGCAAGTACTCTTGTCATCGGTATGTTTATAGAACCTTCTATTTTATCGCTTTGCTCGTATTCAGCTGCTTCTCTGACATCTAACAGTAAGATACTAGCTCCTTCATTCAGATGTTTTTTTAAAGTGAGGGCATCCATATGTAATAGTTCATTATAAGTAAGATTATAGTAGCACAAATTATTGTTATTGCTGGATAGTACCTTCTTGCTATCTAACCCAAAAATGACTATAGTAACAGTACTATTCTTATCTTTCTGACTTTATGGATAAATCATCTCGTTATCTCCTCATTGTTGTGGGGCTGGTAGCTGTTGCGGTCGTCAGTGTTGGGGTCACGTATTATTCGGTAAAGACAAAGACGGCACTTGCGCCTGTCGTTGCGCCGGTGGTGGAAACACCTGTCGTGCAACAACCTGCTGCGCCTGCTCCAGAACCGACTATCTTGGAATCTGGTGTCTCGTGGCTTGTTGAGCCACAGAAACTTGGTGATTTGAAGCTTATTGATGCAAGTATCTCACTAGATGGATCAACTGTTCGATCGCCAATTGAGTATTATAAAATCGGTACCGATAACGGTAAGGAAGTAATTATTGCCGACGTACCACCAGATGATCCAACTAATGATTTTCTTCTATATTTCGTGAAGCAAAGCGATACATCATACGATGTACTTAGCTCGATGACACCCAGTCGATTTGACGATAAAGGAGGATTCACTTATGGAGGAGGAGGTTTTGCCAGTAATGTAACGATCAACAAAGAGAAAAAATACTCATCGATTATATCACCGGATTATGTTGCCTACACCGTACCCCTCGATATAGTTGGTGAGGAATATCTATCAGGTGCGCACCTTGGTGACGTAAAAGACGTGATGAAAGAAGTAAAGACGTACCCTAATGGAATCTTGTACAACACGGTTGCGAGTGGAGACATCGAGTCGGTGGTGAGTCAGATTTTTATCCTTAAGAAATTGGACGGCGTCCTTCAACAGTATCAGTACACCCCGCGATTGTATGGAGATGATAGCGTTTTAAACGCGACGTGGGCAGGGGCTTCTGAAAGCAACAAAGATACGTACCAGTACTTAAACACACGTGGCTGTGGTATGGGAGGATATGTAAGTATTTTTGCTGATGGGAAAGTGCCGGCTCTTAAAGAAACAGGTACCTTAGATTGGGGTGATCTGCACGCTTATGATAATCGCAGTACAATTTATGAAATAAGCGATACTAATCACCCACTCTTGAAAAACCTGTACGAGCAAATACCGAGCAACTACGGAGAGATGACCTATGACCTTTTTTTAAGAAGTCACTCTCTGGTGGTTATTAAAGACAAACTTGGGCGCTACCTTTTGTTGAATAACACAAAATATGGTCCATCTGCCGAATGTGGAAAACCGGTTGTGTATCTCTATCCTACAAAAACAACTCAAGTGAGTGTCAGTGTTGATGCGTCAATTACAAAATCAGAACCTGCATATAACGATGGGTGGAACGTGGTTGCTCAACCAAACGGTGATCTCACCATGGCGGATGGTTCTCACTATGATTCACTGTTTTGGGAGGGGATTGGTCATGGTTATTACCCAACCATCGATAAGGGATTTGTGGTGGCTCGCAAGGATATCGAGACTACATTGAAATCGCAACTCGCCACCATGGGCCTCAATAAAAAAGAAAGCTCAGATTTCCTTGCCTTCTGGTTGCCAAAAATGCCAAGTACTCCGTATGTCCGCCTGTCATGGCTTTCCACACGCGATATGAACGCCCTTGCACCGCTCACTGTTTCTCCTAAACCAGATACTATGATTCGCATTTTCCTCGACTTCAAAGGACTCGAATCGCCTGTCGCGATTGATCCGCAGATATTGAGCGCACCTGCTCGTAACGGATTTACTCTTGTCGAATGGGGCGGGTTATTACAAAAATAATTTCGTGAAAGAACTTTTTGCCATCTTTTCCCTCTTCACTCATTTGTGGGGAGGGAATGTTGGTGTATCGCCAACTGCTATTATTCTATCACCGTCGGTCCAGTCCGTCGGTATTTCGGGTATCGTGATTCCTCATCACGATATTGTGAAAATAAAACGCCAAGAGTTCTTGGCTCACGTGCGAGATGCATTTTTTGCTCAATCAGAGCCTCCGACTGTTATCATTGTATCGCCGAATCATTTTAGTGCAGGAAAGGCAGCTATTCAGACAACGACAAAGACATGGATGCTTGCCAAAGGAACAATGGAACCGGACAAAATCACTGTTGAGGCATTGTTGCGCGATCATATCGCTGATGACCAGCCCAAAGATGTGACAGATGATCATGGTATACGTTATGTGCTTGCCGATATTCATGCAGTATTTCCCCACGCGCAGATCGTACCTATTATTGTCAGGCAGGATGCACCCCAAACTACCATTGACTCACTTGATATATCTCTGAATACGACATGCCCCTCGTGTCTGATGATTGCTTCGGTCGATTTTTCTCATTATCAACCAGCCGCGTTATCTGACATTCACGATACTGTTTCTGTCCGGGCCTTGGAAAATGTTGATGGGGACACACTACTGAACAAAACGGAAGTTGACTCACCTCAAGCGCTCTATTTACTTTCTCGTTGGGCGACATTGCACAATACAAAGCATTTTAATCTCTATGGTCACACAAATAGCGGTGTACTTCTTAATAATCCCGACATTGAAACAACCACCCATGTTTTTGGTTGGTATGAGACAGGTAAACCTACTGTTCCTGATAACTCCGTAACGTTTACTGTGGCGGGGGATATCATGCTGGCACGGGGTGTGGCAACAAAATTTGGCTCGAATTATCAATCACTATTTGCGGAGCTAGGTGATCGAGTGTTTTGGGGTGTTGATGCGCCATTTGCCAATCTCGAAGGGGCGATCACCGATCAAACTTCTATTTCAAAAAAAGTCGCGAGTGATCTCACATTTATTTTTCCAAAACAAGCCCTTGCGGCGTTGAAGTATCTCCATTTACGGGCTGTGAGTCTTGCGAATAATCATGCACTCAATGATGAACAAAAAGGACTCGAGCTTTCTCGTCAGGTGTTGCGCAATGCCAACGTTATGTCGTTTGGTGATCCTCGCGCAACAAAGGATATCAAGATTGTGCACGTCGATGGACAAGGATATCATTTATACCTTATCGGCGTTCTTGCCATCAATGAAAGTACTTTTTTACAGAAAGATTTAATTGACCAGATTAAGACAATAAAAAAAGATCCGACAAATAAGGTGCTCATATACCCTCATTGGGGTATTGAGTATGCACTCAAACATTCTCCACTACAAGAGAGCCTGGCGCATTCGTGGATTGACGCCGGTGCTGACGCCATAATAGGTACTCACCCGCATGTTGTGCAAGACATGGAAGCCTATCATGGACGTCCTATTATATATTCGCTCGGTAATTTTATCTTTGACCAAGTAACCCCGGCGACCACCCAGTATGGATTGATTGTATCAGGTAAATTTACTGATACGGGACTTGATCTTGTGCCGTCACCTATTGGTTTTCACGCGATGAAACCATTTCTCATGAGGGGGATTGAAAAACAGACTCATTTGAATGCATTATTTTCTTCGGTGGATAAATATAAAAAAGATACACCGTTTAGTACTATTCTTAATTTTCCTCTGAAATAGTCTGAGTACATTTTCCCGCTAATCGGCTTTACATATGTATCAAGGTGGTGATATACTTGATATGTCAAGTATATATCAATTATTTGTATTATGTCTCCAATAAAACCATCATTGCAATGTTTGTTAGATCTCTCTAGAGCTGAGTCAGTCATGTCTCGTCGGTTTGATAGTAGGCTTGGCGGTGGAATCGGTTTTAGTGATTTTATGATTCTTTATTATCTTAGTCAGGCCGAAGATGGAAAACTCAGAAGGGTTGATCTGGCTGACAAGATAGGACTTACTGCGTCGGGCGTAACACGCCTTCTTGCTCCCATGGAAAAGATTGGCTTAATTGCAAGAGAGACCGACTCTAGAGACGCACGAGTAAGTTACGTTTCAATGGCTCCGGGTGGACGACGTCTGCTGTTAGAGAAGATTGAAAAAGCAGAACTCCTTTCTGAGGAAGTCATTCCTGAGTCTAAGCACTCCATGGTCCTTCAGTTATCTGAGCTACTGAAAGAGATAGGAAGTTAGGTGATAGTGCCCCAGAGGTGGTGTTGACTGTACCTAGTTTTTGTGTTATAAGTAGAACCAATGTAATGGCAGAACATTGAAAAGGGAGAACAACAATGAAAGCCCAACTACTGAATCTAATTCAGGAATACCCAAAGATATTTGAAGTCGATAAGCACGATCCACCACAATTGTCCTTTTTGAGGAAAGTACTGCTTGACGCAGAGAATAAACCAAAAGATTTATTTGCTCTTTTGCGCCTCATGCGAGCGGCTAAGCCACACGCAGGAGAGGTTCCCATCATCATCGAAACATTCAACGAAATACAGCTTCGTATAATGGCGTTATACTCTTCCAATCATGAAGAATACACCATTGATGTAATTAAACAGACAATGCCGTATCTTGATGCCGCACCTATCAAACCTGTGGTTGTTGAGTATATGAACGGGGACCAGGTTCGGATTGATGAAGTCATGGAGTATCTGGAATCTAGAAAGATACATGCGGTAATAGATTTCATCTATGAGCGTCCTGAGCATCATGCAAGTTCCACCTATAAAGGCACTTTAGAGAAGATTTTAGAATTCATTATGGGTAAGAGAAAAAATTGGCTTTGAAAGTGAAAATGCAAAAGCACTGTCTTGAAATAGGATGGTGCTTTATTATTTGCTAGCAATTTGTGAAATCAAATTTTTTACTCGACACACCGTTTATTGGGCTCTCATAAACACAAAAGGTAACAGATTTTTGAAAAGAAGCTGGGATATCATCAAGAGAAGTCATGTGAGGATTATCGGACAAGTTGACCGACGTGGTGATGAAAGGGATACCTGTTTTTTGAATGATTTCACTAAACCAATGATCGGGAATGCGGACGCCAATACTGTTGCCATTTGGATTGATCGCTGGGGAAAACATTGCGGTGTCTTTTGGTTCAAGAATAAGTGTAATAGGGCCAGGAAGCATATCGAGCGCTTCTTGGGGAACGAAAAAATGCTCGTCAACCCATTTCTTGGAGGGCGCGATGATGGAAAAAGGTTTGTCAGGGCGTTGCTTTAATGCACGAAGAGTTTCAATGCTTGTGGTATTAAAGGCGTCGCAACCGATACCATAGATCGTGTCGGTTGGATATATCAGAATATCGCCGCGTTTTATGGCAGAGAGGAGTGTGTCGAGGTGGTTATCCACCCATAGTTTATCGACAATGTGCATAGTGAATATATTAGTGATATACTAACAGATATTATCCAAAAGGACATACCTACGATCTACGATATGTTTGCTGCACTACTTATTACAAAATATGGCCATATAGTTGCCGAAGGATGGGGGGCTTATGAAGTGGGCAACTATGAGAGGGCAGAAGAGCATTTTCAGGAAGTGCTCAACAATGAAGATGATCCCAAGATCGGGTTTTTTGATGTGATCGAAGCGCATAACGGTATGGGCGCGATCAGTCTGGCTCACAAAGATTTTTTTGATGCGACGCGTTGGTATCACGAAGCTCAGTACATGCTTGATCGGCATTTTGAAGGTCGATTACCAAAACGACTCGACTGGTCAAAAAAAGAAGACCGGCCTATCATACGCACTTTATTCGGGCTTGCGCATTTGAGCTATCGATCAGCCCACCCAGAAAAAGCAAAGGAATTGTATACCCAACTTCTCCGTGCTGACAAGCACGATGGCTTGGGGGTGAAAAAGTTTTTGGAAGGCATTGCACAGAAAAAGAAGTTTGAGGAGGTAGAGTAGGGGACAGCAAAAATTTTGTCGCAAATTAATAAACCCCAGATCTGCAATTGTTGCAAATTTGGGGTTTATTTTTTAAAGTGGTTTTTTAGCTCTACATGAATAGGGGTCTTTAATTTATTGGATCACAGAGAACGATTGACATTCTTTCGAAGATATCATAGTCTAGCGGCATGTACCTTGTACAAATTATTATTAAGAAAGAGAGGTGTTCAGTGGGCGACAGGAGTAAAAAGAAAGAAAAGGGAAAGGAAGAAAAAACAAAGAAAGATTTGGGGGAAAAGAAAGAACGGGAAGAACTTACAGGGGATGAAAAGACAAGGGTGCGAAGTTACATCAGCGATACTTTGACTCACCTAAAGGGTTGGTTTATACCCGCAGAACAGGTAATATTACTTAATATTTGTGTCTCAGGATATTCTATCGAAGATGCAGTGAAAGAACATAATGATAAAGATTCGATTCAGAAACGAGGGGCAGTGTATCTCAACTCGATCTGTGATACGTTGCAGAAGAAGTTTGATCTCAAGGATATAGTAAAACCGGAGGCAATACGCGATCTTGTTAGACAGCGTACGCCTAAGGTAACTGGTTCTGCAAAAGTAACTCCAATAGTCACGGGTAATCCAGTTCTCAATGATGATCATAAAAGTTCGCCGGTTATCATAAAGAAAGTCGCTCCATCTATTCCTGCAAAGAAAGAGCCGACCAAAGAGAAAGAGAAAGTTAAGGTTGATTTTTTGGATAGTAATGAGGATGATATTGTTCTCGATGAGGAAAAGAAGGAGAATGACGATCAAAATGATCTTCAGAATTTTGAGAAGCAACTTTTGCGAGAAGAAAAGTTGAAGAAGGTTGTTAAACCTGCGACGATATTCTTTCCTGGAAAATCTACGACTCCTTCATCACCAGATACTGCACAAAAGCAGGATACTGTCTCCTTGGATGCGGTTTCGAAGTTTCTGTCGTCTGGGCCTGAGAATGCTGTTCAGGACGACAATGACGAAGCGGTTGCTATTATCGACAAATTGATACGCAAGTGCGCATATTGGAAGCTGCGAGCACTTGTGGCAGAAGAAAAATGCGCCTCTACCGATACTCAATACAAGAATCTCGAAATTAAGATGGATGCATTAAAAAAACAATTAGAAGCAAGCCCTGCATTAAAGGCAAAACTTGTGGAAGCATTACAGGTCATTGAAGAGGAATAAGTCATTATAAACACGGATGGTAAACCCCAATAAACGGGGTTTTTATTATTTCTACCCCTCTTGACACCTCCTCTCATTCCTATTATCATACACTTAGCAGTCGAATACTAAGAGTGCTAAATATGACTCCTCGACACGATTCTCTTCTTACTGAGCTTATTGAGCATTATATCGCTACCGGACAGCCTATTTCTTCCGGATATTTGGCGACGGTCCATCAGCCCAGCGTAAGCCCTGCAACGGTACGCAATGAGCTTGCACAACTCGAGGAACAGGGATATCTCGAACAGCCCCACACATCTGCGGGACGCATACCGAGTGAAAAAGGATACAGAGCATATGTGAAAGAGCTCGTATGTCGACCTCTTTCGACAAAGAGAACTCAAGAGTGCGCTTCATATATAGAGGAGCTTGATCGCCAACATGTAAAATCTCTTGCACAGTACTTGGCGGAAAGTAGCGGTGAAATGATGTACGCGGCATTTGGTAAGCATGATACGTATTATACGGGTCTTGCGAACCTTGTTCAGAAGCCTGAATTTGCTGAACAGGAGCTTTTGGCCGATATTAGTCGCCTCATTGACCATCTTGATTCAGTCGTTGAGGGAGTATTACAGAAGCAATCAGAGGGTGTATCGTTGTATATTGGCTCTGAAAGCGGATTTGGGAGTGCTTGCAGTACCCTCGTGATGCGGTATACTCTGGACAATACCGCGTGCATTTTGGGAATTTTAGGGCCAATGCGTATGAATTACGCGTTTAATAAAGCACTACTAGAGGGAGTATATACGATTATTAATACTTAGTACGTATGGAAGAGAATACTATTATTCCGGACGAGCCATCTGACGTGCCGGCAGCGGCAGTTGCGGATGAGGTTTCCGAGCTTGAAAAAGCTAAAAAAGAGGCTCAAGATTACCTTGACGGCTGGAAGCGTGCAAAGGCCGATTTTATCAACTATAAAAACGAGCAAGAGAAACGCTCGAAGGAGTTGGTCCAGTTTGCAAGTCTTTCCGCTATTGTAAAAATAATTCCTGTTATGGAAAGCTTTCGTCTTGCTTTTTCTCATGTACCGCCGGAAACAGCAGACTCTGATTGGGTAAAGGGTGTGGAGCAGATCTATAAGCAGCTACAAGAGTCGATGAAGACGTTGGGTGTTGAGCAAGAGACGGGCATAGAAGGGATGCCGTTTGACCCCATGCGTCACGAAGCGGTCGCGCAGGAAGTCGATCCAACAAAAGAGGAAGGTATTATTCTCAAAGAAGTTAATGCAGGATATAGTGTCCACGGGAGGACGGTGGCACCGGCAAAGGTGGTTATTAATAATCCCCATGCTAATTCCTAATTTATTATAATATGGCGTTAATTCGCTGGTCACCCATGTGGCCGTTCGACGAGGAGATGGAGCGCATGATGCGCGACTTTCCAAAAAGCGAGGGTTTGGTGTCACAAAAGGGATTCGTGCCCGATATCGATCTTTATCAAACAGATGATAGTGTGGTGGTAGAGACGCCTCTCGCGGGTGTTGACCCTGATGATGTTGATATCTCCATTGAAAATGACGTCCTGACGATTAAAGGAAGTATGGAAAAGAAATCCGAAGTACAGGAGAAGGATTATTGGCGCAAGGAAGTGCATACCGGAAGTTTTTATCGACAGATTGCATTACCTACCCATGTGATGGGAGACAAAACTGAAGCGCAGTTTGAAAATGGAGTGTTGAAAGTCACGATGCCAAAAGCTGCTCAAGTAAAAGCAAAGAAGATCGAAGTAAAAAAAGTCGCATTGAAAACGCAGCCAACATTGAAGAAAGGAAAGAAATAGGAGCTCGAACACGGGAGGAATCGTTTGATGCCTCTCGGATCGAGAACCTATCGACCATAATCAAGGTTTTCATTAACTAGTAATCTAACACGACTGTATGTCAAAGATACTCGGAATCGATCTCGGTACTACGAATTCATGTATGGCCGTGATCGAAGGAGGAGAGCCTCGCGTTATTGAGAATAAAGAAGGTAATCGCACTACTCCATCGGTTGTTGCGGTAACCAAAGCAGGAGAACGCATGGTTGGGTTGCTTGCCAAGCGCCAGGCGGTAACGAATCCTGAAAATACTATTGCATCGGTGAAGCGTTTAATCGGACGCCGTTTTGAAGACCCAGAAGTACAAAAGGATCTTGCTTTGATGTCTTACAAAATAGTAAAGAGCGGTGATGCATTGAAGGTTGCCATGGGAGGAAAAGAATATTCACCACAGGAACTTTCAGCAATGATTTTACAAAAATTAAAGAGCGATGCCGAAGAACGTCTGGGTGAAAAAATCACCGAAGCGGTCATCACCGTACCTGCTTATTTTGACGACTCACAGCGCCAAGCAACCAAGGATGCGGGGAAAATTGCGGGTCTTGATGTGAAACGTATCATCAATGAACCAACCGCCGCAGCACTTGCGTATGGATTTAACAAGAAAAAAGACGAAAAGATTGTTGTCTATGACATGGGAGGTGGAACATTTGACGTATCAGTCCTTGAAGTGGCAGCCGACACCGTAGAGGTTAAGGCGACTAATGGTGATACGCATCTTGGTGGTGATGATTTTGACCAGCGTATTATTCATTGGATTATTGATGAATTTAAAAAGGAGCACGGTATTGATCTTTCAAAGGATCAGCTTTCATTGCAACGTCTTAAGGAAGCTGCAGAAAAAGCAAAACATGAGCTTTCATCGTCGATGCAGACTGAGATCAATCAGCCCTTTATCACTTCTGATGCAGCCGGTCCAAAGCACTTGGTACTTACGATGACTCGCGCAAAGTTGGAAGAATTGGTTCGCGAGCTTGTTCAAAAATCACTTGAACCGTGCCGTAATGCGCTTAAAGACGCTGGACTTACAAACAAAGATATCAATGAAGTAATTTTGGTTGGTGGAATGACACGTATGCCATTGATTCAGCAGATGGTAGAAGAATTTTTTGGCAAGAAGCCGAATTCATCAGTAAACCCTGACGAAGTGGTAGCAATCGGTGCCGCAGTACAGGCAGGTGTATTACAAGGAGAAGTGCGTGATGTACTTTTACTCGACGTTACGCCGCTTTCTGTCGGTCTTGAAACATTGGGAGGAGTTGCGACAAAAATCATTGAACGCAATACGACAATCCCGACATCCAAGTCTCAGATATTTTCTACTGCGGCTGATAACCAAACATCGGTTGAAATCAATGTCGTTCAAGGTGAACGCGAAATGGCAGCTGACAACAAAACGTTGGGGAGATTTATTCTTGATGGCATTCCTCCTTCACCGCGTGGCGTACCACAGGTTGAAGTTTCATTTGATATCGACGCAAACGGTATATTGAACGTTTCAGCGAAAGAAAAGACAACAGGTAAAGAACAAAAAATTACCATCACCGCATCAACATCACTTTCTGATCAGGAAGTACAGCGCATGACTCAAGAGGCAGAACTTCATGCCGAGGAAGATAAACAGAAGCGCGAACTTATCGAAGCGAAAAACAATGCAGAGAGTCTTGTATATCAAGCCGAAAAAGTAATGAAGGAACACGGCGAAAAAGTTCCGGAAGATATTCGAAAAGCAGTACAAGAAAAGATCGACAATCTCAAAACGCTGAAAGAAGGGACTGATGGAGCTGCAATCGCCGCGGCATCTGACCAGCTCAATGAAGTGTTGTCAAAAGTAGGTGAGGCTATGTATAAGCAAGATGCCGCAACTCAGACACCTCCTCCAGGGGCGGAAAACACGACAGACGGTTCTGCCCAGGCTAATCCAGAGCCAGGCGCGCAAGGTCAAGCTAATCCAAACGAAGCAGTAGACGCTGAATTTACGAAAAAAGAAGAATAATGAAAGACTATTACGAAATTCTTGGCGTTTCAAAATCCGCATCTGCTGATGAGGTAAAAAAAGCATTTCGTACGCAAGCCCATAAACATCATCCCGATAAAAAGGGAGGAGATGAGGCTAAGTTCAAAGAGTTGAATGAAGCGTACCAAGTACTTTCGGATACACAGAAACGGGCTCAGTACGACCAATATGGCCACGCCGCATTCTCGCAAGGGAGTGCGGGTGCTTCGCCATGGGGCGATATGGGGGGTCAAGGATTTAATGTGGATATGAATGATCTGGGCGACATGTTTGGAGATTTTTTTGGATTTGGTGGAGGACGTAAAAAACAAGGAGTTCCCAAAGGAGAAGACTTGGCTATGGAATTAACAATCGATTTCCGTGATTCTTTGTTTGGCGCAAAAAGAGAAGTGGGCGCAGTGAGAACGATTGCGTGCAAACATTGCGAAGGACGAGGAGCCGAACCGGGGACACCGATTGAAACGTGTAGTCGATGCCAAGGATCGGGACAGATTATAGGTATTCACCGGACATTTATTGGAAATATCCAAACAGCGACTCCTTGCCCCGACTGTAAAGGCCAAGGTCGCAAACCAAAACAGGTGTGCAAGATATGTAATGGTCCAGGAGTGACCCGTGATCGTTCTTCATTGGAAGTAAATATTCCTGCTGGTATTGCCGATGGTTCACTATTGCGATTGGTGGGTCAAGGAAATGCAGGATTGTATGGTGCAGCTGCTGGTGATTTGTATCTGACAATCCGCGTGAGACCTGATAAAATTTTTACTCGCCAAGGTAACGATTTGATAACACGTGTTCCGATTGCGTTTACCCAAGCAGTGTTAGGTGATACAATAAACGTATCAGCGCCCGATGGAACGTATGAAGTTCAGATTCCCGCAGGGACAGCAACGGGTACGATGTTCCGCTTGCGAGGTCTTGGGGTACCCTACACCAACCGCAGTGGGCGAGGTGACTTGTTGGTACATACCGACATCATTGTGCCCAAGCACATTTCTCGTTCTCAACGTTCACTCTTAGAGAAATTACGCAACGAAAAGCTTTAAGGGAAGAATTTTTTCACTCCCATGCTGTCAACACCTCCTCCTGTGCAAGGGCCTCACACTCCTGCACCTAATCTTATTTCTCGCCATTGGTGGAAGAGAAATGTTGTTGTTGTCTTGGTGGGGATTAGTGTACTCGTGGTAATTGTCGTTGGTGTTATATTGGGAAGTTCACAGCTTCTTTTTTTGTTACCTAAAAAAACGGCGTCAGTGCCATTTGTTCCTTCCATTGAGCCTGTTGTTCCCACTCCTGTCCCTGTCGAAAAAAAGATTGGTGATGTTGTGGTGCCCAAAGAAGTAGGGGAAGATAATTTCTATTTAAAACCAGTCGAATTTGATGAAAAAGGCATGGGATTGCAGTCCGAGATTTCTCTTACTAGTAAAGTGGATATGGATACTGAGGCAGTGTTGTTTCGTCTTGTACTTGATCCCGTGTTTGCGTATGATGTCGTTTCTACTACTCCGCGTGAGATACGGATAAAACCAAAGGAACCTTTTATTGAGGGGAATATTTATCATTTTCGATTGCCGACCTCATATAAGGTGGGAGATACCCAGGTAAATAGGCTGTATAAGTGGGGATATGAAGCAATACACCCATCTATTGCTTCAGAAAATGCAAGTACTCAAGATGTAAGTCGTGAAGCACAACAAAGGCTCGCACAAGATACATTCAGATTCTATCCCGTAAGTAAGCCACTGAATTCTCCGCCTCCCCTCAATGAGGATCAAAATCATGGTGTTGTGCCATTATCACTTGTTGACGCAATTCCGTTTGATCGCTTGCCTCTGCTTTCAGATATGGATATTTTTATCATTCCCAAGAGTATTTCATCATTATGGGAACGGGCATTGCTGCATTTTCAAGATCGAGATGATGTGCATGGTATTGTTTCTGCTCATGTCATGAAAGCGTTTTTTGAGCATGTCGGAACAGGGACATCAAGGCTTACACAACCAGTGTCGGTGTCCGACACACAATCAACAGACACAGAACAACTACCATCGGTTTTTTATTCGGATAATGATCTGTCTATCACAGAGCTACTTGCATTGATTGCGTATACTGATCCGACATGGTTGCCCGCCGAGGATCTTAAAGCGTATTTTCGGTCAATATATTTTTCACCTAATTCCACTGCGTCGCTGCGTGCACAGTCGGCATTTGGCCTTGCCTCACTGGGGGAGCCGTATCTTCAGGAGCAAGTGAACTTGCTTAACGATCATCATTTGACACCTATAGATCGGCTGTTTCTGGGTCTGGGGCTCGATCGGATGGGTGCGACAGAATATACAGTTTTAATCTATCGCGACACCCTCAAAGATTATATGGTAAAAAAAGAAGGCGGAAGTTTTATTGAAACCTTACAGTCATCTGAACGAAATCAGTATGCGACGTTACTCACTGCGTTGGCGGGATTTACCTTCGATAGGGAAGATGCCGGGTTGAGACAGTATCTTGATTCAGACCAAAGTGGAAACGGGTCTTTGCTCCATACGTTTTATTTGACACAAAGGGCAGGAAGAGGGGACGTGGGAACGCACTCTTTTGAAATTACATTTGATACAAAACACAATCCAGTAACGTTTGATGGTTTACATAAATTGGCAGGTGAGGTCATGACTGCGCCGCTATTAAAAACTTTGAAGATAACGGGAGATACTACAGGTTTTGGGTTGTTGATTTCATATTAGGAGGTGTGGATATCACATTGTTTGTTGTCCATGATATACTATATAGGTACAAAAATCATTTTCTGCTACTATCATGCTTACGCCGCTGGTGAACGTTAACGTGAACTCGGCATTGATCAATCTCAGTAATCCCAGTTGGGACACATTTTTAATTTTGTTTTATTTCTTGGCGGTAGTTATTTATTCTTTTTTCGCAAGTCGCGAGCGTCTGACGGTTGTACTCATCAGTATCTATTCTGCCTTAGCTGTCACCATGCTCACCCCTGCGATTAAGGATTGGCTCTCTGTGGTACAGCCCGCACAGTTTTTCATGTATCAGTTAGGCATCTTTGTTGTGGGATTTTTGACATTATATGTTTTGTTTTCCCACAATATGGCGCTTCGGGCGGATGGCGGACATTCCTGGATTCATGCCATCATCCTTAGTGCGTTTCAGGTTGGGTTACTGATGAGTAGTATTTTGATGTTTCTTCCCCAGGAATCACTCAATAGTCCTGTCGCAACGCAGTTTTTTACCTCACCTCTCCCGCGTTCGATATGGATGTTGGGTCCGATTTTTGCAATGTTATTCATGAGGAAAAAGGCTGAGAAATAAAATAAAGATAATCATTATGCCTGATCTCGCTCGTCCTGTGGCTGAAGTTATGCCTTCAATTCCTGAAGTCATACGCTCGCCTGAGGTGACCGAGCACAACGAAAAGCCTGCGGTTAACGTTGAAAAATCGATAGAAGTGTCACAAGAAGCGCAGGAAGCAACGCCGACGCAAGAAGTTCCTGCTGTCTCGACCTCCACTGCCTTGGTGGCACCTATCGTGAAATCTCCCGTTCGACGCAATATTGAAAAGGTCCTTGAAGAAGATCTTAAATTTTTGTATTTGGAACTTCCTCCCGAAAGGAGAGTCATATTTCGACAACAAGGTGACCTGACAGCCTCTCGTATCGAGTACTTGATGGGCCAAGCGACCATGAAGATTTCGTATCTTGTATATTTGATTCGTCGATGGTTAACGCTTCTTCCTGGCGTGAATTATTACTTCATTGAGCAGGAGTCAAAAATAAAAGCGGAGAAAATATTATTTCTCAACGCAAAAGAATAAGATATGGATATTATTATTTCCCTCATTGCGGGTAACATCCTTCTGTCTGTTTTATGGTGGGGCGGTGTTGCCGCATTAGTGGCAGTGCTAGGGCTGTCCGTACTCCGATCTGTGCTCACGCAACGATATGTCGAACACAATGCCTTACAGAAAAAAATACTTCAAATAAAAGTGCCAAAAGAGGGGTCGCGGGAAGAAGAGGAAGAAAAAGGGGGAAAAGGAGAATATAAAGAGGTAGTGGCAGTTGCAGAATCGCTGTATCTTTCACTGGGCTCATTGCGTCCCCGTGACAAATGGAAAGCATATTTTTTTGGACGAGAAGATGAGATTACTTTTGAAATAGTTGCTATTGATGGACTGATAAAGTTTTTTGTCATCGTTCCCGACTATCTTCAATCTTTTTTTGAACAACAATTACTTGCTCAGTACCCGTCAGCATATGTTGAAGAGACCGCTGATTATAATATTTTTCTCCCTCATGGGGGTGTCAGTGCAGCCGCACTACAACTTAGTAAACATTGGATTTTTCCTTTACGCACCTACCGTAAAATGGACTCCGATCCATTAAATGCTCTAACAAATGCGTTGAGCCAAGTAGCGCAGGGGCAAGGTGTTGTGATTCAGATGACGATACGCACCGCACCGCCATCGTGGAGATCAAAAGGACAGGCGTTTGCCAAGGAAATGCAGCACGGCAAGACGGTAAAAAAAGCAATGAGTGCTGCCAATATTGGCTCGGCGGGTGATCTTGCTTGGGGAGTTTTAAAAAAGACGGGATCGGCCACTATGGATACGTTGAAGTCATCCAGCGATAAATCCGGCCCCACAGAGCATCGTATGTCTCCACTCGAGCAGGATTTGGTAAAAGCTGTTGAGGAAAAAGGGTCAAAGGCAGGTTTTCAAACCAATATTCGTGTCATTGGCTCAGCACAAACGCAAGCTCTTGCGGATATGCAGGTATACAATGTAACCAACGCCTTTGCTCAATATACTGGGCCGGAATCAGGGGTAGCCATAATTAAAATTAAGCGAGCGAAAAAACCGTCTGTCGTGCAACACTCAATTTATCGGCATTTTGACAATCGTCAGTCATTCATTCTTAATGCGGAAGAATTGGCAAGTCTCTTTCATTTGCCTTTGAGCACCACAGAAACGCCGAATATTGAATGGCTCAAATCACGAAGCGCACCCCCACCACAAAATATGCCGACGGAAGGAGTCTTGCTGGGAGAAAACCTCTATCGTGGCATTATTACTCCTGTCCACATACGTGCGGATGATCGAAGGCGTCACATGTATGTGATTGGTATGACAGGATCGGGAAAGACTACGCTCATGCAAAATATGATCGTTCAAGATATTCGTAATGGTGAAGGTTGCTGTTTCATTGATCCTCACGGCGAAGCAATTGATCACATCCTGAGCACTATCCCTCCTGAACGCGCTGATGATGTTGTTTTGTTTGATCCGGCTGATTACGAACGACCAAAGGGTTTAAACTTATTGGAATTTGATCCTCGATTTCCTGAACAAAAAACGTTTGTTATCAATGAATTTATCATGATATTGGATAAGTTGTATGATTTGCGTTCGACGGGTGGTCCAATGTTTGAACAATATTTGCGAAATGCGTTGCTTTTGATCATGGAAGACCCAGAGTCCGGGTCTACGTTGATGGAAGTCTCAAAAGTGTTGGCCGATGAAGAGTTTCGTAAATACAAACTTTCCAAGTGTAAAAATCCGGTCGTACATGATTTTTGGGTTAAGGAGGCGCAAAAGGCGGGAGGAGAGGCAGCACTGGCTAATATGGTGCCGTATATTACTTCAAAGTTGAACCAGTTTGTTGCCAATGACATCATGCGTCCTATTATAGGTCAGCAAAACAGTGCATTCAATATTCGTGAACTCATGGATGAGAAAAAGATTTTGTTAGTCAAATTGAGTAAAGGTAAATTGGGAGATTTGAATGCGTACTTGTTGGGACTCATCATGGTGAGTAAGATTACCATGGCTGCACTATCGCGCGGTGAAATACCAGAAAGTGAGAGACATGATTTCTTTCTCTATATCGACGAGTTCCAAAACTTTATTACCGACAGTATCGCAGTGATTCTTTCTGAGGCGCGAAAATATCGGTTATGTCTGACCATGGGTCACCAATATATTGCACAGTTGACACCAAAAGCAGGGGATACGAAAGTACGAGATGCAGTCTTTGGAAACGTGGGTACGATTGTGAACTTTCGCGTTGGTGTAGATGATGCTGAGCTGGTCTCAAAACAGATGGCGCCCGTGTTCAATCAATTTGACGTGATAAACATTGAACGAACTCATGCGTATGTCAGATTGCTTATCAATGGTACTGCTGCGCGCCCGTTTAACATGCGCACGTTTGCTCCTGCTCATGGTAGTCTTGACGTTGCAGAGGCAATTCGTCAATTATCTCGTCTCAAACATGGTCGGGATAGGACTATCGTGGAGCAAGAAATACTTGATCGTGCAAAGCAAACCGTTCTTTAGTATTTTAAAAGGGAGGTGTTGACCAAAATCATCACTGTGCTAGGATCAAAACAATAACAAAAAGGCTAAAATATAACAAAAAAGATATGTCGGACTCCTTCTGGTTTTTTCCTAAACAGCAAAATGTTCAAAGTTCAGTATCTGATAATGTATCGCCTACCGCATCAATAGTCCCCGAGCCTGAACGCGTTGAGGAATTGGCGCCGTCTGTATCCACTTCGTTGCCCCCACAACCGGTCGCTGCCACTCAGGAATCAGGCATGAGAAGCCTCGATGAAGCGCTTCTTGAGATTGAACATGATATGCCCACGGTGGCCGTGCCAGAAGAGAAGCCGGCACCCCTCCATGACCATCACGAACATCCTCATGAGCAAGCGCCTTCGCATCCCAGCCCTCGTCTTGAGCTTTTGAAACATACTCTTGAAGATATAAAAAGAAACGTTCAAAAAGCGATTGATCTGATACATGACGAACAAGGAGGCCACCTAGCTCCTCATCCGGACAGAGACAATCATCCATTGTCTCAATTAGTGCCCGGTATGGCGATTGATACGACGCGCCATACGTATCATCCAACAAATGTTCCTCCTCATCACACACCATCTCACGAACATGAAGTGGGGGAAGATGATGAGAATGCTATTGAGGGAATTTTTGATGGACAGGGGATGGTGGGACCGGATGGAAAACAGTATTCAATTCCACCAAACTACGCATCCAAATCAAAGCTGGTTGAAGGAGACGTACTTAAACTCAATATCAGTCACAATGGCTCGTTTATATATAAGCAGATAGGACCTGCCGCACGTCGTCGTGTTGTAGGGATTCTCGAAACTGATCCTGAGACTCATACATTCATGGTCACAGGAGAAGGGCGTTCATGGCGCGTGATCACTGCAAGTGTGACATACTTCAAAGGGGTGATTGGTGACGAAGTTGTCATACTGGTTCCACGCGATAAACCATCACGATGGGCAGCGGTAGAAAATATTATTAAAAAATTCTAACAATGAGCGCAATTTACCGAACCTATCGTCCACAGCTTTTTGCTGACATCATCGGGCAAGAGCCGATCAAGTTGACGTTGCAAAACGAAATCATCGCGGGAGGTATTGCCCATGCATACATGTTTTCCGGACCTCGCGCAGTGGGAAAGACAACAACTGCACGTGTTTTTGCGCGTGCCATAAATTGTATAAAACGAAAACCTGGGACGGCTGAGCCATGTAACGAATGTGATCCTTGTCGGTCGATTTTGGATCGACGTACTCTTGATGTCATTGAAATCGATGCTGCATCACACACGGGGGTTGATAATGTGCGTGAGAATATAATAGGTGCGGCGAAAGTGGCTAATGCTCAGTTGGTCAATAAGGTATTCATTATCGATGAAGTGCACATGCTTTCCACTTCGGCCTTTAATGCACTACTCAAACTTCTTGAAGAACCGCCAGCCCATGTCGTGTTTATATTTGCTACTACTGAACTCCATAAAGTTCCCGCGACAATTATTTCTCGATGTGAACGGTTTGATTTCAAAAAAATTCCTGCAAAGGAAATGTTTGCTCGTTTGGCGTTTATCACGAAATGTGAAAAAAAGACAATTGAGAAAGAGGTGTTGCAGGATATTGTTCGACTTTCTCAAGGGTGTCAGCGTGATGCAGAGAGTCTCTTAGGTCAAGTCTTATCACTGGGAGATGCGATCACTTATAAAGATGCGTCCGCGATATTACCTCGCACTGATCATGCGCTTGTATTAGCTATGGCTGATGCACTGAGTGTTAAAGACTCGCATAAAGGCCTTACACTCGTTGATCAATTGATTGAGAATGGGGTAGATCTTGATGTCTTTGTGGGGGATATGATAGAGTACCTTCGCAACATCATGTTGTACAAAAATAATGTGGCAGGGTTGGTGGATGCTGATGAAGTGGCAAACTTGAAATTTATTGAGCTTTCATCAGTTCTCTCTATGGGAGAGATATTAACGCTGATTAGCCATTGGATGTCAGCGCAAAAAGACGCAAAATGGTTTTCGTTACCTCAATTGCCGCTTGAGGTCGCCATCGTGAAGGGGTGTATGAGAGAGTAAAAATTATCGCATGTACTTAGAACTGCGGGATCGTCTAATGGTAGGACACATCCCTCTGGAGGATGGTATCATGGTTCGAGTCCATGTCCCGCAGGTGTGTGTATATGCCCCCTCTTTCGCCCCCTTTGGGGGCTTGAGAGTTTTGAAACCCAATTGAACCCAACCCCATTTTTTCCCTGAATTCAAAAACAAAATCCCATGGTTTGGTAAAATCCACCCGAGCCGTTTTGTCGGCGAGGAGGCGGTTCGAGCCGTGTTTTTTTAGAAAATCTTTTTTTGCAAACAAATTTTCATCCAAAGCGACTTTTTCCGCTTGATTAGCGGTATTTATGAACGCACGAGTGCGTTCGAGCCATGCGTTGCCCTTTCGCTCAAATTCATTTAGTGTTTGCTCCAAATCCATTTTTTGAGACATCACCTTGTTTTTCTTGCTGGTATATTCATCCCTTGTTATGACCTGCTCAAGGTGCGCGTCCAGCAGGGTATCCAGTTTTGTTTCACACATTTTTATCTGATCCTTAATGGTTTGAGCGAAAAGGACATCAGATTGGGCGGTACTTGTTTCGTCTGTTTCCAGTTGTTCAAGCATATTTTCTGCCCAATCTGTGGGTAAAGAAACTGATTGTATCATCTCTGATAGTTGTTGGGCGAGAAGCTCTTCGCGAATATATTTTTGCGAGCATTTTACATCCTTTTTCTTGGTACAACGATAGTAGTCATGTCCTTTGTGTGTTTCTGATGTGATACTGCATCCGCACTCGCCACAGATAAATAAACCTCGAAGTGGATACTGCTTCTCGCCTCGTTTTTTCGGATTTGTCTTGCTTGTCAGGATTGCTTGTACTTGCCCAAACAGTTTCTTTGACACGCATGGTTCATGAGTACCCGCAAAAAGCTCTCCGTTAAAGAGAAACGCACCATAATAAAATGGATTGGTGAGGATTTTTTGTATCATGGAAATAGAGAGCTTTTTGCCTGTTCCACTCATCAATCCTTCGTCAAAGATAATCTCTCGGAGGGATTTGAGAGAATAATTGCCTGTCGCATACAGCTCAAATACTTTTCGGATGAGGCGACAGTGTTGGGGATCAGGTATCATCTTCTTTGTCACAAGATCATTGAGATATCCCATCGGTGCTCGTCCGACCTGTTCGCCTCGCCGTACTTTTTGCCGTAATCCTCGTTTTACATTCTCCGAGAGATTATCTACATAGTACTTTGACTGTCCAAATGCGATATTGAGCATGAATTTGCCCTGTGGCGTGGCATCAAACCAAAAGGTGGGGAATTTGAGGTCGACAAGCTTTCTCGTGTCGGTGAGATAGATTACACGCCCTCCGTCCACACTGTTGCGAGCAAGTCTATCAGGATGCCACGCCAAAATACCATTAGCACCGCCTTTCTCTACACGATCAAGCATTTTGTTGAATATGGGGCGCCCTGGTTCTTTGGCTGTTTGCGATTCAATAAAGGTATCCACGATATCAAGATGTTCTCGCTGGGCAAATTCACGAAGTTCGGTTATTTGTGCCTCAATGGAAAGGATCTGCCTGTCAGGTTCATCCGTTGATTTGCGAGCGTAGAGAAAGAACGTATTCATATTAGAGGTGGCTATATGAATTATATTGTGTGTCGCTTTGGATATTTCCGCCATAGGCGGAAAGTGGATTTTACTAAACCATGGGATTTTGTTTTTGAATTCAGGGGAAAAATGGGGTTGGGTTCAATTGGGTTTCAAAACTCTCAAGCCCCCAAAGGGGGCGAAAGAGGGGGCATATACACACACCTGTCTCTCTTGAACAAAATCCGAACTTTTTTTCAAGAGAATCCAGACGCGGAATTTTGATGCGCCTCCATTATCCGCCAACTGGCGGAGACGGACGCCGGATTGGTACATGGCGGAATTCCCCCCACACCCCCCTTCCGCCATGTCTTTGTATTACTAACGATATGCTTTTTGAGCAGAGTTTGCAAGAAAGAAACGGGCACACTAATCTATTGTAGAGCTATTGTCTTGGACAATCTTTTGTGTCATATTAATAGCAAGTAAACTATATTAATAACATTATGAAAAAATATTTTTTTCTGTTATTTGCTGTCGGAATCATATTTATATCTCTTGGTTCTGTGGCTACAAAAACCGCAATGGCAGCCCCATGTCAGTTTATCACGGAAAATAATATAACATGGGGTACTGGCAGAATCTCTGATTTTAATATTAATGTAGTTAATAACAATGGATGTCCAAACGGATTTGGAACAACACAAGGAAGTGTTTTATTAAATGATACTCCTGCGACAATCACGTCATGGGGACAAGATTCTATCTCGGTAACTGTCCCGCCTCAAGTTGAGGGTTTAGCCAACATAAAGGTTATTGCTAGTGACGGAGTTGTCTATGGAACCAGCCAGCTACTTGTTTCACTTAAGATCACTTCTTATCCTTCACAACTCACACTTGGTGATCAATTGGAAATAAACGGAGAAGGATTTAACAATTCTGAAGCAGGGAAAGTGGTAAATTTAAGTGTAGGAGGATACGCAAGTGCTTTACCTGTAGCCAGTTGGTCGGATGCGAGGATTGTTTTATCAACGGCTAATAGTTATTTTAAGATAGGAACAAACACGTTAAAGGTATATTACGGAAGTAGTAATCAAAATAATGGTTACCAAAGTCCTTCATTTGATGTAAATGTGTTAGCACCAGCGTGCGGATCTTTTAAATATTCTGATTGGGGGGCATGTTCTCCACAGGGGCAACAGTCTCGCACCGTTGTGTCATCGTCCCCGTCTAGTTGTATAGGTGGAAATCCAATTTTAAGTCAAAGTTGTACTCCTATTTTAACCTGTACGACAGACGATTGGTCTTGTAGTAGCTGGGGATCTTGTGCCGCTAATGGAATTCAGAACAGATCTTGTAATAAAATATCAAATTGTGTAGGGGGTACACCTTCGCCTTCTTCGACTCAATCTTGCACTTATGTCCCGCCATATACTGCGCCATCTTGTTCTGTAGATACATGGCAATGTGGTGATTGGGGATCATGCTCACCTCAAGGAATACAAACAAGAAGCTGTACTAAAACATTTGATTGTTCGTCTGTTGAAACGGCATCGCCTCCAACATCCCAATACTGTGTTGCACCAAATCAACCAAAATTACAAACGCCGACCGAAGATTTGGGAATTGCCAATCAAAGTACAATCATCAGAGCTACTGTCAAACTTATTTGTCCTATTGATAAAACCATGGCAAGCCAGGGTTCTGGTACGGTTATTGATTCAAGCGGAACAATTTTGACAAATAAACATGTTGTTGATGGTACTCCAGGATGTTTGGTTGGTTTTATTGATAATTACAATGATGAACCGTACTTTGGTGATAGACAAATTGCCGATATTTACAAAGTATCAAGCGATACAGACGTCGCAATATTAAAATTGAGAAATCCTACAAATAGGATTCTTACTTATATTAGTCTTGGAAATAGTAACAGTAGTAACCTTGGTTTGGGTGACAAGATTACAACGTATGGGTACCCAGCAAAGTTTGGTACGAAAATAACATATACTAGTGGTGATTTTAGTGGTGTTGATGGCAATTACTTGAAAACTACTGCAATCATCGAACACGGCAATTCGGGTGGCGGTGCTTATCTTAAAAATGGCACATTTATTGGTATACCATCGGCAGTGGTAAAAGGTAGCCTTAACTCTATGGGATATCTTTTGTCTGTAAATAAAGTAAATAGCTGGATCAATGGATCTAGCTATGTCTATGACTCTGGCAGTAGTAATTCTTATTCACGAGTGTCATCTGTGTTAGAAAATATTGATTTAAATACTCTTAATTCATTGAATCTATTTATTGCCGATAGTAACGGGTCAGGACAAAATAATCCATCGGCTAGCACAAACAATAAATCCATTGATAAAAACTTACAAAATAAACTTAAAGGATATATTTTACTTCAGACCGAATCCAAAGGTGAAGCATGGTATGTGAATCCGATAGATGGGAAAAGATACTATATGAAAGATGGTGCGTCTGCTTATAGCATGATGCGAAAATTTGGGGTTGGTATTACGAATACTGACTTGAAACGATTACCACAAGTAGGTGAAAAGAAAGCTTATCCAACAACAATGAAAGATGTAAAAGGGAAGATATTGCTTCAAGTTCAATCAAAAGGAGAGGCATGGTACGTCTATCCAAAAACTGGATTGCGTTATTATCTGAAAAATGGGGATGAAGCCTATAAGTTAATGCGTAATTACAGTATCGGTATTACAAATAAGGACTTGGAAAAGATTCCAGCAGGGAATTTGTAACATCGATAAATGGTGAGAGACAATGCGTAGAGTATTTGTAAAAATTATGTCAGGTATACAAGATAAAGAAATATTTATTCATGAGATATTCAGACCAATTGAAGAAAATTTTAGATTCTTTTTTGTTGGCATGAATATGATGGTTATGAAAGATTTTCAGAGGGTTTTAGTTGACCACCATAAAAAAGAGAGAGGGATGTTAGAACTCGGACTTTCTGTCGATTTTAATGGATTGCCTGTCATAAAATATGCCGCACAAAGTGCAATTCAGGATTTTAACGTAAGGGCAAGCGTTAAATTTGCTGGTGCTAGGGTTCAGGCAGACTTATCACCATTAATAAATTGGCAGGCAAGAATGATGATGGTGGGTATATCTGATATAACTTTGTATTCCAAGTATCACAAATATTGGGTCAAAGAGGACATTTTTAGATTTGTTAAGCATATTCGAAATGGATCGGCTCATAATAATAGTTTTTATTTTGAACATTGTCTTGATGCCCCGGTCATTTGGCGCAATAAGACAATTGACAATACACTAGCTGGTAAGGAGGTATTTCCTTCCTTTATAACTGTAGCAGATTTGGTAATATTGATGCATGATCTGTCAGAAAGTATCAATGATAAATAATCTTGGCAGATCGGGTCATTCTGTGTGTACGGATTGGTCATCTAAAAATAGCACGTTCAAAAAATAGTTTTATGACAAACGATGAAATACTTAAAAAAATAAAATACGGTTTAGAAATATCAAGTGAGTTGTCTGACCTTGAGTTTAAGACCGCAAAAAATAATATTCCAAATGATATTTGGAGGACTATCTCTGCTTTTGCTAATCGTCGGGGTGGGGGTCTTGTCGTGTTTGGAGTGAACCAAGAAAAAAATGAAGTCACTGGCTGTACGAATTTAGACCAAATGCAGACGAAATTAACGCAGTATTTCAATGATAAAATGAGCTTTGTTTTACGGCCAGAATATCATGTTATTGAGTATGAAGGAGTCACTATATTAGCTGTCTTTGTGCCTGAGTGTCCAAAAGACTATATGCCCTGTTACTTTAGTCCTATTGGGCTCCCTAATGGTGCATATATTCGAGAGGGTAATACTAGTAGGAAAATTACTGATAATGAATTTAGGACCTACGTTGCAACTTCAAAGGAATTCCAATTTGATTTATCAGAGGCACGGAATACAAACAAGGAAGACATTGCAAAGGAAAAAGTGATTAAACTTCTCGAGCAAAGTGAAGAACAGATACAAAGAGGTGCTACACCTACCGTGGATGATGTGACGCTTGAAAATTTAAATATTATTGCATCTTTTGATGGTCAATATAAACCAACTATCGGAGGTTATCTGATTTTTGCAAAAGCGATACCTCAAAACAAAAGCCCATATGATCGTTATGTAATTCGTTGCATTCGTTATGCTGGTAGTGATCCATCTTCTAAAATTATTGATGCAGTAGACATAGCTGGTACGCTTGATTCACAAATTGATGAAGTATATAAATTTGTTTTAAAAAATATTGCTAAAAATGCAGTGATCGAGGGTACTAAACGTGTTGAACGGTATGAATACCCAGAAGAAGCTATTAGAGAGTTAATAGCGAATGCTATTATTCATCGTGATTACAAAATTATTGAAACATATACACAAATTCGTGTATTTCAAGATCGCATAGAAATTGCCAATCCTGGCTCACTTCCTCCAGGTGTCACGGTAGATAATCTTAAGGAAGCACAATTCAGTCGCAATTCCATGGTTGCTGCGAGGTTGAAAGATATGCGATATTTGGAAGAATATGGTCGTGGTATTGATGTAGTCATAAAGAAAATGTCTGATTGGGGTTTACCCGAGCCGTTGTTTAGAAATTCTGTAAATAGTTTTGAAGCAATACTACTTGGTTCAAAACATCATAATATTAATGAACGTCAGATAAAAATTATTGACTCATTGCTTATCAAGGGAAAGCTTACAGTTAGTGATTGTCAAAAGATTCTAAAGGAGACACCAAGAGCGACCATAAATAAAGACCTTCGGGATCTCAAAGAGTCTGGTGTAATAAAACCTCACGGTGCATCAACCAATATTTATTACACACTCGGTTTTTAGAGGCAATAGAGGCAATGTTAAAAAAGCTTATAAAATAAGGGTTAAACTAGAGTTTAGTTGTCACGGTTGTATATAAGCAATATAGAGACCCGTGGTCTATTCCTGTCGTGATAGTTTCTTTATAATGTGTGTGATAAGCCTTGAGAAACATAGTATTCTATACCACATTAACTTATTTTATGACATCATCAGAGCGAGATTTAATTTCAAAAGCAATTTTTACTTTTATTTGGAGCTTCAAAAAGGGTGATAAC
This sequence comes from bacterium, assembly GCA_023246095.1. Classification (GTDB taxonomy): domain Bacteria; phylum Patescibacteriota; class Patescibacteriia; order JACQRZ01; family JACQRZ01; genus JAHFJA01. Next base: position 6,207 of record JAHFJA010000001.1, on the reverse strand, counting down.
ATTTTGTATAATATGGAAATATTGTGGACGCTGTATGATGCAAAAAATGATAGTCCTCCTTTAAGGAAGATGCATTTCAATAAACCAATAATGCTGGTGATTGTCGCCATTATTGAGTGCTTCCTGGATGATTTTGTAGATCGTATTCAAGAACATGTTTCTGACAAACTACCAAATGTCACCAAAACAGAAGTTGCTGAGTTTCGAAAAAAGAAGCTTGAGAAATTTGAACATTACATAGCGACAGCTAGGAAATATAATTTTTTTGAACAACCAAAAAATTTTTATACAGCACTAGAATTTTTGCGGGATGTTCGTAATCGTCTTCATATTCAAAATACAAAAAATAAACTTGATAAAGATGAACATAAAATTTTTAATGATTTAAATTTACATGTGGCAGAAAAGGTGTTTGATGTGATATTTAAAACGATGATGGAGAAATTTCCAAGAGGCGTCTCTCAGACAACTTTTGACGTGACACCTGCACCATGGCGTAGATAGTTTTAATAACATTGATAGCCTTCTTGCAAACTCTCCTCAAAAAGCATATTGTTAGTAATACAAAAACATGGCGGAAGGGGGGTGTGGGGGGAATTCCGCCATGTACCAATCCGGCGTCCGTCTCCGCCAGTTGGCGGATAATGGAGGCGCATCAAAATTCCGCGTCTGGATTCTCTTGAAAAAAAGTTCGGATTTTGTTCAAGAGAGACAGTTGTGAGCAGATGCTAGCAGAAATGCGCCCTTCAGGCGTGTTTTTTGTTTTGGGATCCAACGCCACTTCAAAGTATTATTATTGCGATAGCGAGGTATATGATGCAACAAACGGTCATCTATCGACTGTCGAGAGTATGCTTGACAAAACGGTATAAATATGGCAAACTGCCAAACAAGAAAAAGGTGAACCAAAAGTTTTTTTGGAGACCATCTCAAGAGAGGCACCTTTACAATTATAAGTTTTTTCTAAAGGAGGAAAAACAATGTTCGATGTAGATACAAGACCAGTGAAGGTTTCTAGGAGTGACCCTAGAGTGTTTAGGGTGGATTACACCTTACCGTTTCTTGATCAAATCAAGGACTCAAAGAAGGTGATAGATCCCTCTATCAACGAAGAAAATTTTTGCGGAGATCCGTCCTTGGGAATACTGATTTACAAAGCTATCCCTATAGATATAGAAATCCACACGACTGAACAATGCGACACTTGGTTTAATGATACCTCGTGGTCACACTGGCCTGATGGACCAACAATGCTACAAATCCCCGAAAAACTATTTAAAGATCACTGGTTAGTGAATCCTGGTAAAAAAATCATTAATGGAAACGGGGAGCTATGCGTGGTAGTTCTGAAAACAGATAATGGTGTTGCCCAGCTTACTTTGCATCCGCTAACGAAAGGTTTTGATAAAAAATGTCTTCGCATTGCGGTTCGACGACTTTCCGCAAATGATTTTGAAGATGACGGTTCTATAATGTAAAGCTTTTAGGAGGAGAAAAATGGGTATAACTACTGTTGGTTGGGCGGTATTAATCGGTTCATGCTTCGCATGGCCTATCATTGCGCGTTTTTCAGGGGTTGGAGGCGCATGGACGGGAACAATCGTCTTTGCTGTAACTTTCGGTACGCTTGCGATTTGGTCGCTGGTATCTGGTCAATTTGGACATCAGGCTATTTCTCGCAATGCAATTCTAATATTGGTGTTTGCAGGACTACTCAATGGGATAGGATGCTATCTATATTCGGAAAAGGTTACTGATCCGAGTATTCCCGCCGGTGTGTTTGTAGCGTTAGTCTCAATCAGCTCCGTATTGGCAGCTTCACTATTGAGTATCCCTATTCTCGGAGTAGGGCTTACACTCAAGCAGTGGGCTGGAGTTGCCGCCGGTGTGGTAGCGATAGCGCTTTTGAAATAAAACGTTTGATGAATAAATAGGCACCCAGTAATATGCGGTGCTTTTTGTTTGTTTTAGCCGGGGAAGGCAAAAGGAATGCTTGAGTTCTTGTGAGTCTGATGAATATTTGGTACGGTAAACTAAAGATAAAACAGTAGATATTGCAAAAAAATTTGGAGCAAACATCATAGTACGTCCGTGGAAAGAGGATTTTTCTCAACAAAGGAATATCAGTCTGAAGCGCGCCAAAGGAGATTGGATTTTAGTTATGGATGCAGATGAAGTATACGAGGAAAAGCTTCTGAAGGAGCTTCGGCATTTTACCGAAAATAATATCAAAGCGGACTCCTTTGCGTTTCCCCGTAAAAACTATATTGACGGTAAACAAACTTCAGCATATCCTGATCGGCAAATCAGGTTTTTCAAAAACAATAAAAAAATTCGTTATCAAGGAACTATTCACGAGCAACCGATCGGATGGAAGAGGATAGTGAGCACTATGGACCTCCATATTATCCACCGTAAATCCTCAGAACGTCAGGTTTCGCAGACTAAGCACTATGAATCAATTGAGAAATTGATGAAAGATAGGTAAGCGATAGTGTCACAGGGCGTTTTGTAAGTATTTCGTACATAACCTTCGGTTTCACCCAAATGGTGTTGACAAAGCAGTGTTTTTGTGGTGGAATTGGCTCATTGCGCTGAATGTGGCGTACATTATTGAAAATAAAAGGAGAATGTCATGGTCATTGAGAAAAACGAATTCCGCGTATGTAAATGTGGAAATGCCATACCTCACGGGTATGTTTATTTTACCAACGATAAGTGCACTGATCCGATATTTTCACTCAACTACGCACGAATAGTACTTGAGTTGGTGGAAAAGGATGGTCTTATTACTCCCGTAGAAAAAAATCAGATTATTGAGAGCATAAAAGATGCGGGTGTCACCGAAGAGGGACCAGATAAGGATACTATCGATGCATATAAACATGAACAAGAAAAGTATGAGAGTGATGTTGATTCATTTTTGCAAATGCTGGGACTATCAAAAAACGATCTGATAGTTCTCAAGGTTGAAGATCGTCACGATCTGAGGGGGTTCGATGTTGATATTTGTTAACGGTTACGGTGCCACGGACAATGTAGATGACGGTAACTATTGTCGTTATCTCGGCGAGGTGAGCACGTTTATTGATTCGCATCAAACCGAGAAATGTGTAGTGCATCTTTGTGGTGGTTATACTAATCGCCTTGATTTAACCGAAGCCCGGGCAATGCTGAATTGGTTTGTGCGACGGAGGGATTTTTCAGATGTAGAATACGTTCTCATTGAGGATACCTTTACGGCTCGTGACAACATGGAACGCATGGGATCTCTTGTGAGTGAGGAACTGCTGGTAATATTCTGTGAATATTCCAGAAGATTTACCATGGCATTCTACGCGAGCAGATTGTTCAAGCACTACGAGATACATGGCGTGAAGTTTGATGCAAAGTCTTTAACCTTCGTGCATCAAATTAAGCAGGTAACATTAAAGCTGCCAGTCGAAGTGTTGGCATGGTATTTCCAGTCATTTGACCATCTAAGGTTGTGGTTGAGGAATCGCCATGTAATGAGAGTGCGTGCCCGTAAAGAGTAATGCTATATAGTATAGAAGTGAGGGATATTTATTTGAGGTACAAGTCAAAGTTTATTACATATCGTAATTCTGATTTAGGAAAAAAAGGGTAAAAAATGGATAAGATAAAGATCATGGTAACGCGCACCAAGTACGGCGGGTGGAAAGCCTTTTTTTCCGATTCGCCGAATGTAACAGGCGTCGACAAAAGAAAAGAAGGAGCTATCTCTGCTCTCCTCCAGGATAATCTGGGGAAAGTAGTCATAGCGCTTTCAGGTCATTTCGAAATAATTGAAACAAAGGAAGGCCCCGCTGAATAATGCGGGGTTTATTTTTTAAAAGATATGTGTTGTTTTGTGTTTTTTTGGAGGAATAGTCTTTTTTTGGGCAAGAAACTAGGTAAACACCCAAAGCGGCTTTGGCATCTTTGCCGCGCTCGTGGATTAGGACTGTTGCACCTGGAGAACGAATTCCATCACAACCTCTACTGTACCCTAAAACGCTATGTCCTTTTAGTTAGGGAGGTGTTGCACTTGGAGAACGAATTGACGGCGTTAACCTTGACAAAAACAGTAAAATATGCTAACCTGAGCACAGGTTTCAGAACCTTAAAATTTATTAAAAATCTCATTGAAAGGGGATAAAGATGACTAAAGTACTCATTGTTGCCGGAATTTTGTTGTTATTATGCATTGTTGTCTTCAAGTCTCAAGAAAAAGTAAATCCAAAACCCAGCTCTCCTCCAACGCTACCAGAATTAAGACCAGTATCCATAGATCGAAACAAGGAAGTAAAGGAACTTTGGGAATCTTGGAAAAAGGATTTTGATCTGGTCGCAACGAAGGTTCACTCAAAAGATCTCCAAGCGGTTCGTGATTTGCTGTTTCAAGCAGATGTCAGTGTACCTATTGATGATGATGGCGAAGGCGGTTATTATTTGTTGGACCAAGGAAAGAAAAAAAGTCCACTAACGATCCTTGCTTTCTCTGATAATTTTCTGAAGAAGTCGACATCATGGAGATTTCTTAAAGAAGGAACGTTTTCATTTGCAACTGCAATATATGACTCTAATCAGCATACAGTGGTCATAGCTGAACCGAAGAATTCAAGAGTGACCAATGCAATCATTCTTTCTCACGAAGGATACCATGCGTATGAGCAGCTCATCCTTCATAAGGACATTGATACTCCTGAAGAAAAGGCATATTTTTTGGATGAAGTGCGCGCCCATGAGTTTAACTACAAAGTACTTGCAGAGTACGGAGGGGAAAGTTATCAGGTCGCATTACAACGTATGAAAAAAACCGTTTCATCGATTATTGAAATTCGGAATGGTAAACTTCCGAGTTCAAAACATGTAAATCAAGAACGCTTTAAAGCAGTATTTAATACTGAGTATGAACCGCTACTTGATAAAGTATATGGTGAACCTCCCCAAACAACGGATGAAAAAAATATAAGGCAACAATCATTATTTGCTGATGCGTTGTTGAAGAATATTGATGAGCAAGTGCCCTTAAAAGATCAGCCTTACATGAAAGGCTTTGCAATGAGTACGCTCTTTCCTAACATGAAAAAGAGAAATAACTAACAATCGCTGTTAAGTATAATAAATCAAGCCTGAGGAGTTTCTTTGGGCTTTTTGATTTGCTAAATACCCAAAATCTGCTTAGATTCCTGTATTAGAACATTTTTATCTTAAATGATGCGGGTATGGTGATTTCATGTTAGAAGATATTTAGTAGTATAATGCTTAGTGAAATGGAGAAAGAGTATAATCATAACCTCTATGGCGCTTACTATCAAAATATTACTTATCGTCGTCGGCCTCATAATAACGCTATTTGCAGCGTTTTTTGGTATTTATATCGCTTTGCCGGGGTAAGGTGTAAAAACATTATTGTATGAAAAAATTACTTTTGACCTCGGCTGGTTTTACGAACACCAAAGTTGGAGACGTGTTTGTTTCGATGCTGAATAAACCAGTCACTGAGACAAAAATACTTTTTATTCCGACGGCATCCCGCACTGAAGGAGAAATGAAGTACGTGCAAGAGTCGGAAGATGAACTTGTTACTGTTGGTATTCTCAAAAACAATATTGTGTGGCTTGATATTGATGATGTTAGTACGGTGGAACCATTTGATCAATATGATGTCATCTATGTATGCGGCGGTAACACGTTTTATTTAAGTAAAAAACTTGCTGAGACGGGTATGGACAAGAAGATTATAGAAATGGTGAATAATGGAGTGGTGTATGTAGGGGCAAGTGCGGGAAGTGTGATAGCGGGACCGAATATCTCCATCTCTCTGTCAGGTGATGCGAATGATGTCGCACTTGAAAATATGAAAGGTCTTGAATTGACGGATAAGGTTATTTTCCCACATTTTCAGCATGAAGAACAAGGTATCGTTGATGATTTTAAAAACAAATTGCCGTACGAAATCATCCCGCTTACTGACATGCAAGCTATTTTGGAAATAGATGGGCGATCGTCTCTCATTGAGTAATCACAAGACATGAACCAAAAACGACTAAGCCACCATCTGGTTTTTAATGTTTTCAAGATTCCAAGGCAGTTGGGTTGACAAAACATCAATTTTGCACTATTATAGTGCTGTTACGGTATTTTTTGAGGAGGATTTAAGATGTATATCATTGTAATGCTTTGTTTGGTTGGGTGCACATT